>NZ_JBBKBO010000003.1:0-494080 GCF_037890215.1 Prevotella sp. HCN-7019 | reverse complement strand
CTCTCTTTTTTTGTTATATATTTATTATTGGTGCAGGAGGCCGCGGTCATTGTACAGTTCCGCGTCCGGTCATTTATACTTCCTACCACCTATTATAATAATATATGTATGTGTGTTTGTCTGTGGAATATTATGTATAATTTTATTTCTGTGTGAGACAGACATAAAATTATAATTTGCCGCTTTTTACGTCTTTTTATGCCGTTGTGTGTCAGAGCGCTTGCGGAACAGGCTTTATTGAGCTGCGGAATGGTGCATATTGACTCCTGATATGGGCTGTTTCAGGGCATGATATGTACTGTTTCAGAGCATGAAATGGACTTTATCGGGTGCTCATTCGGGCTGTTTTGTAATGCGATATTGACTTTTGGGCGGCAGGCAAGGATTTATGTGACAAATATGCCTGTATCGGATCCGAGTAGTTTTGTTTTCTTTCTTGCGTACACCTGTTATGATGTGTTGCGGAATGCGTCTGCATGTATGATATAGGAGCTGTCTGTTTGGGTACGAATGGTTGTCGATACCGCTTATGTACTGTTACAAAATATACATATGATAAATATATGGTATCTGCAGGAATGATTCTTGAGTGAAGGACGCCGTTGTTCAATGCTTTTGAATGAGGTAGGCATTATGCCATGAGTTTTTATTTAAGTATAAAAACGTTTCTGCCATGTTGCGACTGTATTTGTTTTCCATTAAAATAAAAGACACTTGCATGTACAAAATAAGGAGGACATAGAAAATCAATATATACATTATTTACATAATACAGTTTGTCCTCGATGTATGTCGATATAAACTATTGCGATTATTGCTTTTCCGCGATTTAATTGTATCTTTGCACAAGATGTGTTAAGGCATGACAGATTATTTACAGTCTGTGTGTGTCGGGCTTTGGCCCTTTCTAATGGTTTGATAAAATACATAATCATATATATCTGTGCATATACGGCATAATTATAGATTTCGTGAGGTGTTGACATGGCTGAGCCGTATCACTCATTGTCGTGGTTTCGGAGTCCAGTCGCCCTCCGCATATCGTTTCATACGATATGTGGTGAATGAACATTATCCATATTATGCATACGATGATCTGCGAAAGGAATTTCCTGATACCAGTTTCATTGACGAGAAATTGTATAAGCTGTATTTCCGGATAGCCAATTTCCTGCAGCCACAGACCTTTATCAGTATCGGAAAGAAAGATCCGCTACTCCACAGATATGTCAAAGCAGGATGCCGCAAAACGGATATATTGAATATTGACAGTATCCGGGACTTCTGTTGTAAGAACCCCGATGACATTCCGATACCGATACTTCTTCGGGTGAATCTGTATGACGAATCTCGTGACATACCGCTCTCACTTATCGACAATATGCCGGATAATGCCATAATGATACTTGACGGAATAAAGCACAACCGTGAGGCACGTAATACATGGAAACAGTTAAGGGATGACGCACGCACAGGTGTGACGTTCGATCTCTATTATTGCGGCATATTATTCTTCGACAAACGTATCAAACAAAATTATATAGTCAATTTCTAAAACCAGAAAATGAAAATCTATACCCGTACCGGTGACAATGGGACCACATCCCTGCCTGGAGGCACACGTACAACCAAAACCGATGAACGTATTGAATTCTATGGAGTGATGGATGAATTGAATTCATACCTCGGTCTGCTTTCATCCCTTATGAGTGAAGGGCCGGATAAGGATTTTATTGCAGAAATACAGATCCAGCTTTTTCGTATTGGAAGCATATTTGCAGGCACCTCGACAGCTGAAACAGTCACCACGTCAGACATAGCCCGTCTTGAAAGCGAGATAGACCGCATCCAGAGCTCATTGCCTCCGCTCCATTCGTTCATCATTCCAGGCGGAACGCCCTCTGCCGCTACGTGTCATGTTTGTCGCGCTATAAGCCGCCGTGCTGAGCGCCGTATGCTCTCAATGGCCGAAAAATATACTATTGATAGTGCGGTGTCGGCTTATATGAACAGATTATCTGATTATCTGTTTGTTTTAGCAAGAAATTTAAACTTTATTAGTCATACAGCAGAAAAAACTTTCACTATTTCTTGCAAATAGCGTAAATTTTATTATTTTTGTGCGTACATAAGAAAACCTAATATAAAAAGAAAGATTATGTATTGGACACTTGAATTGGCTTCTAAACTTGAGGATGCACCATGGCCCGCAACCAAAGATGAGCTCATAGATTATGCCATGCGTTCCGGCGCACCATTGGAAGTTCTTGAAAACTTGCAGGAAATAGAAGATGAAGGTGATGTATATGAGAGCATAGAGGATATATGGCCAGATTATCCCACTAAAGAAGATTTCCTCTTCAACGAGGATGAGTATTAAGTACGAGTGAGATTTAAGAAATCATAGACCGACACAGACTGAGCATCTTTGGATGTCATGTCTTGTCGGTTTTTGATATTTTATATATATATGTTTATTTTGTAGCGATATATCTTCAGATTTGTTTTTTAACCTGACAAATTCTTTTCTGTACCGCATAGCTTTCCGATGAGAAAACTCCTGTATCTTCTACCTTTATTTTTTCTGATGTTATGTTGCAAAGGCGGCGACAACAGTTTTGATATAATTATGGTACGTGCCGACAGCCTTATGGAAATAGACATGGATTCGGCTCCTTCCGCGTTGCGCATGCTCGACAGTATGTCCCCTCATGTTCCTTACCTGTCCAAATCACGTCGTATGCGTTACGAACTGCTACGTGCCAAGGCGATGAACAAGTCGAATGTATATTTCCGTAGTGACAGCACCATGAAGGAGGTTGCTGCATATTATTCCCATCACGGTACACCCAATGAGAAGATGATGGCCTGGTATCTTCTCGGATGTGTATATCGTGATCTCGGCGAGGCACCGGCGGCACTAGAATATTATCAGAAAGCTGCAGCATGCGCGGATACGACTGCTGAGGATTGCGATTATTCAATTTTAAATAAAATATATGCTCAATCTGCTATTGTATTGCATTCCCAGAAACTTATAGATGAAGAATTAGATATGTGGCATAAGGCTGAGTACTGCGGTAAGAGAGCTCATAATATTCGAATGGCAATAAGTGCTTTTGAAAATACTGTGAGAATTTATTATGCTTTAAATGATTATAATAAGGTTATGCAAATCAGTGATTCTGCATCGTCAGCATATTTGAATAGTGGCTATAAGGATAAGGCAGCTCGTGCAATATTTATCCAGATAGATATTTATCTTAAACGTGGAGACATAAAAAATGCAGAGGCATGTCTACATAAATATGAAAAATATGGAGATATCTTTTCATCTCCCGGGAATGTAAAACCTGGCTTAGAACTATATTACTATTATAAAGGTCTGTCTCTTTTGGCCAGCAACCGTGTCGATTCTGCCGAATATTATTTCAGAAAGATGCTGACAGGCAGTGCTCGCGATGAGAAAGAAGCGGCCTATCGCGGACTTCTTTCGGTATATCGCTCACGCCGTAATTCGGATTCAGTATTCCATTACGCCCGTCTTTATTGCGACGCCAACGACAGTTCGTGGCTCCGCCTCACCTCAAGCGAAGCCCAGCGTGTGCAGTCGCTCTACCGTTACACCCGCAACCGTCAGCAGGCCGAGCTCCGTGAGCGTGAGGTGTCGGAGCTCCGACTCATGATAGTCTTTCTTTCTGTCATAAGCCTTATAGTTGTTCTCGAATTGTATATGTGGCACCGCCGCCGTTCCTTCCGCATGAAGTCTCTGCTTCTTGAGAAGAACCGTATGTATTCCGATCTCCTTCATCGTTCCGGTGAGATCTCCCGTGAGCTTTCCGCCGCTTTAGGTGAGAACAGCCGTCTTGCTTCAGAGCTCGAGGCCTCCGGCCGTCGTCTCCGTGCAGAGTTGGACAAGATGCAGGACATGTCCTCCACCGATGCAGACTGGGCCTCACTCCAGAAACTCATGGAGTCGGACCTGATAAAGAATCTTCACGACCAGGCCGCCCACGGCCGTAGCGCCGGTCAGAAAGACTGGTCGCGTCTCAACACATATGTGGAAAATCGCTATCCCCGCTTCCTTTCGTTCATCAACAACCTTGGTTCCAACAGTCTGAGTCAGAACGAGAAAAAGGTAGCCATCCTCATAAAGCTCCATTTCCTTTCTTCCGAGATATCCTGTCTTCTTGACATCTCTCCTCAGAATCTGAGCAACATCCGTCGCCGGCTGAACCTGAAACTGTTCGGATCGTCCCGCACTTCGGAGCTTGACCGTAATATAAGAGACTGCAAAAACTGAAAATCAAGTAAGGAACGGACAGTGCTGTAATGGTATGTGATGGGTCTAAAAAATAATGAAATATATTTTTTATTTGTGATAATAAAAGCTTTAATATATGGATTCATTTGATTATGACATTATTATTGTGGGCAGTGGTCTGTATGGGGCGGTAACAGCATACCGTGCCAGGCAAAAAGGGTTGAAATGTCTGGTGCTTGAAAGGCGTGACGATATAGGGGGTAATGTACGTGACAAAATGATAGACGGCATAAATGTGCATTTGTATGGCGCGCACATTTTCCATACCGACAATGAACATGTGTGGTCATTTGTGCAACACTTTTCAGATTTTAATAATTACATACATACAGTTCTTGCACATATTGACGGAAGATACTATCATATGCCTGTGAATCTTATGACATTTCATGAAATTTTCGGTGCTAAGCGTCCTCATGACATTTCAGATATAATAACAGCCGAACGACGTAATGAGTTTTATTCTTGTCCAAAAAATCTTGAACAGAAGGCTGTAAGTCTTATAGGTCGTACCGTATATGAATTACTTGTGAAAGGTTATACGGAGAAGCAATGGGGATGTGCGGCTACAGAATTGCCTGCTGAGATAATTGAACGCCTTCCGGTAAGGACTACGTTCGATAGCCGCTATTTCAGTGACAGGTTTCAGGGCATTCCTGTAAATGGCTATCATGCCATGATCAGACGGATGCTTGATGGGGTGGAATTTATCACAGGTGTGGATTTTTGTAAGGAAAGGTATTATTGGCTTGGTCGTGCCCGCAGAATTATATATACAGGGATGATAGATGAACTGATGGACTATTGTTTCGGATCGTTGGACTATCGTGGTCTGGAGTTTCGTACAGAACGTGTAGAAGTTTCCGATTATCAGGGGATGGCTGTGATAAATGAGACTTCGTCGGTTGTGCCTTACACGCGGACAATCGAACATAAACATTTTAATCTAATGCAGGAACGTCTGCCATATACAATTATCACACGCGAATATCCTTCTGTGTGGCATCCGGGATGTGATGCTTATTATCCTGTCAACAATTTACGCAATAATCGTCTTTATGCCAAATATCGTGATGCTGCTTCCTGTATTTTTCCAAATATCATATTTGGTGGTAGGCTTGGAGAGTATCGGTACTACGACATGGACGATGTCATTCTGGCTGCCCTCAGTCTTGAACTGTGAGTCTCATGATTTCACGTTTATTATAATTGAGTTGACTGTATATGACAGCAATTACTTTTTACTTGCAAATTTCATACCGGAATAAATCTTTAAATATGCATGATGCTTATTGTATGTTTATACACGTATGCCATTTCTCTGCATGTATGCGCAAAAGCATTTTATACTCTTTTTTCAGGATACTTTTTGTTTAATGAATAGCCGGTGCTTTTATGTATATATTCGTGAATGTGTCATAATATGGTATCATGATGTTGAAATATTTAATTACACATATCTGTGTAATATTTATTGTAAATATTTGTAAACCAGCATTTTATATTATATAATTTCATGCAGGTGTGTATGATTGATGAATGTTTTCTTCCGTTTAGTTTGTCAGAAGGATTATATTTGCAAACAGCAAAATCTGTTCTATAACCAATTTTTAATCGATAATTATTTATTTTTTAATTTATGAGAAAACGAATAACACTTATTTTCATTTTATGCACCGTGCTGTTTACTCCAATATTTGCGTCTCCTGTTATTTCTGACTCAATATTCGTAAACATTGATTTGAATATAAAATATATTGACCCAGGAAATAATTATAATGAAGGTGTTGAAAAAATTCCTGTGGTTAAACCTGTTATAAGTATCAAAGGAGATATGTTATATCTGATGCATGGTTGCTATGGCTGTATGCTGTCATTGGTTTCTGCTAATGGAGAGGAAGTGTATAGTGAATATGTAGAATTTGGTACAGATATAATAGAATTGCCGGAATATTTGTCAGGAGAATATGAAATAAGATTGGTAAGAGACGATATTTGTTTCTATGGAATGATAGGTTTAAGTTAGTGGCAGAAAGGAATAGCGTGAGACACGAAGTTTCTGTGTCATATTGTTACGTTAGCTTATTAAAAAAGAAGTGGATGAATTATGTAAAGACTGATTACGGTATAGTAACAGAGTCTTTGACGGTTTTATACTTGGCTTAAAATTACATCCGGTTCTCACAAGTATGCTTCTGGAAGTGAGTGTTTCATGCTATGACTTTTTGTCCCAAAATTCTGATTACCTTAAATTTGATTGAGAAACAGTATATTAACCTACCGAACAATACATACAATTACTGAAAAACAAGTTTCGTTTTGGTCAGATAAATAATAATTTATGGAAAATATAATTGTTGATATATCGGTTATAATACCGTCGTACAATAATGCCAATTATATAAGGTGTGCGATACAAAGTCTTTTAAGACAGACATTTAATAGATGGCAGCTTATTATTGTGGATGATGGAAGTAAAGATAATCTGTATGATGCCGTTTCCTATTTTCTTTCAGACAAACGCATTTCTTATATACGTAATGCGGAGAACAAAGGATTGGGGGGGTGCCTGAATATGGCTATTGATATGGCGGACGGTAAATATATCGCCTATCTTCCTGCTGATGATATATATTTCGAGAATCATCTTCAAACAATGTACGACAAGATTGTTTCCGAAGATGCCGATTTTGTCTATTCAGGCATTGTGCATAACATAGGTAATCATGGTGGTGAACATAGTACCCAGCAGTGTAAAGGGTGTATAGATGGTCAGACTCTTCAGCTTGTGCAGGTGATGCACCGCAAGACTGCCGATCGTTGGATAGAACGTGGTGAACTTGTTACAGATGACCTTAACCGTATGTTTTGGAGCACATTTCTTAAAAACAATCAAAAGAAGGTGCATACAGATATGGTGACGTGCGAATGGTTCTGTCACATGTATCAGCGCCATAATATACTCAACGATCGCATAGGTGGCGGTATTTACATGTATAAAACTTATTATGGTGTGAAAGAACCGTTGCGCTATCATTCTTCAGTGGGAAATATTGTCGATGAGATAGAACATTATTCCAAACTGCGTGAGCATGGTAAACAGACATATTTTGATAATAATGGATTGAAAATTCTTCTCGTAGGTGAGCTCGCGTTCAATCCTGAGCGCATACTCGCCTTTGAGGAGCGTGGACATAAACTCTATGGCTTGTGGATAAACAATCCGTTGTGTTATAACACTGTTGGTCCGCTGCCTTTCGGGCATGTGGAGGATATACCATTTGAACATTGGGAAGAACGTGTGAAGGAAATAAAGCCGGACGTGATATATGCCATGCTTAACTTCAAAGCTGTAGAGCTTGCACATCATGTTCTCATGCATCGTCCGAAAAACATACCTTTTGTATGGCACTTTAAGGAAGGACCATTTTTCTGTCGTACATATGGACTGTGGAATAAGCTAATAGATCTTTTCGAGCAGTCGGATGGAATTGTATATACTAATCGCCGCATGCAGGAATGGTTTGATCTGTTCCTGCGCAAACGTACCACGCACACAGTCATCGTGGACGGCGACTTACCTTCAAAACATTGGTTTGATGGTGAGCGTAGTCCGTTATTATCTGATAAAGACGGTGAAATACATACTGTTCTTGCCGGCCGTGTCTTCGGTATGAGCAGTGAGGATATTGAGACTATGGGCAATCAGCATATTCATCTTCACATATATGGAGATGTTAACTATAACGCTTCTCAGAAAATGATTGATGAGGCATCAGCCTTAGTACCTGGGTACGTACATATACATCCTAACTGTCCTACAGAAGACTGGGTTAGCGAGTTCTCACAATATGATGCAGGATGGCTTCACTATTATGAAAGTTGTAATCAAGGAGATCTGATGCGCGCCAACTGGTCGGATATAAATTCTCCGGCACGTATGTCTACGTATGCTATGGCCGGACTTCCTATGATAATGCACGATAATACAGGACATATTGTCCATCATCAGGAGTATCTTGAAAGTCTTGGAATGGCGATAAAGATAAAGACATTTGACTTCCTTTCTGAAAAATTTTCCGATAAGAAAGAAAATGAGAAAAGGAGAGAGAATGCATGGAATAAAAGATACAACTTTTGTTATGACAGCTATGCTGATGAACTGATAGAACTATTTTATTTAATAATTAATGAGAAACAATGAAAATTTTAAGATGATATATTTAGTATATATATTAATTAATTTTAATAATTTAAAAATTATGAAGAAAGAACTTAGTGTAATTAAAGACTTTATACTTGAACTTGAATCAAGTAAACTAAATGGTGAACAACAGTCTTTATTGTTATCAGGAGGAAATGGAATAGAAGCTCGTGCTACTACCAACAAATGTTGTGATTATACTTCTAATGGTGCCTGTACAAATACTGTCTCCTGTAAAAATAGTGATAATGTTAATTGTAGTAATACGGGAAATTGTACAGGTGCAAATAACAAGTGTAATGTAAATGAAACAAATTGTGTAAATGCAACAAATTGTACTAAAGCTGGAAAACTAATGGATCTTATGGGGTTCCCTGGTTTTGATATTTAAGTAATTCTTGATTTATTTTATGTGGACGGATAAATATTTCCGTCCATATATGCTGTATAATATGTAATTGTGATAATATGAAATTTAGTATATATAATTCATCTATTCCTCTAACTTCAAAGACTGCAATGTTATATAATGCAGTTTCTGATAAATTTATTATATACACAAAAGGTATGGGTTCTTTTTTGAGCAAGAATCCGGATGAGGTGCATACTATAGTACCTGCATTTTATCATCAACTTAAGGAAGGTGGCTTTTTGGTAGATAAATCAAAAGATGAGAGTGAGTATGTTGCTTCTATCGGAAAAAAATATTGTACTAATAATAAGAGTTATAATATTATTATTAATCCGACGACAAATTGTAACTTTAGCTGTTGGTATTGTTACGAAAGTCACAAACCAAATACTATCATGTCACAGGATACAATAAAATGTATAAATAAATTTTTCGAGAAGAAATGTGAAAGTGGTATAAAAAATATACATATCTCATTTTTTGGTGGTGAGCCTTTATTATATTATGAAAAGGTCGTTCGTCCGGTTATTGATGGAATAAGGTCATTAATTTTGCTATATAAGGATGTAACAGTAAGTTTACATTTTACTTCAAATGGCTTTTTAGTTAATGATAAGGTCTTAGAACATTTAATGGAAGGAAAAGAACAAAAATCATTTCAAATAACATTAGATGGTAATAAGGAAAGACATGATAAGGTTCGATTTTCTGCATCAGGACGAGGTTCTTATGAAAGAATAATAAACAATATAAAGAAACTTGCAGAGAATTGTATAAATGTAAATGTAAGAATAAATTATACTAAAGAGAATATAAGTTCTTTAATTTATATTATTGATGATTTTAAGCACTTTTCTGATGACGTGCGCAACTTTATACATTTTGATTTTCAACAGGTTTGGCAAGAAGATGGATTTATAGAGGACGAAAACAAGATTCTTGATTGTACAATAGAGGAATTTAGAAAAGAATTCGGAAGAAGATGTGTTTCTGGACATTTTGAACATGTAAATACGTTTATAAATCCGTGCTATGCAGATTTGAAAAATGAATGTGTCGTGAATTATAATGGAGATGTCTATAAATGTACAGCACGTGATTTTACTTCAGAAAATCGTCTTGGTTATTTGTCAGAAAGTGGTGACATTATTTGGAATGATGATACTCTTATTACTGATAGGATTTGTTCAAAGTTCAATAAGAAGGTTTGTAAAGAATGCCGTATTTTCCCAATTTGTGGAGGTGGATGTGCACAACTGTCAATGGAAGAAATCAACGATATATGTCCGAAAAAACGTAGTGAATTGGAAAAGGATAATATAATCCTTGACAGATTTTATAAGTATGTTGTTGTTCGAGATAAGGAGAGATAATGTCTTTGTAACATTATTTTTATCGTAGTGACTTTAGTCAGAATTATTATATGTGAATAGAAAGGTATGATTATGAAAGCTGTATATTTAATGTTAATATTTGTTTTATGTTCATATAATGTTTTTTCTCAGAAAAAAAGTGAACATAAGATAAGCATATATGCATCGGTAGAAGATAAAGTCACGCGTGTAAGCCTGAAAAACATAAAGGTCACGCTGATGTTACCTGACAGTATAGTCATCGATTCCTGCATTAATAATTTTGGTTATAATAACGCGAAAGATCTTTTCTGTTTTAGAGTCGGCTTTGGTGATTATATTGTCAAAACAGAAGCAGACGGTTATGATACAAAGTACACTTGGATTAGTATAGACGAATCCTATAAGCGTGAATCAAGTAGTTTCCTTCCTGCAATATATATGCAGCGAACAAAGGTTCATGCCATAGGTGAGGTCGTGGTGACAGCTACAAAGGTGAAGTTCTATAACAAGGGTGACACGCTTGTCTATAATGCCGACGCTTTTCAGTTGGCCGAGGGCTCTATGCTTGATGCTCTTATAAAACAGTTTCCCGGCGCAGAGCTAAAGTCTGATGGTCGCATATATGTGAACGGACGCTTTGTGGAGAGTCTTCTGCTCAACGGCAAGGACTTCTTTAAAGGTAATAACAGAATAATGCTCGACAATCTGCCTGCATATACCGTTAAAACCGTGAAAGTGTATGATAAAGACGGATCCTTGAGTGAATTTATGGGACGCGACATGAACGACAAGCAGCTGGTGATGGATGTCTACCTTAAGAAGCAGTACAACATAGGTTGGATGGGTAGCATAGATGCGGGCATAGCAAATGAAAAACTGTACATGGCTCGTCTGCTCGCCATACGTTCCACCGATCATTCTCGTGTGTCTATGTTCGGCAATATGAACAATATAAACGACTTCACCACGCCTAATACCAACGATTGGACTCCTGACAAAACGCCTTACGGACGACTCACTTCAAAGAAAGCTGGTATTGATGTGGTTGTGGACGATCGCGATAATAAGTTTATGTATTACGGCAACGCCACTTTCGACCGTTACGACAATCATCAGACGGTAAACACGTTCCGTACGAATTTTCTATCAGATGGAGATATTTACGACCGGATGTCGCAGTATTCTGATATAAGCAACATGTTCTTAAGAACATACAACAAGCTTACAATCAATCCTGGAGGTGTTGGCTCACGTGTAAGAATAGACCTGACACAGTCTGCTTCCTACAGCAGACTGCGCAATGATCTGTCAGATGTTTCTGCAACATCAACCGAAACATGGAACGGTTTTAACGACTTCATATCGTTATTGTCTTCTCCCGTGTTATCCGAAGAACTTCGTTTGCGTCTTATAAACAGACAGATAGAAAACAGCTTTAGTGACAGAAAAAACTATAATGCAAAACTCGGCGCGCGTTCTTTTATAAGGGCACGTCATAATAGTGATTATATTGTATTTGATTTGAATGGAGAAATATTCGGGGAAGATGCAAAAGGCTTCACACACCGGCGCATGGACTTCTATTCAGGTGATGGCTCCACTGAATTTATGAACAGATACAACGACAAAATCCCATCTCGTGGATATAATCTGAACTTTATGACGGATTATCATCTCGGGCTTTCAGGAAAAGCATCTGTCAGTTTCACGTATAAACTGAGATCCGGTTATAGAAAATCAGAAGATAAACTGTATCGGCTTGAAAACATTGATGGGTGGGGACTGGACACGGAACATCCTTTAGGTACACTTCCTTCTGTCAGAGAGTATCTCGCTACTATTGACAGTCGTAACAGTTACAATTCTTCATTGCATGTGAACAATAATGACTTAGGTGTGAGCGGTATGTTCTCTGTTTTTGACAATGATAAGTCAAGTATGAATATATTCCCGATACTGACGTTATCTTTGCAAACCGAACGATTTAAATATAGTCGCGCGGTTATAGACACAGCGTTCACACGTACTACGCCGTTTCTCAATCCAAGTATAGAAATGAAGTGGTACACCAAGGATGTGAAATGTGGTATAGAGTTTAAATATTATATGGAGAACAGAACCCCGGAGATGCTCTATTCTGTAGGTTTTGTAGATGATGCCGATCCCATGGTGACAACCAATTATGGAAATAAAGACCTGAAGAATAAGCGGACGCATAATTTCAGTCTCAATTTCATCAACAGAAAACGTAGTACTTCGTATAGTGCTTCGGTCACATTCTCCACAAGCTTCAACGATATTGCCATGGGCTATGTGTACGATCGCGCCACCGGCCGCCGCGAATATTCTTTCTATAATGTTGACGGCAACAGAAATATAAATATGAATCTCAATGCAAATGGTCCGGTTGACAAGAAGAAACGCCTATATTTCAACTCATCCACTTCGTGGAGATATATCAACAGTGTTGACATGATTGGTGACGAACTTACTTCCGCACCGCAGAAAAGTACAGTCAGAACGTCTGTACTTTCAGAGGATCTTAACTTTGATTATAGCCTTGGTAAACATTCTGTAGGTATGAAAGGTTCGTTCGCATGGACCAGTTCCAATGGCGACCTTGATAATTTCACAACCATCAACGCATACAATTATAACTACGGTCTGACCAGTATGGTGTCACTTCCGTGGAACTTTAAACTCGATACGGATTTCACAGTCTATAGCCGCCGCGGCTATGAGGACACTTCGATGAACGACGACAACTTCGTGTGGAACGCCCGTCTGACGCGATCTTTGCTGAAAGGCAAGCTCACACTTCGCGCTGACGCTTTCGACATACTCCATCAATTGAAGAAAGTGGAACGTACAATCAACACCCAGGGCCGTGTGGAACGCTATTACAACACCCCGCCACGCTACGTGCTCATACACGCCATATACCGTTTCAACATATTCCCGAAGAAAAAGATATAGACTTTTAATAAACAAGACGACAGGGTTAAAACGCCCTGCCGTCGTTTTTTAGTGAATAAACATAATAAGATGAATGCCAGCAAAAGTGTACACAGACAATTGAAGCAGAAGCATCGTGTGCCGTTATACCGCCAGATAGAAGCCAATGACTGCGGTCCTGCCTGCATACAGATGATAACGGCATATTATGGAATGAAATATCCATTGAAGACGATAAAACGATATTGTGACATGACGCGTATGGGAATATCTCTGCGTGATGTGACACATTGTCTTGATACGCTTGGCTTTGAGAC
Organism: Prevotella sp. HCN-7019; assembly: GCF_037890215.1. Classification (NCBI taxonomy): domain Bacteria; kingdom Pseudomonadati; phylum Bacteroidota; class Bacteroidia; order Bacteroidales; family Prevotellaceae; genus Prevotella; species Prevotella sp. HCN-7019. The sequence goes on along the minus strand of NZ_JBBKBO010000003.1, from coordinate 480,513 downwards.
AGGAACTGTCACGGTGGATATAAAAGAAACACAACGTATGCCTTTGCCGGCCATATTGTATCTGAAGAAAGGACATTTTGTGATTCTTGAAAGAATACGTGATAGACGTGGTGTAAAGGAATATGCGATAGTCGATCCTGATTACGGTAGGGTGAAGATGAATGAGGAGAACATTATCGACCGTTGGATGATGAATGCCAGAGGTGTTGCGGTGGTGATGGCTCCAGATGATAGATTCGGAAGTGTCGGAGTGGAAGAATGTGACAAGGATACCACTCACAGACTTGTGTGCAGGACGATGAAGGATATTTTTGTAAACCATCGTAAGAATCTGCTGTGTATAGCATTTCTCACATTGATTGTGGTTGTCACAAACTGGGCGATGCCATTGTTACTGAAAACAACAATAGATGAGGGTATAATGAAAAAGAATATAAACATAGTGTGGATGATGCTCGCAGCGCAGTTTATGTTCTTTCTCGGATTTATGATTACAGGTAATATCTCCAATCTTATATCAACGAAAATGAATATAAAGATAAACATGAAGTTTACGGCAGGATATTTTTCAAAGATAATAAATCTGCCGATGAAATATTTTGATATAGGATTAAGATCAGACCTCATGCAGAGATTATCGGATTTGAGCCGTATCGAGTCATTTATTACAGGAAATATGATGTCGATAGTGTTTGCAATCCTTAATGTCATCGTGTTCTCGGCTCTGTTGCTTCATTATAATTATGTGACATTTCTCATATTCATGTTTTTCTCCATTGTGTCGTTTGTATATAACAATTATTTCATGGTGAAACGTAAGTATATTGATTACGCCAGTTTTTCAATAGGCTCGGAGCGTCACAATACGATATATGAAATGATAATGGGCATGTCGGAGATAAAGATAAATAACGCCCAACAGGCACGCATTTCGGTCTGGCGCAGGCTTGAAGACAAGATGAACCGGCTAACGATAAAGTCGGTATATCTGAATTACTACATGTCAAATGGTGCGGGATTGTTCGGAAGACTGCGTGACATCACGCTTACGGCTTATTGTTCTCTGCTTGTGATAGAGGATGATATGACCATGGGTACCATGATGATGATAAGTTTTCTTCTTGGTCAGCTGTCTGGTCCTGTCGGACAATTGATAGGCTTCTCTCAGAATGTTCAGGATGCCAAGTTGTCGTATGGTCGTATAAATGATATTTACGAAAGGCCGGAGGAAACTTCGCCCGGAGATATAAGTATTGCTGATAAGAAAGTAAACAGGGGTATTTGTTTTAAAAATGTGTCATTCAAGTATGCGGGAATATCCAGTCCTTATGTGTTGAGGAATATTGACTTTGATGTTCCGGTCGGGAAAGTTACTGCCATAGTGGGAGCCAGTGGAAGTGGCAAGACCACTCTGCTGAAGCTGATGCTAGGGTTTTATTATCCTGACGAAGGCGACATCTTTATCGATGACAATCGTATGTGTGATGTTGATGTGAATACATGGCGTGACAAATGTGGGGTGGTGATGCAGGACGGACGTATATTCAGTGGTTCTGTAGCGGAGAATATCGCCTTTTCTGCAGTAGAGCCCAATGCCGGAAGATTAGAATATGCAGCAGAAGTAGCAGCAATAAAAGATCGTATAAAAGCGTTACCAATGGGATATAACACAAGGATTGGCGAGACCGGAGTAGATCTGAGTGGCGGTGAGAAGCAGCGCATTTTCATTGCTCGTGCTGTATATAAGGATCCGGAATTCATATTCTTTGATGAGGCTACTTCATCGCTTGATGCAAATACGGAGCGTACAATAATGCAGAATTTGCGTAATTTTTATAATGGACGTACTGTTGTCATAATAGCGCACAGACTCAGTACTGTTAGGGATGCGGACAATATTGTATTCATGGATAAGGGACATGTTGTAGAGCAAGGTTCCCATGATGAACTTCTGGAAAATAAGGGATATTATTATAGACTGGTACACAATCAATTGGAATTTTGTGATAGTTGAAACATTTGTTAATTATTGATTTTAAATTTATATATTCCCCCAAATATACAACATGATTTTTCCATATTGTATAATTGTTGGTACACCATACTTGACTTTATATTATTAGAGTTAATTGGTTTTATCATTAAATAAAAATATTATTGCTTAGATAATATTTGATAAGGTGCAAAAAATTGGAGTATTATATAATACTATCTTATTTATCTAAGATAGTTAAGAAATTTATCTATAAATTTATGTTAAATTTATAGGTTTTCTGTTTAGATTTTCATACTTCGTGCGTCTTCCATGTAAAAGCTGTCCGATTATGATCAGCAATAAATGTAAACCTCTAAAAACCGAGACCTATGAACAATAAATCAGTATATCATGAATTGTGTGTGTCAGCATTATATTTTCTGTCGCATCGTCAGAAGATGAACCGTATGCATCAGAAACGTGCATGCCGCATCCGTCATCAGACGACAGTGCTGTATGATACGGATCTTGTCAGGACGCAGCAATTCCTGTCAGTGTAAAGAGAATAACAAAAGAATTTATTAACCGATAAAAGCCTGAATTTATGAGAATGAGAAGAAGTATTTTGTTGATATTAATGATAGCTTGTGTCTGTTCTTCTTTCGGACAGAAAGAGCGAGGCATAAACATTTATGCCACGATAAAAGATTATATTCTGCGCACAACAATAGAGAATGCGAAGGTGACGCTTCTGTCTCCAGACAGCGTGGTGCTTGACAGTTGCAGAAACAACTATGGATACAGTACATTGAGAAAACTATACAGTTTCAAGGTCAAGGAAGGAAACTATATCGTCAAGACCGAGAAGGAAGGATATGAAACAACATATACTCCGATAGAGATAAGCAAGATCAGACGGCGCGAGACAAGCAGAGTGCTCTCCACCATATACATGAAACGTCAGAAGGTGCATTCCATAGACGAGGTAGTGGTTACAGCCACGAAGGTGAAGTTCTACAATAAGGGAGATACGCTTGTCTATAATGCCGATGCCTTCCAGCTGGCAGAAGGCTCAATGCTCGATGCCCTGGTTAAGCAGCTGCCCGGTGTGGAGCTGAAGTCCGACGGCCGCATATATGTGAACGGCCGCTTTGTGGAGAGTCTTCTTCTCAACGGCAAGGACTTCTTCAAGGGCGACAATACAATCATGCTTGAGAACCTTCCTACTTACGCGGTAAACACGGTGAAGGTTTACGACAAGGCCGGGCGTCTGAGCGAGTTTCTCGACCGCGACATGAACGACAAGCAGTTGGTGATGGACGTCAACCTTAAGAAGCAGTACAACATAGGATGGATGGGCAATATAGACGCCGGCGGCGCCAACCACGACCTGTACATGGCCCGACTGTTCGCCATGCGTTCCACCGACCACTCCCGTGTGTCGTTGTTCGGAAACATGAACAATATCAACGACTTCACCACTCCCAACACCAACGACTGGACTCCTGACAAAATGCCTTACGGGCGGCTTACGACAAAGAAGGTCGGTGTGAATGTGAATGTGGACGACCGTGAGGGCCGCTACGAATATACCGGTAACGCAAACTTCATCCATTATGACAATCATGAGGTGCAGAATACATTCCGCACCAATTTCCTCGCTGATGGCGACACCTACGACCGTCAGGTACAGGACGCGCGCTTCTGCAATATGTTTTTCAACACAAGCCATGGTTTGAGACTTAAGCCTAAGGGTGACATGTCGCGTGTGGAGTATGATATTAATTTGGGCGCAAGCTACAGTCGCATGCGTCACGACCTCTCTATAATCTCCGCCACCTCAGACGAGACGTGGAACGGCTTTGAGGATTTCATGAAAATCCTTTCCACACCGGTACTCGATGACAACCTTCGTGCCCGCCTTATAAACCGTCAGATAAAAAACAGTTATTATGACAGCAAACAATGGTCTGCCAATTTAGGCTCCAGTATGATGCTGCGCATGCCCCATAACAGTGACTATTTGTATCTGAACTTAAAAGGTTCGATGTTCGGTTCGGACATGCGTGATTTCACCCATCAGCGTATAGACTATTTTTCAGGAACCGGTTCGACTGACTTTATAAACCGTTATAACGATGTCACACCCTCACGTGGCTATAGAATAAAATTCACAGGTAGTTATGGTTTTGTCTTTTCAGAAAATTTAAGGATTAATTTCGACTACAACATGAGTGCCGGACGTGACAAGTCCATAAACAAACTCTACCATCTTGAGACTCTCGACGGTTGGGGGCTGGACACTGAGCATCCTATAGGTGCGCTGCCTTCGGTCACAGAGTATCTGCCGACACTCGACGGAAAGAACAGCTACAATTCGGTGGAAAGCGATAACAGTCATTCCGTCGGAGTGAATGCAAATATAGAATTGTTGCGTGATGACAAGTTGGCCATGCAGTTAATACCGGGATTGACACTTGATATATTGAACGAGAAACTCGATTATCGTCGCGCCCGTATAGATACAGCTTTCAGTCGCACCACATTGATGTTGAGACCTTTATTGGAATTGCATCTTAGGACAAAGGATTTTCAGCAGGGCGGAGCTTTAAAATACAGCATGGACTGCAGCACCCCCAACATGCTCTATTCTCTTAACTTCGTTGATGACTCCGACCCTATGACGACCGTAAACTATGGCAACAGGAATCTGAAGAACAGACGCACCCACACCATCAGTCTCGACTATAATGACAGAAAGCACACCATAAAGATATCTCCGATTGTGACATTCAACATAAGCGAGAACGATGTGGCCATGGGTTATGTGTACGACCGCAGCACGGGCCGCCGCACATACTCCTACTACAATGTGGACGGCAACTGGAATATTTCCGCCAGATTCAACATGAACGGTCCGCTGGACAAGAAGAAACGCCTGTATTTCAACTCCGCCACGTCGTGGAACTACTACAACAGTGTCGATATGATAGGTGACGATCTTGCCTCCGCTCCGGTGAAAAGCACCGTCAAGAGCTCTGTGCTCTCAGAGACTCTCAATCTTGACTATACGCTGGGCAAGCACAGCATAGGCTTCAGAGGCTCTGTGTCATGGTTGAATACGGAGGGCGACCGCGACAATTTTGTACCTATCAACGCATACGACTTCAACTATGGAGTTTACGGTTATCTTCAGCTTCCGTTCGGTTTCAAGCTCGACACCGATCTGACCATGTACAGCCGTCGCGGCTATGAGGACACTTCGATGAACGACGACAACTTTGTGTGGAACGCCCGTCTGACCCGTTCTTTGCTGAAAGGCAAGCTCACTCTGCGTGCCGATGCCTTCGACATACTACATCAGTTGAAGAAAGTGGAGAGCAGCATCAACACCCAGGGACGCGTGGAACGCTATTACAATACTCCGCCGCGCTATGTGCTCATACACGCAATCTACCGTTTCAATGTGTTCCCTAAGAAAAAGATGTAGACCAATATAATACAATTATGCTGACGTTGGCTGTATTGCAGCTTCCTTAGCATCAGAGTCAGAAAAATGATTAAGGGATTGATGCAGCCCGTTCCGTTTGTGGAACGGGCTTTTTTAATTTCTCTATTCACGGTTTTCCTCATGGCGTGTTGTGCGGAATGATATTCCCCGCAACTGCTCATGCGGAAGTGGAGACATGATTGTTTTGTCCTGAAGTGTACGGTAGTCCGGAGAGGTTGTGTTGTGACAGCCGTGTCGGACGGTTGTGGCTGAATGAGCATGATGCGAAGGAAATGCTGGAAATGAGGTGTTAAAAAAGGATAATATGTGCTTATGTGCGATATAAAGCCGTACCTTTGCACTGACCATACCGCGCGACGCCCGTTCGATGACGGGGCGTGTCTGTTGCCGGATGTTGCCGGGAGAGCGTGCGGAGCATGAGTTCGTATGAGTTGTTTGAGTGATGATGTGCGGTGTGTCCGGCTTTCATCCGTAGTATTGAAAGCGTTTCATCTGCAGTCATCGGGCAATGGCATCTGCCTTTAACCGCCGTTTTTTAGTGAAACGTGCTGATGATACCTGTTGTGGCGATAGCAAGGCTATTGTCGGTAAGATGTGTTGTGGCGGTTAAGAAAAGGATGTCTGAACGATAGTGATATTATAATTTGTAATCAGTTAAAATCTTTATATTTTCCTATGTTAAGAGTAATTCTGTTTATAGGTGCGGGAAGTTTCGTCGGTGGAGTGGCCAGATATCTTCTGTCGCACGTAGTGCAGACCAACGTCGCTTCGGGTTTCCCATGGGGGACGATGGTTGTCAATGTTCTCGGCTGTTTCTTCATAGGCCTGCTCTACGGCCTGTTTGAGCGTGGAAGTCTTATGAACAGCGATCTGCGCATGTTCCTCACCACCGGCTTCTGCGGCGGTTTCACCACATTCTCAACATTCATGCACGAGAACTACGCGCTGCTTTCTGACGACAGGTTCGCGCAGTGTGCGGCCTATTCGGTGATGAGTTTCGCCATCGGACTGTTGGCGGCATACGCCGGCCATTGGGTTGTCAAGGCTGTCTGAGAGGCTTGTGGCAGTCGTACGGATGTCTTTAAGTTAACCGTCAGTATGCCTGTCTTAGTTCGGTTGTTTTACATTACTTAACATTTTGCGCCCGATATGGCCTCTGTCATATGTTAAAATGCGGTCCGGTTTTCTCACGTTTTTTTCGTCATTCTGGAGAAAGGTGAGAGCCCGAAATGCCCTATAATGGCTGCGCCCGGTGTCTGTCATGCGGGAATATCCGCAAGTCCGTAGTGCGGAAAAGCCTTTTATGCACTACGGAACAGGCATTATTGGGGCCTGAAACTGTCTGTTTCAGGCCATGATATGGGCTTAATCAGGGTGCATAATGGGCTGTTTCGCAGCACAGAAGACAATGTATTATGTCGCGGTTGAGGTTAAGCGGCTGATTATCAGGTGAATGGCCGAAGTGCTTCAAAACTTGAATATTTGCGGGCAAACGTCTTGTCGGTCGGAATTCCGCGTTAAATCGGGCTTAATAAATGTTAAATACATTTATTGCTGTCTTGTGGCTTTGTTTTATGGTTATTGCATCTTGCTTCGTCTTTCGAAACTGTATAGTGGTGGGGCTTTGCTTGTTTGTATGTTTACAAGTCGCATGCATGTTGATGTCTATGCCCGTTGAAAATAATTCTTTTGCTCAAAGAATCGGTGCTGTTGTTTCGTGAAGATCCGGTCGGGATTTTTAACTGTTAAATCCAAACGGCCTGTCATATTAAGAAGAAATAATGAGGTGATTATTTCTGTGGTGGGTTAATAAAGATTAAAATCAAAATATTCTTGTTTAGAAATCCCATGTTCAGACGTTTTAATATAAAGTCGGTCCGTTTATGATTTGTCGTGATTCAACCCTGTGGTTGGTCTTCACTGTATAATCGTAAGCAACAGAGTTATAAATAGAGCGGACGATAGAATTTTGTAGGAGTCGAGAATATGGATGGGGATTTGTTGTATTCGATAATTTGATAGCATTTTATAACAATGCTTGTTTGCTGTATCTTGGTTGTGTACAATAATATTAATGTAAAACAATAAAATTCTAACCTGATATGAATAAAGAGAAAGTGTTTCGGGTATATTGCTTTGGTTTGTTGATATCGTGCTTGTTGTTTGCGGTTCCGTCATGTCTGTTGGCGCAGAAACAAGTTTCGCAAACATTGCTTGACAATGTTTATGACGAGTTGAAAGTCTGTTCTGGAGTAGTTTCAGATTCGGTGAAATATACCGGAAGTAACCTTCGTAAGGCTGGAGGCTTTTGCTTTCAGCGTGGTTTTGGTTCCGGCTGGACAAAAGGTTGCAGGCTTACCTTGGATGATATTGGTGAGAAAAAGGTAAAGCGCATACGTGATGTGTTCGAGTTGTTTAATGATATCCAGTATGTTAATTTGTCTGATGAAAACGGCGCATCGACATTTTTTGAAAAAACAAAGACCGTTTATTTGTACCGTTATGATAATGACAAGAAAAGGTTGTACTTTCTTAAGGCCACCACTGATGACGAAATATGCGTGCCGTATAACTGGACAGATGTGAGCTTTCTTGATGCTACCGTGCATAATCCTTTGAAAAACATAAGTGAAAAGGATTCGCGTATGCTGGCCCTGTCAAGACTATGGTCGGGTGTGGCACGTAACTTTGTATTCATGAATCGTGTCAAGATAAGTTGGGATAGTCTGTATGTTGACAACATGGAAAAAATGTATAATGCGAAGGATTTGGGCGAATGTTTCCTCATTATGCAACGTATGGTTGCACAACTGCATGACGGTCACACATTTGTATATGGCAGTAGTCCGTTCAGTGAATATGCTCCGTTTACGACAGTTTTTATCAATGGACGGGTATATGTAGACAAGGTGTTAAGCTCGTCAATGGCAAAACAGGGACTGGAACGTGGCATGGAGCTTGTTTCTGTAAATGGAGATAGTGCGGTGGAATATGGCAGAAAGTATGTCATGCCATATGTTTCATCGTCAACGCCGCAATGGACACTCCATGAGACTTATTGCGGTCATAATTTATTGAAAGGCGAAAAGAACGACACGCTTGCGATGGATTTTGAGTCAGAAGAAGGGAAACTGCGCATCACGTATGTGCTGGGAAGCAGCAAACAAGACATCGAGGACAAAAAGCCTGTGATGCAGTTGAAGATTATGAAAGACAACATAGGCTATCTGAAAATAAACAACTTTATGGCGAACGACTTTATATCGACGTTTGATAAATTATATAAGAAGATATCCGGGACGTCTGCTCTCATTATAGATATACGTGACAACAACGGTGGCAATTCTAACAATGCAGATTACGTAATACAGCATCTTGTAGCCGACTCTGTTAAGAAGAACAACTGGTCGAGTCCGGTATACATCCCGGCGTTCGCGTCATGGGGATGGACTCATGCTCCATATTGCTCTGAACCGGGATATATAAAGGCAGCCGTAAATAAGTCTTTGTATAGCAAGCCTGTAGTATTGCTTGTGAATGCCGGCACTTTTTCTGCCGCCGAAGATTTCTGCTCCATACTCAAGTCGGCCGGACGTGTGCAGGTAATAGGTACACGCACTGGTGGAAGTACTGGTAACGGTGTGCGAATTACTCTTATACCGGGATCTTGTTATGCGAATATCTGTTCAAAGCATGATGTCATGTCAGACGGCACAGAGTTCGTGGGAATAGGCATAATTCCTGATGTGGAAATAGAGGAAACTTATGATTCATATTTCAACACAGAAAAGGGAAAGCAGCTTAGTGAGGCTCTTGAACTTTTGCGTAGACTGTAATACAATCCATGGAATACTTCCGGGTTGCCCGTAAAGCTGTTACGGTCGATTTAGAAGAATAATTATTAATATCCTGCCATTATACATTTAAAATGTTTTTCCTGTAATGGTAGGAATGTCGTTTTCCGTTTCTGTTTCTGGCATAAAGTATTGTGTCAGGAGTAGAAACGGAAAACATATATGGAGGAATGAATGGATATGTATTATTTATTATATTTGTTTTTAATGGAGTAATTAATCGATGTTGGCTTATTCGTACGAATGTGTTATAAGAAAAACTTATGGATTAAATGCAATAAAAGTTAGATTGATTGGCAATAAAAGATAGAAAGCGACGTTATATGTACGTGTTTAAACGCAAATTCATAACATTGGCTTTTCTGACGCTTGCCTCCATCGGAGCGCACGCGCAGTATGACGTGGCGTTCAGTCACTACTTCGACATGGAACCTACGTTCAATGCGGCGGCTGTGGGCAAGCAGTCGAAGCTGAACATAACGGCGGCCTACGCCATGGACTTCGTGGGCTTTGAGAACAATCCGCAGACCATGTATGCGGCGGCCGACATGCCTTTCTATTTTCTGAAGGGTCTGCACGGTGCCGGAGTGCAGTTCATGAACGACAAACTCGGTCTGTTCAGCCACCAGCGTCTGGCCCTGCAGTATGCCTACAAGCACAAGCTCTTCGGCGGAACCATAAGTGCCGGTCTGAGAGTCGGGCTGCTGAGCGAGAGTTTTGACGGTACGGATCTCGACGCAGGAGAGGCCGGCGACCCCGCGCTTCCAACCACGAAGGTGGAAGGCAGCGGCTTCGATCTGGGTGTCGGATTGTATTATATGCGCGGTCCGTGGTATGTGGGTGTTTCGGCCCAACATCTGAATGCGCCGCTCGTGGAGTTGGGCGAGACCAACGAACTGCAGATAGATCCGACATATTATTTGACGGGTGGATACAATATAAAACTGCGAAATCCGTTTCTTACAATAAAACCGTCGGTGCTCGTGCGCACGGACGGAGTGGCCTACAGGGCCGACATAACCGGCCGGCTGATATACACCAACGACAAGAAGATGATGTATGGCGGTGTGGGCTACAGCCCTACCAACTCGGTGACATTCATGTTTGGCGGTATGGTACACGGTGTGATGCTCGGCTACAGCTACGAGTTCTACACCTCGGCCATAAGCCCCGGCAACGGAAGTCATGAGCTGTTTATCGGCTATCAGATGGACCTTAACCTGGTAAAGAAAGGAAAAAACAAACATAAAAGTGTGAGAATACTATAGAAAATATGAATAAGAAGAACAACAGTTTGATGGCATTGCTCGCTCCGGTATTCTGCCTTGTGCTCGCCGGATGCTTCGGCGGACGCATGACGTCGTCGGGACGAGGCGGCGAAGTCGTGGGCGTAAGCGGCAGGGCTTTCACAGAGCCGACCCCTTACGGCATGGTTAAGATAGACCGCGGCTACCTGCGCATGGGTCTGGAGAAGGGCGACAGCCTTTGGGGCATGCAGACACCGGTGAGAGACATTTCGGTGGACGGATTCTGGATGGATGAGACCGAGGTGTCGAACGCCAAGTACAAGCAGTTTGTGCTGTGGGTGCGCGACAGCATCGTACGCACCCGTCTTGCCGATCCGGCCTACGGTGGCGACGAGACTTACATGATAACCGAGGACGAGAACGGCGACCCCGTAACCCCGCACCTCAACTGGAAGAAGCCTATACCGCGCAAACCTACAGAGGATGAGTTGCGCGCCATAGAGAGTGTCTATACCACCAATCCGGTGACGGGCGAGAAAATGCTCGACTACAGACAGATGAACTATAAGTATGAGATTTACGATTATACGGCCGCAGCACTGCGTCGCAACAGGCTCAATCCCGAGGAACGCAACCTCAACACCGACAATACGGTGGATCCGAACGAGGTGGTCATGATATCCAAAGACACCGCCTATATCGACGACGAGGGCCGCATCGTGAGAGAGACCATCAACCGCCCGCTCAGCGGACCGTGGGACTTCCTCAATACTTACATCGTAAACATATATCCGGACACAACGTGCTGGGTGAACGACTTCCGCAACTCGGACAACGAGATATACATGCGCAACTACTTCTCCAATCCTGCCTACAACGACTATCCCGTCGTGGGAGTGACTTGGGAGCAGGCCAACGCCTTCTGTGCGTGGCGTACTGAATATCTGCTCAAGGGTCTCGGGCCGGAGGCACGCTTTGTGCAGCGCTACCGTCTGCCTACAGAAGCCGAGTGGGAATATGCCGCCCGCGGACGTTCGGGCACAGAGTTCCCATGGGAGGACGAGGGCGTGAAGAGCGGTGAGGGCTGTTTCTTCGCCAACTTCAAACCCGACCGCGGCAACTATACCGAGGACGGCAATCTCATCACAAGCAAGGTTGGCATATATGCTTCTAACAGCAACGGACTCTTCGACATGGCCGGCAACGTGGCCGAATGGACCAGCACCGTCTATACCGAAGCCGGAGCACAGGCCATGAACGACCTTAACCCGCAGCTCGAATACAACGCGGCGAAGGAGGATCCCTACAAACTGAAGAAGAAAAGCGTGCGCGGAGGTTCGTGGAAAGATCCCGAATCGTATATCCGCTCGGCATGGCGTACATGGGAATATCAGAACCAGCCGCGGTCGTACATCGGATTCCGCTGCGTGCGCAGCCTGGCAAGTACATCAAGTGGAAAACAGAAAAAGAAATAAACAGCAATGACTGAATACAGCAAATACAACATTGTCTATCGTCTGCAGAAATGGATCGACAGCGTTCCGGGGCAGACATTCCTCAACTATGCTTACAGCTGGGGTGCATCAATCGTTATTCTCGGAACATTGTTCAAACTTACCCACCTGCCCGGTGCCAACATCATGTTGTTCGTGGGTATGGGTACTGAGGTTATAGTGTTCTTCATCTCGGCTTTCGACCGTCCGTTCGACAAGACGGCGATAGGCATGGATTTGCCTACGCATGTGGAGGAAGAGTACGACGGTGACGGCGAGGAAGACGAGGCTGAGGCTGCCGGTACTGCGCAATCGCCTGCTCAGCCTGCCGTACAGGGTGGCACAATCATCATCGGAACGCCCGGAACGGCATCCCCTGCAGCTGCTGTGGCTGCTCCTGAAGGTGCTGCGGCTGTTGCCGGAGGCATGACTGGGGCAACCGTCGTGGCCGGCAACTGGATGGCCGGACAGCAGCAGAACGGCGAGGAACTGGCTGTGGCACAGGGCAACTATATAGAGGAACTGAACAAACTCACGGAGACTCTGCAGAAGGTTTCGGAGCAGAGCGAGCGCCTCACACGCGACAGCGAGGAGATGGAGATGCTCAACCGTACGCTCACCGGTATATGCCGCGTGTACGAGATGCAGCTTAAGGGTGCCAGCCAGCAGATTGGAACCATCGACCAGATAAACGAACAGAGCCGCAAGATGGCTCAGCTCATAGAGCAGCTCAACGGCATCTATGCCCGCATGATAGAGGCGATGACCGTCAACATGCGCGCCGCAGCGCCCGACGCCGCTCCAAAACAGTAACCGTGGACCGGTCAGCCCGCAGACGGAAAACACTGCGGGCCATGACATAAAAGTATAACATAAATGGCAATAAAGAAACGACCTGTATCGCCGCGCCAGAAGATGATCAACCTGATGTATGTCGTCCTCATGGCAATGCTTGCGCTCAACATATCGACTGAGGTGCTCAACGGTTTCTCAATCGTTGAGGAAAGCCTTAACCGCACCACCTCCAACTCGTCGAAGGAGAACGAGGCCATATACCGCAACTTCTCTGAACAGATGAAGGCAAACCCGCAGAAGGTGAAGGAATGGTTTGAGAAGGCGACGGCGGTGAAACGTATGAGCGACTCGCTCTACAACTTCGCGCAGGAGCTCAAGGTGGAGATTGTGCGCATGGCCGACGGTGCCGACGGTGACGTGATGAACATCGTCAACAAGGAGGACCTCGAGGCTGCAAACCAGGTGATGCTAGCACCTGGCACAGGAAAGGGCCGTAAGCTCTACGACGCGATAAACAGTTTCCGCACACGCATCGTGTCCATGGTGACCGACCCGCGCCAGCGGAGCATCATTGAAAGCAATCTTACTACCAAACTGCCGAAGAATGCCGTCACAATGGGCAAGAACTGGCAGGAATACATGTTTGAGGACATGCCTGTGGCTGCTGCTGTCACACTGCTCTCCAAGTTGCAGAGCGATGTGCGCTACGCCGAGGGTGAGGTGCTGCACACGCTTGTATCTAACGTGGACATGAAGGATATACGTGTCAACCAGCTCAACGCATTCGTTATTCCCGAGTCGCGCACAGTAATAAGCGGCGATGTTTTCTCGGCTCAGATAGTCATGGCGGCTGTCGATACGACGCAGCATCCTGAGGTGTATGTGGGCGGCCGCAAGATAAACGGCAACACTTATCGCTTCACAGCGGGCGGAGTGGGAGAACATTCGTTCGGAGGATACATCACGATGAAGAACGGCAACGGCGACGTGATACGCCGCGACTTCACGCAGAAATACACTGTTGTGGGACCGAGTGCCACTGTTTCGGCCGACCTGATGAATGTCCTCTACGCAGGATATGAGAATCCTATCAGCATAAGCATTCCGGGTGTGCCGCTCAGCAGCGTGTCTGCATCGATGACGGGCGGTTCGTTCCGTTCCATCGGTATGGGACGTTACATAGCACGTCCTACCACCGTGGGACAGGATGTGACAATCACTGTGTCGGCCAACCAGAACGGACGTTCGCGCCAGATGGGCAAATACGTGTTCAAGGTAAGAAAACTGCCCGATCCGACGGCTTATCTCCAGATAGGCACCGACCGCTTCAGAGAAGGTGGACTGGCAAAGGCTTCGCTTATGGGTGTGAACGAAGTGAAGGCTGCCATCGACGACGGCATCCTCGACATACAGTTCCGTGTGCAGAGTTTCGAGACGGTGTTCTTTGACAATATGGGTAACGCCGTACCGATGGCATCCGACGGAGCATCGTTCAGCAGCCGTCAGAAAGAGACCTTCAGAAAGCTTTCTAGAAACAAACGCTTCTATATCTCGCGTGTCACGGCTGTGGGTCCCGACGGTATAACGCGTCGTCTGCCTGGCTCAATGGAGGTTATCGTGAAATAGAACTGACTAAGAATAACAGAAAACGAACATACAACGAGTATATATATTATGAGAAAATTAATGTTCATATTGATTGCGGCATGCCTCGTGCAGAGCGTTTCGGCGCAGCCGGAAGCACGCCGCAGGGAACAGCAGCAGGCTGCCGCGGCAAGTGCCAACGCACTCTCTACAAGAGCACAGATTTCGTTCCCGACGCAGGCGCCGATGGACGAGGATGTTGTGTGGAGGCGTGACATCTACCGGGAGATAGATCTTAACGACGAAGCCAACGCCGCGCTGTATTATCCGGTTGAGCCGCTCGGTTCGCAGATGAACCTTTTCACCTATATCTTCAAGCTTGTGATGCGCCGCAGTGTCACGCCTTATGAGTACAGACTTGACGGCAATGAGGTGTTTGACGAGTCGGCGAAGGTCAACCTTATGTCGATTCTCGACAACTATCACATATTCTACGAGCGCACCGACAGAGGTATACGCATCGACGACAGCGACATACCATCGCGCGAGGTTACGGCATACTATGTGAAGGAATGTGCCTATTATGATCAGGCAACAGCCACTTTCCATACCAAGGTGACGGCCCTCTGCCCGATATTGCGCCGTGAGGATGACTTCGGCGATGCTGCTACGTCCTATCCGCTCTTCTGGGTGAAGTATGACGAACTGGCCCCGTTCCTCACCCGACAGACCATTATGACCAGCAATCTGAACAATGCTGCCGTTATGAGCGTGGACGACTATTTCACCCGGAATATGTATAAGGGCAAGATATACAAGACGTCAAACATGCTCGGTAAGACTCTTGCGCAGTATTGCCCCACCGATTCGGCCATGACAAAGGAGCAGAAGCGCATTGAAAACGAGCTGAAGGCGTTTGAGAAGAATATCTGGGGCGATCCGGTGCGTAAGGATTCGCTCGACAGCATAGCCAAGCTCGACAAGAAGGAACTGAAGGCAACGAAGAAAAAGAATCGCAGATCCGGCGGAACATCGCAGACTGTGAAAAAGAAGAGCAAACCGTCTTCCACATCGTCGTCTTCGTCATCATCGGCACGTGTGACGGTACGCCGGCAGAGACATTGACACAATTGGACAGTGAGTGTTCCCGAAAGGGAGCACTCCGAATTTACACACTAAAAAATGAAAGTTATGAAAAAGTTATTTACATTGATTGTTCTTGTAGCTGCAACATGCTTTGCAATGCCTGCAAGCGCACAGTTGAAGTTCGGTGTGAAAGGTGGTCTCAACATCACAGACATGTCGCTCAGCAGTGATGTTTTTGAAACATCAAACCGCACTGGATTCTTCATCGGTCCGACTGTGAAGTTCACTCTTCCTATTGTCGGCCTCGGAATAGATGCTTCTGCGCTTTATGATCAGAGAGAGTCTGAACTTACAAACGCCGACAATGAGGTGACAAAGATTAAGCAGCAGGCCATCAACATTCCGATAAACCTGCGTTATGACATAGGTCTTGGAAGTCTTGCAGCTGTTTATCTGGCTGCCGGTCCGCAGTTCGGATTCAATGTCGGTGACAAGAACCAGACTCTTTTCGACGATGTTGCAGACTGGAAACTCAATTCGTCAAACTTCAGTGTGAACGTCGGAGCGGGTGTTATGTTGCTCAGCCATTTGCAGGTTGGTGCGAACTATAATATCGTTTGTGGAAAGACCGGCAAGATAACATATCTCGACGGAGTGGGAAGTGCGTTCCGCGGACGCTCCAACAGCTGGCAGATTTCCATGGCATATTATTTCTGAAAAGCGTAAATCCTATTGCCCGCAGCTGTTTCTTCCGGTGAGCGGAAGCGGTTGTGAGCGATAATAAGAACGAAAGCTGATTGCCGGAATGTGCGGTGCGGCTTTATGAAAAAAACATACAGACTCATGGCGCAGAAAGATTGTCGCGCCATGAGTCTTTGTTTTATGGCGGCCGGCATGGCCTTTTCTGTTTTATTCTTTGACGGTTGTTTTTATTCCGAATATACCGCCTGTGATTTTTCCCGGGAGGCTTTTCATCATTATTGTCACCTTTTTCTTTCCTTTGGTGATGTCTTGCGGTATGACGTGTCGCACATCGTAGTACTCGTATGGCATGCAGTTCTCTATTCTGTCGCGTCCTATCGGTGTTCCGTCAGCCATAATATCAAATTCCCTGTTGCCGGCGTCGCTGCCCCAATAGGTGAGTACCACCTCATTGGTTTTCTGAGGATCGACGGTCATGTCGTACGAAATCCATCCGTCGAGTGCATCGCGCCATCCTAGCGAAGTGTCCGACCGCATATTCTGTCCTTGCAGATTGTGTTCACGTTCTGATGTTTCGTCGGCTATCACAACCTTATCGATATAGTCCATGTTTTCCATTATGGCTTTCCCGTCTGTCGGCATCCACACCTTCATTTCGCCTGCTCCGCGGTGGGCACGTGCCATATAAGGAATCAGAGTTACGTCTGCTGCAGACTCGGAAACACCATTCTGCGCGTCGGCAGAACATCTGCGTCCCTGCGCAACGATGGTACGCATGCCATTGACTATGCCTTCTGTCTTACATACTTTGAGCGATGCGCCGCGTGGAATGTAAAGGTCCTGCAGTGTTCCGCCGTTGTCAGCGAACTCAGCACAATAGACAATCGGGCCGCGTTCCACGGCAATCAGTCCGCGGTCGGCCTTCACTTTCGCGTTTGCCGTTACTATGCGTGGCTCCATCGGAAACTCAATCTCCACTGTGTCACCCGCTTTCCATTTGCGTTGTATCACCGCATATCCGTGGTTGATGTCGTATTCGTAAGGTCTGCCGTTCACCTTTATGACGGTTTTCTTTGTGCTTGTTGCCTCATAGCTGTAAAGATCTGACGGTACGGGTCGTCCCTGTGCCCATCCCGGAATCCTTATTTTCATGCAGAAATCGCTCTTCTGTGTATTATCCACCGACAGCCTTACGTTGCCTTCCCACGGATATTCCGTCTGTTGTTTGAGGCTTATCTGCCGTTTGCCGAGACTGATGTCAGCCTTTCCGGCTATAAAAAGATTGACGTAAACAGCATCTTTTCCGGTGGCATAAGCGTAGCCCGGCACAGACGGAATGAATCTTGCCAGATTGGTGGGACAGCACGAACAGCCGAACCACTCGCTGCGTTGCTGTCCACGAGAGCTTGCCTCAAGCCGGTTGGGATAGAAGAACATGTCGCCCGTAACGGATATTCCGCTCAGCACATTATTATACAATGACCGTTCGAGAACGTCTATATATCTGCTGTCGCCATAGAGTCTGAACATACGCAGATTGAACATACAGTTGGCCAGTCCGGCGCATGTCTCGCAATAGGCACGGGCTTTGGGCAGTTCGTAGTTGCCTCCGAAAGCCTCGTTGTCTTCCCTTGCACCCAGACCACCGGTGATATACAGTTTCTTAGAAACAATGTTTTCCCATATGGCATTTATGGCTTCGACATACTCCTTGTGTCCGCCCAGCAGTATGGCGTCAGCCATTCCCGAGTAGAAATACAATGCTCTTACGGCGTGTCCTACAGCTTCGCGCTGTTCGGTTGCCGGCAGATGATTCTGCCAGTACATGCCGTTGGCTCTTATGTCGGATGATGACGAGTCGAACTTTTTCTGTCCGCGGCAGTCGATGAAGAACTTGCACAGGTCGAGATACTTACTGTCTCCCGTTGTCTCATACAGCCGTGCGAGCGCCATTTCGATGACGGCGTGACCCGGCGCGAGCTTCAGTCTGTTGTCATTATATACCTTGCACACAAGGTCGGCATTCTTCACTGCAGCCCGGAGCAGCTTGTCCTTTCCCGTTGCGGCATAGTAAGCCACCGCCGCCTCGTATAGTTCGCCGGCGTT
Source organism: Prevotella sp. HCN-7019 (assembly GCF_037890215.1). Lineage (NCBI taxonomy): Bacteria > Pseudomonadati > Bacteroidota > Bacteroidia > Bacteroidales > Prevotellaceae > Prevotella > Prevotella sp. HCN-7019. Next base: position 462,160 of record NZ_JBBKBO010000003.1, on the reverse strand, counting down.
GAATGTCTCGTGACTGAGGTTCCAGTCGTTCACCCACCGCAGAGTTCCCACCCAGTCGTGCACGGGATTGCCTATTGTGCGGTTGGTGAACAGATAGCCGTCAGGTTCCTGTGCCTCCACAATCTTGTCGATCACGCTGTCAATATATTTCTCAAACTCCGGATCTTCCTTTACGCTCAGTATGTATGCCGCGCCCTCGATGATCTTGAACAGGTCGGCATCATCGAACGGCGAGTCCGACTGAAACCGCGCTTCACCTTTCTTCAGTTCGCCGCTCAGTATCTTGCCTGCCAGTTCGAAGTTTCTCATGTAGCCTGCCTCCTCACATCTGCGGAAGGCGTAGCGTATGGTTTTGTTGCGCATAGTGTCGAGCCGTTGCGACCAGAATCCGTCGTTTATATGTACGTTGGTGAAGGGCACGGGACTGATATCGTCGTGCAGTGTCTGGCTCACGCAAGTCATGGAGGATAATGCCGTGAGCAGTATCATGATGATTTTATGCATAACAGATTTATGTATTTGGGTTCAGGTAAATAAGTTCCGTCATTGCAAATTTAGTTTTTCCTGCCGTATGAAAAGGCCTGCATTTCTATATTTATTTATATTTAACACAGCCGTGTACACTTTGTTCCGACGTAGAGTCCTACAGTATGCGTTCCCTGCCGGACACAGTGGAGACAGGCCTTCGGCATATCTGTCAGAAAAGCAGACCCGTACGAAAACAAACATGTTATAGTTTGCGGAATTAGTCATAAATAAGTATTTTTGTATCAGCTATGGTTTACGCAGACATCATACTCCCTCTGCCTCTCGAAGGCGTATTCACCTATTCCGTGCCCGACGACATGGCGTCAGCCGTCAAGTCCGGAATGAGGGTTGTTGTGCCCTTGGGACGCAGCAAGAAATACATGGGCGTTGTGCTGAAGGTGCACGATGTGAAGCCGGAGTTCGAGGTGAAGGACATACTGTCGCTGTCTGATACGCGCCCCTCCGTCACTGCTTTACAGCTGCGGTTGTGGCAATGGATAGCCGACTACTATATGTCGCCGCTGGGCGATGTGTTCAAGGCTGCGCTGCCTGCCGGACTGAAAGGCGAGGACAACTACCGTCCGAAAACCGAGCGTTGCGTCACACTGCCCGAGAAGATGCGCAGCGGACAGTCGTTGCATGTGGTTCTGAACCTGCTCACGCAGACACATGCCAGAAAGCAGAAAGACCTGTTCGAGCAATATCTCTCACTCAGTCATTGGGACGAGGCTTGCTCCGGAGGCTCACGTGATGACGTTGCGGAACTGACGTGCGAGGAACTTCTGAACGAGGCTCACTCCACCACAACAACGCTGCGTGCGCTCGTCTCGCGTGGATTTCTCACTATATACGAGCGTGAGGTGGGGCGTATAGGTCACGGTGGTGAGGCTCATCCCGAGAACATGAAGACTCTGGGCGAAGCACAGCAGAGGGCTTACGACGAGATACAGGAGACATTCAAGACGAAGAACGTGACGCTGTTGCACGGTGTGACGTCGAGCGGAAAGACCGAAATATACATTCATCTGATAGACAAAACCCTGCGCGAAGGCCGTCAGGTGCTCTATCTGTTGCCGGAGATAGCCCTTACGGTGCAGATAATGAAGCGTCTGCGCAACGTCTTCGGCGACCGTCTTGGCATATATCATTCGAAATACAGCGATGCTGAACGTGTTGAGATATGGAACCGACAGTTGTCTGATAATCCTTACGGAGTGATACTCGGCGCGCGCTCGGCGCTGTTTCTGCCCTTCAGTAACCTCGGACTGGTCATCGTGGACGAGGAACACGAGACATCGTTCAAGCAGCAGGACCCTGCTCCGCGTTACCATGCTCGCTCGGCAGCCATAGTGCTTGCGTCGATGTGCGGGGCAAAAGTGCTGCTCGGTTCGGCTACTCCTTCGGCAGAGAGCTACAACAACGCGCTCACAGGCAAGTACGGACTTGTGTGCATAATGACCCGATACAAGAACATACAGCTGCCTGAGATACAGGTGGTAGACGTGAAAGACCTGCGCCGCCGCAAGATGATGAACGGTCCGTTCTCGCCGGTGCTGCTCAAGGCTGTGCGCGAAGCGCTGGCCGACGGCCGCCAGGCCATACTCTTCCACAATCGCCGTGGCTTCGCGCCGATGATAGAATGTCACGTGTGCGGATGGGTACCCCACTGCGATAAGTGCGATGTCAGTCTGACTCTGCACAAATCGCTCGACCGTCTGACGTGTCATTACTGCGGCAGTGTGTACTACGTTCCGGCCAAGTGTCCGTGCTGCGGCAGCACCGAACTGCGCTCGCGCGGTTACGGCACGGAGAACATAGAGGACCGCATACGCGAGATTTTCCCCGAAGCACGTGTGTCGCGGATGGATCTCGACACCACACGTACGCGCAATGCATACGAACGTATCATCAGCGAATTCTCGTCGGGACAGACCAATCTGCTCATCGGCACACAGATGGTGAGCAAGGGTCTCGACTTCGGCAACGTGTCGGTGGTGGGTATTCTCGACGCCGACACCATGCTCAACAATCCTGACTTCCGTGCCTACGAGCACGCTTTCATGATGATGGCGCAGGTGGCAGGGCGCGCAGGACGCAAGAGCGGACGCGGAAAGGTGATACTGCAAACCCGCAATCCGGAACTGCCCGTCATAGGCGAGGTGGTGAGAAACGACTACAAGACGTTCTATAAAGAGCTGTTCGAGGAGCGCCGCATGTTCCATTATCCGCCGTTCTATCATCTTGTGTGCGTATATCTGCGCCACCGCAATGCGCAGGTGGCCGACGAAGCTGCCGCCGACATGGCCCGCCTGTTGCGCGGAATGTTGGGCGAGCGCGTGCTCGGACCCGACCGTCCGTCGGTGGCACGTGTCAAGACCATGAGCATACGAAAGATCATAATAAAGCTCGAGGCGGGCATAAGTCTGCCGCGTGTGCGTGAGTGTCTGTGTGCCCAGCTGGCCCTGCTCATGCAGAATAAGCGCTACGCTACGCTCGAAACCTATTACGACGTGGACCCGCTGTGATGTTTCCAACTTGTGCCTATCAGCTGTAGCGCGCTGGATTTTATGCAGTTTTTCTGCATATAAAAAGTAAAAAAATTTGACAAAAGAAAATCGCAAAAGAGAAGTGAACGAATGTTAAAATCGATTCTGCCGGCCGGTTTTCTTTATTTTTTTGTCACGTTTTTCCACCGCCGTGCGGTCGTTTTCCGGACCTTGTGTTGTGAAACAGGCTTTATCATGGTGCGATTAAGTCTATATCATGCTCCGATATGGTTCATTTCATGGCATGAAATAGGCTATTTCGCACTCCGAAATAGCCTATTCTGTGTGTCAGAACAAATTGTTCTGTTTCTTGATTTTATGTAATGTGTTGATACACAAAATTTTAATCATATGTCCTCAAAACTCGCGAATTTGCGGCCGGCTGTACTTTTTTGCTCAGCGCGGGCACTCTCGTGAAGTTGACGATGAATATTTATTCATTCACGACATCGGATTCTGCATAAATATGCAGTTTTCTTTTTGCCGGCCGCCTTGGGCAGAAAAGCGCGGCAACGTGTGTATCACAGTTTTATGTCGACACCCAGACCGATGACACGGTTGGTACGTGTGAACGAGTTGCTGATGTTCATCGTGCCGTTGGCCTGCAGTTTGTCGTAGTCGTCGTAGAGTGTCTGGAACCAGGCGGCGTTTATCTTCACCTTCTCGGTCACGTTCACTCCCACGCCGAGTCCGTACGACCATGAGCTTACGTTGTAGCTTATGTCGTTCATGGCTTCGTCGTTGAAGTCGTAGCTTGTGCGCTGTGCTCCCGCGCTCACCTGTATGTATTTGTTGATGTCAAACTCTGCTCCGAAGAGATATTCGTTGGTGTCGCCCAGCATGTCCTTGGTGTACTGCTTTGTGTCCACGTCGAAGTAGTGATGGTAGCCGGCCATGACGCGCAGCGAAGGCAGCAGTTCGTACTGTGCTCCCACGGTGAGCAGTGCGGGTGAGTCCTCTGCCACCTTTTTGCCGTCTGCATACTTGTCGAGCATGCTTATGTTCTCGGCGCTGAGGCTGTTGGCCGATTTGTTCTTCAGACGCATGCGTGTCTTGAACTCATATTTGGCAGCGAGGTTCAGTCGGCCGGTCTTGAAGTCCACGCCGATGATAGGTGCCACGCCCCAACCGGTCTGGTCGCAGTTGAGCTCTATGTCCTGAGTCATCTGTGCATAGCCTGTCATCTGTGCGGCCTGCGCTCTTGCTTTGGCAGCCTCTTCGTGCAGTCCGGCAGCCTCATACATACCAGCCGCTTGGTTGAGCGATGCTGCCAGCGACTCGAAGAATGTGGGTGCGCCTACCATGGAGAGCTGTCCGCCGGCGCTCTGCTGCAGCGATATGTTCTTCACGTAGCCGTAGTAGTTGGCCGTACCGTAGAGCATACGGAGTCCGCCATACACCGAGAGGTTGTTGTTTATCTTGTATGAGCTTCCCAGGGTGAAGCCATAGTAGTACTGGCGTCCGCGCATGAAGGGATCCATGGAGTAGCCGCCCGTGAGCTGAGTGCCCATCGGTGCAAGGCTGTTGTTTATGCCGGCGGCGATGAGACTGGCCGGAATGCCTGCCACAACGCCTTCGAACGAACCGAGACCGTTGGCAAACTCACACTTTCCACCGCCACCAGTTATGGCGAATCCGAACTGGAATGTCCAGTCGTCCTTCACGTAGGCTGCCTGTACTGACGGCACTATCGGTGCGTCGGCTACACCCTTGAACTTGCGTGCATAGCCGTTGTCGGCCGATGCGGGATTGTTCACGTTGAACTTGAACAGTTCGCCGTAGGCTGTGGTTACAGTACGTGTCTGGTGCACGTTCTGCATATTTATTGACAGATGGAATCCGTTGCCGAGGAAGGCTACGCCGGCAGGGTTGCTGTATACGCCGTCGATGCCGATGGCAGCATCGCGCGCCGGGTTTCTCAAGAAAATGATGTTCTGATTGGTGTTTGTGATAATGCCGCCTGCAAATGAGGTGCTGCCACACGCAGCAAATAATGCGATGCAGGCTAATTTTAATTTATTCATCTTAATAATATTTAAATAACAGGTCGCAAAGTTACTTAAATTGTCCTTTAGTGCCGTATTTGATACTTAATGTTTAATGAATGTTAACTAAAATAAAACGGCATGTTGCACAAATGAATACAAATGTGCAACATGCCGTGTATCTATCTGCCGTTTCCGGCTAAGGTTTTAGTTGTGTCCCCACCTGTTCTTGCGCTTCGGACGGGCAGGTGCTTTTTCGTATTTCTTCAGTTCCGGGTATGAAATACGTGTGTGGTATATGGCCTTGAGTCTTTCGATGAGCACGAGCTTGGCCTGCTCTATGTCGTGGAACGTGATGGGGCAGTCCTTGAAGAAACCGTCGGCCATCTGGCTGTCTATAATCTTGTTTACAAGCGACGATATGCTCTCTTCCGTATATGTAGGGAGCGAGCGTGAGGCAGCCTCTACACCGTCGGCCATCATAAGAATGGCCTGCTCGCGGGTGAAAGGATTCGGTCCCGGATAGGTGAACGGAGTCATGTCCACGTCTTCGTCGGGATGTTCGTTCTTGTATTTTATGTAGAAGTATTTTGCCACTCCGCTGCCGTGGTGGGTCAGGATGAAGTCCTTGATTATTCCCGGAAGTCCAGCTTTCTCGGCCATCTTCACTCCTTCGGTGACGTGGCTTATCACGATGCGTGCGCTTTCCTTGTCGGATATGTTTTCGTGCGGATTCACTCCGGCCTGGTTTTCTGTGAAGAACACCGGATCAGACATCTTTCCTATGTCATGATAGAGTGCTCCAGTACGCACGAGCAGACTGTTTGCGCCGATCTTGCTTGCTATTTCGGCTGCCAGATTACCCACTGTTATGGAGTGCTGGAATGTGCCGGGAGCAGTCTCGCTGAGGTCGTGGGGCAGACCGCGGTTGGTGTTTGACAACTCGAAAAGCATGACGCTGGAGGTGAATCCGAAGGTCTTCTCGATGATGAACATCAGCGGATAGGCCAGCAACACGAGCACACCGTTCACGCAGAAGTGGTAGTACATGTCGCTGTCCACCATAGGGAAGTCGGTGTCCTGCATCATCTGCATGGCGAAATATACGGCCGAGCTGCCGACGGTGACAAAAAGTGCCGTCTTGAAAACCTGCGAACGGTGGAGCAGTTCGCGTAGCGAGTAGATGGCTATGATGCCTGATACTATCTGGATGATGATGAATTCATACTGATATTTCACCGCCGTGGTGCAGATGAGAATCATGGTCACGTGGGTGATGAAGGCCGTGCGCGAATCCATGAACACCCGGACGAAGATGGGGACGATGGCGAACGGTATGATGTACACGCTCAGGAAGTTGTGGCGCATGAAGAACGACACGATGACGGGGAATATCGTTATCAGTGCGTAGAGCATGGCTATGCTGCGCGGTTTGTCGAAGTAGTCGCGGCGGAAAAGGCTGAGGTAGCAGGTGAACAGTATTATCATGATGGTCACGAATATCACCTGGCCTATGATGTTCGACGTTATCTGATTGGCAGATGCACCGCGGCGCTGCATCTCCCGTTCGAAGGAGCTGAGCACACGGTAGGTATGTTCGTCCACGATGTCGCCACGGTCGATGATCTTCTGTCCGCTCATCACCATGCCGCTTGCTGGCGGTATGCTGCTGAGAAGGTCGCTGCGCTCGGTCTCGTTGCGCTCCTTGTCGTATATCAGGTTGGGTTCTATGTAATTGTTCAGGTCACATTTCTGCAAGACTTGTCTCTGCAGCTCCAGCCGTTTGTCCATGAACAGGTACTCGTATGCCGTCATTGTGGAGAAGACATAGGTGATACGGGTGCTCTGTGCGTTGTTGCCGTTCACTATTCTCACCATGTTTGCCGAGTCCTTGTATAACTCGTTATATTCCGGCGTGTCCATGATGCCCGACTGGTAGAGCCTGTGCAGTCTGTCGGCTATTATTTCCAGGTACTGGTCGGGCAGCCCCGGGATGCCGTCGTGGAAGTCGGTCCACAGTTTCTTTAGCTGTACCTGCTCCACGTCTTTGTCGTAGTTGTAGTATGGCTGATATGTGGCGAGTACCGAATCTTCCTGTTGTTTAATGGTCTCGTCGGTCTTGTATATAGGAAAGTCGAACTTTGCTATGAACGAACTGTACATCCATGGTTTGCCGATGTCGTAGCGATAGTGCTTGCTTTCGGTTCTCGGCAGCGACCATACAATAATAAGGACGGTTACGGCAATGAGCGAGGAGCGAATCATTATGTTGCGAAGGAGTTGCCCCCTGTTTTTGTTCGGCATGTTCATAATCGGCATATTATTTTGTTTCCTTTGCGAAAGTAATAAAAAACTGTCAACATTTGAAAAAAATGTATTATTTTTGCAGGAAAATTATATATAAATAATTTATTTTGTATTCAATGTCAGAGAATAAAGTCAGAGTGCGTTTTGCGCCCAGTCCTACGGGTCCGCTGCATATCGGCGGCGTGCGCACGGCACTGTTTAATTATCTCTTCGCACGTCAGCATGGCGGCGAATTTGTATTCAGAATAGAAGATACCGACTCTAATCGTTTCGTGCCCGGGGCCGAGGAATATATCATCGAGTCGTTCAGGTGGCTTGGCATCAAGTTCGACGAAGGCGTGTCCTTCGGAGGCAATTACGGTCCTTACCGCCAGAGCGAGCGCAGGGATATCTACCGGAAGTATGTCGACATACTTCTTGAGAAGGGCATGGCATACATCGCTTTTGACACTCCGGAGGAACTGGAGAAGAAACGCGGCGAGATTGCAAACTTCCAGTATGATGCCCATACGCGTCTGCAGATGACCAACTCGCTCACGATGACCGCTGAGGAATGTCAGCAGCGCATTGCCGACGGACAGCAGTATGTTGTTCGTTTCAAGGTAGAGCCGGGCGTGGATGTGCATGTTGACGACATGATACGCGGCGAGGTGGTTATAAAGAGCGACATCATCGACGACAAAGTTCTTTATAAGAGTGCGGACGAACTGCCGACATATCACCTGGCAAACATCGTTGACGACCATCTGATGGAGATAAGCCACGTCATCCGTGGTGAGGAGTGGTTGCCCAGCGCACCGCTTCACGTGTTGCTCTACAAGGCTTTCGGCTGGGAGGACACAATGCCAAAGTTCGCTCATCTGCCGCTTCTGCTCAAACCGGAGGGCAAGGGTAAACTGTCCAAACGCGACGGCGACCGTCTCGGTTTCCCTGTTTTCCCGCTGGAATGGCATGATCCAAAGACCGGCGACGTGTCTTCAGGTTATCGCGAGAGCGGTTATTTCCCTGAGGCTGTGGTTAACTTCCTTGCTCTGCTTGGATGGAATCCGGGCACCGAACAGGAACTTTTCACACTCGATGAGCTCGTGGAACTGTTCGATATAACCAAATGTTCGAAGGCCGGAGCGCGCTTCGACTATCAGAAGGGAATATGGTTCAACCATGAATATATATTGCGTAAGAGCAGTGAGGAGATTGCAAGACTCTTCGCACCTATCGTTGCCAACAACGGAATTGATGAACCGTTCGAGCGCGTGCTTAAGGTAGTGGAGATGATGAAAGACCGTGTCAGTTTCGTCAAGGAACTCTGGCCGCTCTGCTCGTTCTTCTTCATCGCACCGACAGAATATGATGCCAAGACTGTGAAGAAGCGCTGGAAGGCTGATTCGGCCAAGGTTATGGGCGAACTGGCAGAGGTGCTGGAAGGCATTGATGACTTCTCTGTTGAAGGTCAGGAGCCGGTTGTCATGGCATGGGTTGAGTCGAAGGGCTACAAGCTTGGCGATGTAATGAACGCTTTCAGACTTACTCTTGTAGGCGAAGGCAAGGGTCCTGGCATGTTCGATATCTCCGCATTCCTCGGCAAGGAAGAGACTCTGCGCCGTATGCAGCGTGCCATCGAGGTGCTGAAATAAGCATTTCTGACTGACAGTGAAGTGCGTAATGCAGTGTGGAAAAGTCTGTTCCGTCCGACGGAATAGCGCTTTATGCCGGACAGAAAAGTGCATTGCACACGACGATAAGCAATAAACAGAATAATGATAAAAACAGAAATGGAGAACGTCACGTGGCGTTCTCCATTTCTGTTTTCCTTTTTTATAATTATAAATATTTCTTTTTCTCCGGACAGGACAGATGATGTCCCGTTGTTCACTCTACAACAACCTTGCGAGTCTTTCCGTTTTCGCGTACGATGTTCACGCCTTTCTGCGGTTCGGAAAGCTTCATTCCGCTGAGTGAGAAATATTCTTTTGTTGTCTCGCCGGTACTGATGTTTCCGATGCCGTCTGTGACATCATCAGGTGTTATCGGTCTTATTATCGGATCATCCGTCATTTTGAGCACTCTGCGGCCCTCTCTTCCTGTGAACTCCATGGTGCCGATGTACATCAGACGGTCGTGCACCTGTGTGGTGGAATTGTGTGCGTGGAACGCTATACGCATTATTCCGTTCTTGTCGGTGAATATTGTGTGATGGCCGGTTCCTACGAGATCTTCTATTTTGCAAAGTATCGGTGTAGTGTATTTGCCCCATGTCGGATTGCTGAGTGAGGAAGTTGTGGCGCATCCTACGGCATAGTTCTGGCTGTTGTAATCGTTGGCCGAATAGGTGAGATAGTATTTGTTCTCAAATTTAACCATGTTGGGGCCTTCGCAGACACGGCCGAGCAGGTTTTCCCAAGGCAGTGAAACATTGATGCATTTCTTCAGTGTTCCGTCTATCGGAGTCATGTAATCGTCCTCCAGTTCGCACATCCAGATACAGTTTCCGTCGGTGAATCTCACGAAGAAAAGGTAAGCCTTGCCGTCGTCATCGAAGAAAACGTGCGAGTCGATGCACTTCTCCGAACCCAGAAGACTGTTCATCTGATAGGTGCCTTCCTGCTTGAACGGACCGAGCGGAGAGTCCGATGTGGCCACATACAGGTGTTCGTTGGCCGAATAATACATGTAGTATTTGTTGTTCTTATAGTAAACTTCAGGGGCCCAGAACCACTGTGTCTCGGTGGTATTGGCTTTGTTCAGTGCAAGGCCTTTGTACTCCCAGACATACAGATCGTCCGAAGTCCACACCTCAATACCGTCGGCGCTGTGTGTGCCATAGGCATAATAAGTGTCTCCGTCGAGCAGAACGTAAGGGTCAGCCAGCGGCACTTTACTCTTGGCACCGTCAGCAAGAACGTGCATGGAAGATAATAATAATGTGATGATAGTGGTAAACAAGTACTTCATAAATTAGGTTTTTTGATTAGAATAAGCGCAAAAGTACGAAAAAAATGCCACAAATACTTGCGTATCGTGGCGTTTTTGCGTTTATGGCATGATGTTTTATTCAAGGCAGGCCTTTATTGTCTGACTTACGCGTGCGGCCGAGGTGATGTCAATGGAGGCCTCGTCGGCATCTTTGCTGCCCATATACACCTGTGTGTTGATGTATTCCATATTGCTCCTTACCTTTGTTCTGGCGGAGAAGTGGAATTCGTTCAGACCTGTGAGAGAACGCAGACGGCCGATGTTGTTCTCATTAACGCCACATCCTGCAAGCAGTATTATGCGTCCGGTGGCTTGCTTGTTGAGTTCCTGCAGCAGCGGTGCACCGCTCAGGGCGTCGGGTTGCTGACCAGAGGTAAGTATGCGGTCGAAGCCGAGAGATATGATGTCTTCAAGCGCTTTCTGCGGATTGCGGCACATGTCGAAGGCTCTGTGGAATGTCACGGACATGCCTTCGGCACACTGCATGAGCCTGCGGTTGGAGTCCATATCCACTTCACCGTCCTTAGTGAGGCATCCGAACACCACGCCGTCGGCACCAAGTTCTTTGCACACACTGATGTCTGTCATCATGCGTTCGATCTCGAGCGGAGTGTAGAGAAAGTCGCCTCCGCGCGGTCTTATGATGACATGCAGGCGTGTGGATGTGAGCAGCCGCCGTGCGGCCTTAATCTCTCCGTACGATGGAGTGGTGCCGCCTTCGGGTATGCCGGTACAGAGTTCCACGCGGTCGGCGCCGCCTTCCTGTGCTGCCAGACAGCTTTCCACGCCGTTGGCGCATACTTCGAATCTGAAATCCTGTCTTGTGTTCATGTTCGTTATTGTGTTAATGGTGAAAACGTCAGAGCTTTTCTATCACACGTGCCATGCGTTCCAGTCCTTCGATCATTCGGCTGCGCGGACATGCTATGTTTATTCTGAGGAAACCTTCGCCGGCAGTCTTGCCATACATTGTGCCGCTGTTCATCATCACATGACCTTCGGTTATGAGCTTCTGGTTGAGTTCGTCGGACGTCATTCCGGTGCTTCGTATGTCTGCCCATACCAGGTATGTGCCTTCAAGATGTGTCACTCCGATGTTAGGCATGCGTTCGCTGAAGAACCGACGCAGCTCCATGTAGTTGCCGTAAAGATACTCATTGAGGCTGTCGAGCCATTCGCCGCCCTCATTGTAGGCTGCCTGAAGCGCTATTACGCCGAACGGATTGACGTCGCATATCTCGTTTATGTTGATGGCACGGTCTATCTTGCGGCGCACCTCTTCGTCGCACGAAACAACATTGGCTATCTGCAGACCGGCGATGTTGAATGCCTTGGTGGGTGAGTTGAGTGTCACGGAGTTGTGCAGACACTCGTCGGATATTGACGCGAAGGGCGTGTACTTGTGGCCTTTCATTATAAGCTCACAGTGGATTTCATCGCTTATCACCTTTACGCCGTGCTTCATGCATATGTCGTTGAGTCGTTTCAGGTCTTCTACCGGCCACACACGTCCTGCCGGATTGTGCGGGTTACAGAGCAGGAACACCTTTGTACGCTCGTCGACGGCCAGCTGTTCGAAGCCGTCGAAGTCGATGTGATAGGAGTTATTCTCGTATATCAGCGGATTCTCGGCAATGATACAGTCGTTGTTGCGTATGGAAGAGAAGAAGCAGTTGTACACCGGCGTCTGTATGATGACCTTGTCGCCCGGTTGTGTCAGCGCCTTGATTGTGGCCGAGATGGCCGGCACCACGCCTGTGGTGTAGATTATCCAGCTGCGGTCTATGTGCCAGTCGTGGCGGCGTTCGAACCATCCTGTGATGGCTTCGTAGTAGCTGTCGGGCACGATAGTGTAGCCGAAGACACCGTGCTCAAAGCGTTTTCTGAGAGCTTCGGCTATGCATGGAGCTGCCTTGAAGTCCATGTCGGCCACCCACATGGGCAGTACGTCCTCTTCCTTTGCCGTGTCCCATTTCACGCAGTTTGTTCCGCGGCGTTCTATAAGTTTGTCGAAATCGAATGTCATAAGTGTCTGATTGAATGTTTGTTTGTGATGTCAGAAACGCCGTTCGTCCGCCGTCATCTTGTGCGGATGACGCAGTCGGCCGGTTGGCGTATGTTGTCGTCGATGGTCACCGAGCCGATGCTGTCGGCAACGATGAGCCCTGACGTAGGGTTCTTTATGTTTTCGATGTGGCCTTTGATGTCGGCGTGCACGGTGGAATATTCGAAGGCACGGTCGCATGCGGCGTCGAATGTGCAGTTCTCAAGCACCAGATTCTCCGCATAGCATAGTGGTTGCTCACCTGCTATGTGACAGTTTACGAGCCTGAGGTTCTTAGAGTGCCATCCCAGATACTCTCCGTCGAGTACAGAGTCGTACACCGTCACGTTCTCCGTTTCCCAGAACGAGTCCTTGGTTGTGATGCGTGCGTTGCGCACCTCTGCGTTTTTCACATATTGGAACACATACTTCGAGTCGCTCTCCAGACCATCCACCACGATGTCGCGGCTGCCCATGAAGGGATAGGTGCCGTCGTGCAGTGTGACGTTCTTGATGTTCAGTCCGTCGATGTTCCAGAAAGTCTCGTCGGCATCGTTTATCTTCACATTCTCGAGTGTGAGGTTCTTCATCTCGCGGAAGAACTTAGGCCCGTCTATTATGCAGTCCTTCATGGTCATGTTGTCCGAATACCAGATGGCTGATCTCGATTCCGGCGCGAAGTAACAATCGGTTATCAGGCTTCCGTCTACGTGCCACCACGGGTACTTGCCATAGAACCGGCATTTGTCGGCCTCGATGTTGCTGCAGTGTTTTATTCCTGATTCGCCGTCGGTGATTGTCACGTTTTCCAGACGCACGTTGTGCACTTCGAACAACGGGCGTTCTCCTCCGAATGATCTGTCCTTTATAATTTCCATGTTGTGTAGTTTGTTTTTGTGTCCTCTTCTGTATGCCGTATGTGGTCGGCCGGCCAGCAGGACGTGCCGTCAGTGCATGTCCTTACGGATGCAAAAGTACGAAAAGACGCCGTAAGGGCGTGTATTCATATTACGGAAAAGGCAACCATGATTACTGATGTGTGTCGCGGCCATGTGTGGCCGCCTCTTTCCGAAAACATAAAAAGGTGCGGACGCAATCGTGTTGTCCGCACCTTTTCATTTATATCAGTCTGTTTGTTTCTTAGAGGTTCGGGTTAACCTTGCTCCATTCAGAGATTGGCGGAACGATGTTCAGCGTAACAAGCTCGTCGCGCATCTTGCAGAGGTGCTCGTAGCTTGCGTCGAGTTTAGCGTTCTCCTCGGCTGTTCCCTGCGGTACTTCATAGTGAGCGCCGGTTGTGTCGAGTGTTGTGTTCATTGCCATCATGATGTGGTTGTACTTCTCGGTGTTAACGTATGTACCAACCGGGAAGCGGAACTTCTCACCGCCCATGACTGAACGTATCATCTCAACAGAGAGATAAGCCGGGCTCTGGAATGAAGAACGTCCGCGCAGTTCGATGATCTTTGCACCGCCCTGTGTAACGTCTTTCTTCATCTGCTCCCATTCTGCCTCCGGGAATTCGTCTGTACCGATGATGTCGGTCAGCTTTCTGTCGTCGATAGTTACGTGTGAACCGAATACAGCCATCTGCTCGCCGTGTCCGCCGTATGTAGCGCAACCTTTAACTTCGCTCTGCATTACGTTGAACTTCTTGGCCAGTGCGCTCTGCAGACGAGTTGAGTCGAGAGCTGCCAGAGTTGTAACCTGTGATGGTTTCAGACCAGAGTAGAGCAGAGTTACAAGACCTGTGAGGTCAGCCGGGTTGAAGATAATAACAACGTGCTTAACGTCCGGGCAGTATTCCTTGATGTTCTTTCCGAGACCTTCTGCGATTTCGCAGTTGCCTTTGAGCAGGTCTTCGCGTGTCATACCAGCCTTACGTGGTGCACCGCCTGAAGAAATGATGTATTTTGCATTTGTGAATGCTTCCTTGGCATCTGTGGTTGCTGTGATCTTGACATCGCCGAAACCGCTCTGGCGCATTTCCTCAGCAACACCTTCCGGAGAGAAGACGTCGTAAAGACAAATATCACTTGTCAGACCCATTGTCAATGCAGTCTGAACCATGTTTGAACCAATCATACCGGCTGCGCCGACGATTGTAAGTTTCTCATTAGTTAAAAATGCCATAATAAAAATATTATTTATGTTTGTAAAGTTGTTGTTTACAGATGAGCCTTACCCTTTGTCATGCCTTATGAGGGCAAGTCCGGGGGCTCGGGTTTAACTACATGCAAAGATAATAAATTTTGCACTATCTGCTGTATTTATTTTGTTTTTTAATTGTTGTTTATTCTTAAAAATAAGTGGTGCGTGTGTGCGTGCGTACGCGTAAGGGGTGACGTCCCAAGTTGACTGTGTGCGTGCCGGGCAGTGCGCTGCGGTTTGCATGGCGGCTGTTGATGCCTTGCCTGCCGCTGGAAGCATGTGCAGGATGGACTGGAAGCGGTTGTACATAAATATGCAGAAAAAGGAGTGGAGAAATGAATAAATATTCTGCGTAACTCGAAAATACGGCGATATTTTCGTCCGGCAGTGCTCCCGGCCGCAAATTCGCGAGTTTTGAGAGGGTTGTGTAATATGTTGATGCACAGTGACTTAGATGAAGCAAGACAAAAGAACAGCCCGTTCCTTCTTGCGGAACAGGCTGTTTTAGGGTGTGAAACGGGCCGTTTCAGGGTGTGATATGCAGTATTTCAGGGCCTGATATGTTGCATATTAAGGGCCGGAACAGGCTTAATTGCGACGCCACTCGTTTTTGTCATTTTTTAAATGCAATAATATGCGTCTTTTATACATTTCTACCCACATCCTCGTTTCTATTTTGCGAAAAATTTTTGTCAAAATATTTTACTGCCGAAACTGTATATTTATGCAGTCCGGCAGCGATAAGGCACATATCGTGCATGCGGTTTTTCATATCTTCCTGTTACGCATTCGCCAGATGTTCTGTTTCACTTCGCCGGCCAGAGTTTTCCAGTATGGCATGAGCTTCAGCGTGTGGTGCACGGGTGTATCGTAGAGTAGGAAGAGCAGTAACAGGCCGGCGCTGAGGTATATCACCCATCCATATATCTGCTTGATGCTTATCTCCATTACCTGGGTTGTGAATTCCTGCATGAATGTGGCAAGGTCTATGTGGCTCCGGCTCACTGCAACGCTGTCCACCGACGCTCCGTAGCGCGCCATGTTGTCGGGCACGTAGTAGTTGATCATGCGTGAGTAGATGGCTCCGCCTATCACTCCTCCCACAATCATATGGAGCATGTTGAACACGCTCAGGCCCTGGAAGAAGTGCTGAAAGGTCATCATCTCCTCCAGACATACCATGAACGTGGCGCTGAGTATGGCGTAGGCGAACGAGCGGCACACTATCATCGGCGCGAGTTGCGAGATGTGAAGCTCGGACGAAACGGTGAGGTAGAAGCCAATGAGATAAACCGTCAGTGTGGTCATGCCGATGATGATGAGGCGTAGATAGTTGTAGCCTTTTATGTGCATCCACCAGTATGCGAAAAGACATCCGGCCAGAATGCCGCCCAATGCATACCAGTCGGTGGTGACACTCACCATGGCCTCGTAGTGCATCACGCCTTCGTAGAACAGTTCTTCGAGCACGTGCTCCGTGCCGAGAATCATCTCCACGAGTGTGATGAGGCCGAGCAGAGGCAGGTAGTGGCGGTAAGTCCATATTTTCGGATCAAGATACGGATGGCGGATGGTGAGCATACGCCATACGCAGAATATCAGATTTACCACAATGACCGCTGCGAGCTGCCATGTGACGGGACTGTTCCACCAGTCGAGATACTCGCCGTAGTCGAACAGTGCGGCCACTTCGAGCAGCAGGGCTGCCCACAATGCTCCGCCGAGCCAGTCGATGCCGTAGAGCGGAAACTTGCGCATGAAGCGGAAGTGGCGTACGCAGCACGTCAGCACCGTGAGCATCACGAGCATTGTGCCGGCTGTGTAGAGGTGCATGTATGTCCAGTGGAAATGATACATCAGGTATGTTGTGAGCAGATCGGACAACTGCATGCTGCCGAGAATGATGATGTGCAGCAGCGGGAAGAACACCGTGAAGTCGCGCTTCGGCGTCATCCACAGCTGTATGGTGGACATACATTCGAATGTGCCCTGTATCTTGCAGATGCCTTCAACGAAGCATACGGCCCAGAGCAGGGGCAGGAATGTGATGTGCGGTGCCGCAAGGCTGCACAGCAGGATGCCGAGGGCCGACGCCGTGAGCAGGGTCTTGTTGGTGAAGCGGAACTTCATGCGGAATAGCACGGGAAAGTAGATGGCCATGCCGGCAAGGTTGGCGTAAAGGCACATCTGAAGGTCTTCGCGCATTAGTGAGTGGCCTCCCACCATCTCGTTGAGCGCGCCCAGATAGACGCCTCCCGACATCTGGAACATGAAGGCGAACACCACGTAGATCCAAGGTTGCAGTTTGCGCGGTACGAAACTGCGGAACATGGGCATGGTGAACGGCCCGTTGAGTACAGGTGCTCCCATGATCAGTGTTTCACTTTACATTCTACGTTGAACCCGGCGCGCAGTTTCTTCATGTCGGCCGCGCTGTTGCCTTCGAGTCTTATGCGCACCGGCACGCGCTGTTCCACCTTCACGAAGTTCCCCGTGGCATTGTCCTGCGGGATGAGTGAGAAGGCTGCTCCGGTGGCGTCTGATATAGATTCCACCACACCGCGGTATGTCACGCCCGGCACGGCGTCGGCAGTCATCGTCACTTCAGCGCCCTCGTGTATGTCGGGCAACTGTGTCTCGCGGTAGTTTGCCACCACCCAGAGGTCGGTGCCATCGACAATGTCCACCATCGTCTGGCCCGGTTGTACGAGCTGTCCTTCGTGTATGTTCTTGCGGCCTGTCATTCCGTCGCATGTGGCGGTGATGACTGTGTACGACAGATTGAGGCGTGCCAGGTCGAGACTTGCCTGTGCCAGTCTTACGGCTGCCTCGTTCTGTGTGAGGCGGCGCGTCTGTTCGTTCTTCACGAGTGATGTGCTTCGTCTTGCGCGTGAGGCCTGTTCGTAGCGTGCCTTGGCTGTCTGGTATGCTGTTTTCACGTTGTCATACTGCTGGCGGGTGACCGCGTCTTCCTTCAGAAGCTTCTCGTAGCGCTGCAGTTCGCGGCGCGCGTTGTCCATCACCACCTTCATTTCTTCTATTCCGGCTTCGTTCACGCTGATGTTGCTCTGTGTGGTCTCAATGCCGGCCGTTGTGACAGAGCGTCCGGCCATGGCGTTGCTCAGGTCAGCTTCGGCCTGTGCCAGTCGCAGTCTGAACTCCGAATCCTCTATTATTACGAGTGTGTCGCCCTTCTTCACCGGCTGGAATTCGTCGAAACAGATGCGCTTGATGAATCCCTGCACACGTGTGTTGACAGGCGTTATGTGCTGTCTTACCTGCGCGTTGTCAGTATATTCCACGTTGCCGAGGTGGATGAAGCGTGAGCATACGTAGGCTATTCCGCCGATGAGAAAACAAATTATGAGGGTGTTGTAGATGATGCGTCTTGTCTTTCTTGCTATCATGATGTTCTGTTTTTAAAGGGTGTGGGTTAAGTATTTCATTTTATAATAATTGTATATCACGTCTATGCGTGCGTTGACGAGTCCGAGTTCGGCGTCCAGTCTGGTGTTGCTCGCGTCGAGTATGTCGGTGAGCAGTGCCAGTTCGTTACGGTAACGGTTGTCTGTCACGTCGTAGTTCTGTCGTGCTAGTTCGGTTTTCTTCTTCTGGGTCTGCAGTTCGGTGAACGATGTCAGGTAGTCGGTGTAAGCCGCCTGCACTGCATTCTCCACCTGTTCGCGTGCCAGCGTCTGCTGCTCCATGGCCTGTCGGGTCTGCAGTCGTGCCTGTTTCACCTTTTTGTTGCTCTTGAAGAGCGACGATATGTTGTATTTTACGCCTATTCCGACAAACCAGTAGTTGAAGTTGTTGTCCAGTACCGGTACTTCAATCGTTATCGGGCCGTCGAGGTGTTCCTCCGCCACAACGGCTATCTTGGGCAGCAGTTCGGAGCGCTCGAGCTTCTCCTTCTGACGACTCATCTCCACGTTGAGGCCGCTCTGTTGCAGCGACAGGTTGGAGGTTGAGGCTTTCTGTTGCCACTCGTCCTCGTTTCCAGCCACGGCGTCGGAGGTCAGCAGAGTGGTGTCGGGCACAATCTCGGTGCCTGTCGGCAGGTGTAGTGTGGTGACAAGCTGGTGGTTCATTATCTTCTTCGCGTCGTTCACCTTGGTCAGTTGCAGTTTCAGATTCTCGAGTTGCAGCTCGTATCGGGTGATGTCGTTCTTCAGTGCCGAGCCCTGTTCGCGGCGCGCCTCCATGTTCTTTATCACGATTTTCGTCAGGTCGATGTTCTTTTCTATCACCGATGCCTGGTTTTCCAGTTTGAAGAGGTTGAGATAGTAGCCCGTGAGAATGAAGCGGATGTCCTGCCGGTTCTTCTGCCAGTCGAGCGCGGCCATCTGTTCTCCAAGTTCGGCGAGCGCAATGCCGCTGTTTATTGCACCGCCAGAGTAAACGGTCATCGATGCCTGCAGTGCGAAGTTGTTGCCGAAGTGGGGCATGGATATCGTCTGTCCGTTGCTGAAGTCGCGGTCCCACAGATAGCCGTCGCCGAGGTAGCTTGCCGACAATGATGCGCTTATGTCGGGCAGACGCTGTGCCTTGGCTGTCTTCACGGCCATGGCGGCGGCCTCCTTGCCTGTGTTGTACGATTTTATACTGCTGCTGTTCTCGTCGGCCAGCCGGAACATCTCGTCGAGTGAGAGCATGCGCCGGTCGGTGTTCTGGGCATGAAGCCCGTGTCCGCACAGCACCGCACACAGCGATGCTATGAGACAAAATGATTTGCTCATACTATGAAATAAAAATGAATGAAAAATTATTATGAATTATGAAAACAGTGCTGTGGACGCAGTATTAAATTATTGCTGCGACTCCCCAGTGATGGAAACGATGGATTTTATTTGTGTAAAGAATCGTTGTCCCGAATAAATTCATTTTCATAATCCGATGAAATGTGTGTATCTTTTGTCGGTGCAAAGTTAACAACTTATGCGATAAGTTGTAACCTTATAGGCTTGGATATATAAGATTTTTTAACAAAAAACACGCCATTCACAGTGTGGATGGCGTGTTTGCAGCCCTTTCGGGCCGACTGGTTATGTATGAATCTTTGGCTTATTATCGTTTTTTCGTTTCTCAGAGCCAGTCGCGCAGGCGTTCGCGTATGGCGTTCGATTCGCTCAGCATTCTGAGGAACTCCTGTGCGGAACGCTTTCTGTACACGTTCTTCAGCACGTGTACGCATCCTTCCATACCGTTTCCAGGCATGTCGAGCGACACAGCTTTCACGCCCTGCTCGTTGTGTATGGTGGCTTCCGAGAGTATTGTGACCATCTGGCTCTGGCGTATCAGTTTGAGCAGAATGTTCACTTCGTTCAGCTCTATACGCACGTTGAGTTTTCCCTGAAAACCTGACGACAGTCTGTCGAAGGCGTTGCGGGCCTGCAGTCCTTTCGACGGCAGCGCTATGTCGTAGTGGGTCAGTTCGTTGAGTGTTACCATGTCGTGCTGGGCGAGCGGGTGGTTATCCTGTACAACGGCTGCGAGATGATTGCCGAAGAGCACGTGCGACTCTATCTCATCGTAGTGGACAGTCGGTTTGAATGCCAGAACGAAGTCGAGTTCGCGGTGTCCGAGTTTCTCCATCAGGTTGGCCATTGGTTCGTAGAATATGTTGAGCTTCACCTGAGGATATTGTTTCATGAATGTCATGAGCGTTTCGGTGAGAATCGGACTGAATGTGAATGTCACACCGATGTTGAGTGTGCCCGTGAGCAGATGCTGCAGATCGTGTATCCGGTCTATGCATGTGTCGGCCGAGTGCAGCGTGTTCTGGGCATAGGGCAGCAGTTCTTCGCCGGCTTCCGTGAGGCTTACGTTGTGGCTGTTGCGCATGAAGAGTTGCGCGTTCATCTCCTGCTCGAGTTGTCTTATCTGCTGCGAGAGTGTGCTTTGGGTTATGAACAGAGCCTTGGCAGCTTCTGAGAAATTGAGTGTTTCGGCGGCTTTGACGAAGTATTTCAGCTGTCTGAGTTCCATATATTTTTCTTTTTTGCCTGCGTATTTATGTCACACGGTGACGTTTTACGTATGCAAATATACAATATTTATCACCTTGTTGCCTGAAAAGATATCTTTTTTAATAAGAATACAGGTATCGTCGCACCGACCACCATGCCGATTATTATGAACGCGCATGTGAATCCGTTGAATGTCAGGAGATACAGATAATGATTGAATATCGGTTCCTCGCTGTGATAAAGACACATGAGCAGTGCCTCGATTGTGTGATAGGCGTACATTCCCGGAATCATTGGCAGAAGCGCCGGAAAGAAACATGTCTCGGCCGGACTCTTGGTGAAACGGGTCAGATATACGGCAACTATACCGATGATGAATGCTGCGATGGTGCTTGCCAGAATGATGTGTGTCTGGAACACGCCGTTGTTCATGAGAATAAATCTCACGGAATGGCCTATGGCGGCGGTGATGGCGCAATACAGATATGTGCGGCGCGGCGGATTGCTGATGCTTGAGAAACCTATGGCTGCTATGGCCGCGAAGAATCCGTCCTGCAATATTTGGAAAAGCATAATAGTCTTTTTATTGTTTCTTTTGTGAAATTTGTTTCGTCATACAGCGTTTCCTGTAAAAGAGGATGCTGCATGACGCGGTCCCGGTCAGAACAGACTGAGATCCATTAGCAGCAGTCCGGCGCACAGTCCGGCCGAAAGACATGCCGTGAGTACAATCGCATCGGTCAGTCTGCCGAACATGCAGATGTAATGACCGTCAAGCATATCGCTCACCGAATTGATATAAGGAATACCCGGAATGAGATAAAGCACGCTTGTTCCTATTGCTATTTCCGGCGTATCGCCCCATCCGAAAAGATGGGCTCCGGTGCAGATGACCGAAGAGAAAAATGCAGAACAGAAGAATGTGAGGCGTACATCGGCCTTCTCGCTGAGCATTATCTGCTTGAGACGATAGCCTGCGAGTGTTGCGATGAACACTGTGAGCATTGCTGCTGCGTCGCCTCCGAAAAGACGGCAGAAAGCTGCGTTGGCCAGTGATGCGAGCAGAAGCACCAGCCGTTGGTTCTCCGGCTTGGTCTTGGTTATTTCTTCAAACTCGCTGCATGCCTTCTTGAAGTCGGCGCGTCCGTCGGCAACGTCCCAGCTGAGTTTGCTAAGGCGTGTGTTGATGTTGAAGCTGATGCCGCACTTATGTATTCTTTTAATATTGCTGTATGACTCGGTGTGCTCCTTGTCCCATACAGACAGATGTATGTGTGCAGGCATCACGGCCATGTCGGATTCTTTTCCGAATGCTTCCGACATGCGACGTATGTTCTTCTCGATGCGTGCGCATGTAGCGCCGCAACCCATCAGCCATGCTGCATAGTCTGAAAGAAACATGCAGACTTCCTTGGTGGTCGGCAGGCTGTTGTTGCCTGCCGGTATATTACATGTATTCTGGTTCATCGATCAGATATTCGTCGCCAGGGCAATAAAACAGTTCGTTGTCTTTGCTGATTTCGAAAAAGTGAGAATCATTCTCTTTGTTGCTACACTCTTTGCGGAAGTTTTCAATTGCTCTGAAAACAAATGTAAGAATCAGGATTCCTACGATAAACGCCCATGTGATTATATAAACATTCATAGTTAAATATTTTTTTTGACGCTGCAAAGGTATCGTTTTGACAAAGGGTGGGGAATATCTTGTTAACGGAAATTTCGATAGTGACTATTGGTATTTATAATTTATTTGATGTCTGCTGCTTTTATGTCTGAAACGGGAGAAAGGGTGTGAAATAAGAAAAAAAGTCTAATAATACACTGAAAACATACAATCTGCATGTCGGTTTTCCGAATGTAAGTTTCGGATATACCGATAGCAGATGAATGAAATTGTGGTTTGTATGCTTTTGTGATAAATAATTGTGAATGCTGCTAAAGGCGAAAATGAAGGGCGGGAAAGATTTTCCAGCCCTTCATAATATGTTTTTTATGGAAAAATACGCAGTTGCATGTATCACAGTGTGATTTTAAGCGATACGTTGTCGCCGGTATTTCCTGATACACTTGCTATGTATACGCCTTTCGGAAGGTTGTTCAGTGATATGTGGGATTTGTTTGACACGTTCATTATCTCCTGTCCGGTGGAGGAGTGAAGTGCCACGGATTTCATTGTGCTTCCGTCGTGGGCGCGCAGTGTGCGGGTGTTGTTGTCAAAGACAACGCGGAAGTCTGACGCTTCGGCTCTGTCTATACTGTTGGTGAAATAAGTGTTGTCGCGTATATCGCGAATCTCTTCTGCAGACAGCAGACCTCTGAAAAAGTAAAGCTCGTCAATCTTTCCGTGCCAGTAGTCCTTGTTGCTTTTGTGTCCTCCGATGCGGAAACCGCCCTGACATGCTTCGAAAGCATTGGTGGAGACAGTGAGGTCGCGCTCGCCGTTTATGTAGTAGGTTACGGTGCGGTCTGCCGGATTGCACACTATGGCTACGTGCTGCCAGACACCCCGTTTGAACGAACCTTCGGATGCCGGATTGTGCCGGTTGCCGAGAAAATTGTTGAAGAAATACTTTGTGTCGCCGCCTGTCGTTGGTGTTTCCAGACGTGTGTAGAGCAATATGCGGCCTGTTCCGCTGTTGTCTTTCTGTGCCATTATGATTTCGTCGCGGAAGTAACAGCCTCCTTCTACGGTGCCCGATGTCGGCACGGCTGTCTCTTCATCGTAAACCCAGGCGCATATTGTGTACTGCGTATTTTTGGTATCTACCGTACCGGTAGTATTGAAATCCAGATACTGCGCCTTGCCGTTGAGCGACAGAGCCTGCCCGAATTTACCTTCTGCAAAACTGTGTCCGTTTGAGGTGAGCGGATAATTGTTGGGCGATTTGTCGTTAAGGTCACCGTCGAACGGATAATAGAACAGCAGTTCCTTGTCCGTGTCGGGCATGTCTTCCTCGACCTTCAGTCCTACGCTTTTGGCCCAGTTGTTCCACAATGCCTTCATTTCTCTCACCTTGTCAGGATGCTCGGCTGCCACATTATTGGTCTCCGAATAGTCTTTCGAAAGGTCGAACAGCTGCCAGCCACCGTTGCGCAGCGATGTCATCTTCCAGTCGCCCACGCGTACGGCGCGTCCGTTCTCGTGCTCCCAGAACAGAGTGCGCTCGCCGTTCCATTCGCCTTCGCCGCTTATCAGAGGCAGCAGGCTGCGGCCCTCGGCTGCAAGCGGATGAATGTTGTGGCCTTTGTAGGTTGTAGGATATTCGGCACCTGCAAGCGATATGCATGTCGGCATGACATCGATGAAGTGACAAGGCTCGTCCACTATAGTGCCGCGTCCGCTCTTCATTCCTGCCGGCCAGTGCACGATGGTCGGGGCGGCGATGCCTCCGTGGAACGATTCCGCCTTCCAGTAGCGGAACGGGGTGTTGATGGCTCCGGCCCATCCAGTGCCGAGATAGTTGTACGACAGCTCGTCGCCCGGCGTTCTCGAGTTGTGCGTCACCATCTGTCCGTCGCGTGTGCGGTCGTGTCTGTCGAACTCGCCTATGCCGTAATTCTCCGACGAAGCGCCGTTGTCGGATGAGAATATGATGATGGTGTTGTCGTATTCACCTGTGTCCTTGAGTTTCTGTATGATGCGTCCCACACCCTGGTCCACGCAGTCTATCATGGCCGCATGCACCTCCATGTTGGCTGCCTGAAACTCCTTGTCGGTCTCGTTCTCCCAAAGCCGTCCCGACTCGTTGCGCGATACAGGCGTCTGTCCGGGGCTTATCAGTCCCAGTTCCACCATGCGTGCGTAGCGTTTCTCGCGCAGCACGTCCCATCCTTCGTCGTACATGCCTTTGTATTTTGCTATATCCTCCGGCTTGGCATGGAGCGGCCAGTGCGGGGCATTGTATGCAACGTACATGAAGAAAGGCTCTTCCTTTGTCGACAGATCGTCCAGAAGATCGATGGTCTTGTCGGTTACGAAGTCGGTGGAATAGAAGTCAGACGGTATTGCGTCGGTGTATATAGGCTCTTCGTTGTGCACGAGTGAGAACGGGTCGAAGTGGTTTACTACGCCCCATATGGTGCCCCAATGCTCGTCAAATCCGCGGTTGCACGGATAAGTCTCCACGGGAGCGAACGGCCGGTTGTTGAATGTGTTCTGATGCGACAGCCACGCCATCTGGTCGGCGTTGTTGCCTATGCCCTGCGTAAGCGACAGATGCCACTTGCCGGTCATTGCCGTGCGGTATCCGGCGGTCTTGAGAACCTCGGGTATTGTGACACATTCGTTGTTCAGACTCTGTCCCATGCCCATGATGCCGGCCTGCTGGGCGTAGAGTCCTGTCATCAGCGCGGCTCTCGAAGGACAGCTTCGTCCTGCGTTGAAAAACTGTGTGAAGCGCATGCCGTTGCTTGCGAGCGCGTCAAGATTCGGCGTATGTATCTCGCCGCCGAAGCATCCGAGATCGGAATATCCCATGTCGTCCACCATGATTACCATGATGTTCGGCCGCTGGTCTTCGGCCTGTGCGGCAGCCACCACCGGCAGTGCGGCAGTAGCGGACAACAGCAGTTGTCTGGATTTCTTGATGTCCATAATAGATGTTATTAATCGTGATGTATATGTAATAGTTTTATTATGATAAGCATTCCTCAGGTTTAGGGCGATACGCTTTATGTATCTTTGTGTGTCAGGCACAAAGGAAAGAAAATTGTGTCTGCGGTTTCAAAGATAAGGTTTTTTCCTGACAAAACATTCATTATGAGCCTGAAAAATGCCGGGAAGCCTTTTCGTGTGATACATTCCGGGCTGTCCCTCCACGTACGGAATGTAAGGCAGAAGACCTGACGAGATGCGGGGAAACCGTCGCGCGCGTTAAAATATATAATGTGTAAGGCGTTAATAGGAATAAATTTTGTAAGTTTGCAATAACACTAAACCAATAACGGAAATTTATGGAAAACGTCATAGAAGAAAGACTCGGACGCCTGCGTGAGGTGATGAGGCGCGAACACCTCGCCGCTTTCGTGTTTCCGAGCACCGACCCGCACGGCAGTGAGTATGTGCCGTCGCGCTGGGAGGGACGCAAATGGATATCGGGTTTCGACGGTTCGGCGGGACTTGCGGTGGTCACTATGGACGCCGCCGCGCTGTGGACCGACTCGCGCTACTTCCTGGCAGCCGAAGAACAGTTGCGCAATACGGAGTTTGTGCTGATGAAGGAGCGTGTGGAAGGCACGCCCACACCGGCCCGTTGGATTGCCTCGCAGCTGCAAGGCGCGGCATCGACAGAGATAGGTATCGACGGCATGAGCTGCAGCACGACAATGGCTGAGGCTCTCATCGCCGACCTGCGCAGGGCGGGAGGAATAACCGTGCGCACCAATCTCGACGTGCTGGAGGAGATATGGACCGACCGTCCGGCTGTGCCTGAGGGTGAGGTTTGCGTGCACAACATAGAGTATGCAGGCGAAAGCCGCGCCGACAAACTGCGCCGCATACGTGCCGCACTGCGTGAGGTGCATGCCGACGGAATGCTCATGTCGGCACTCGACGACATTGCCTGGACGCTCAATCTGCGCGGAACCGACGTCCACTGCAACCCGGTGTTCGTGAGTTATCTGCTCATAGCGCACGACAAGGCCACGCTGTTCATCGACCGCAAGAAACTGTCGCCGCAGATAGTGGCGGCGTTGAAGGCCGACGGAGTGGCAACGGACGACTACGCCAACGTGGTGCGCGGGCTGAAGAAATATCCGGAATACAACATACTGATTGATCCGGACGAGACCAATTATACGCTATATAAGGTGGCCACGGCGCACAACGTGATAAGACACTCGTCGCCAGTGCCTGCCATGAAGGCCGTGAAGAACGCCGCCGAGACCGAAGGCTTCCGCCGCTCTATGGTGCGCGACGGTGTGGCTCTGGTACGGTTCCTCATGTGGCTGAAGCCTGCCGTGGAGAGTGGCGGACAGACAGAGATAACCGTCAGCGAGCGTTTGCGCGAGCTGCGTGCGGCCGACCCGATGTACAGAGACCTGTCGTTCGACACCATAGCCGGTTATCAGGAGCACGGTGCGATAGTGCATTATGAGGCCACTCCGGTGAGCGACGCCATGTTGAGGCCCGAAGGTCTGATACTGATAGACAGCGGAGCGCAGTATGCCGACGGCACTACGGACATAACGAGAACTATTGCTCTCGGCCCTGTGACCGACGAGCAGCGGCGCGTATATACGCTCGTGCTGAAGGGACACCTGCAGTTGCAGAACATGAAGTTCCCATACGGAGCGTCTGGCACTCAGCTCGACGCCGCCGCACGCATGGCGATGTGGCGCGAGGGCATGAACTTCCTGCACGGCACGGGTCACGGCGTGGGCTCCTATCTCAACGTGCACGAAGGTCCGCACCAGATACGCATGGAGTGGCGTCCGGCACCGCTCGTGCCCGGCATGACCGTAACCGACGAGCCCGGACTCTATCTTTCGGGACGCTTCGGAGTGAGGACGGAGAACATGCTGATGGTGAAAGACTATATGGAGACGGAGTTCGGACGTTTCCTTGAGTTCGAACCGCTCACTCTCTGCCCTATAGACAAGACGCCGATAATAGTATCAATGCTTACAGACGAGGAACGGGCGTGGCTCGACGATTACCACCGCCGTGTTTACGAAAAGTTGTCGTCGTATCTCCAACCCGACGAGCGCCGATGGCTTGAGAATGCCTGTTCGCCGCTCTGACAGGCGCAGGGCGCAGACGCATCACACAATTCTGTATGCGTCTGCGCCCTGTTCATTTAAGGCTGCGTTTCACTACGGCCGGATTGCCTACGGCGAGTGAGTCGTCCGGAATGTCGTGCACAACCACCGAACCTGCCCCTATGATGCAGCGCTTGCCTATTGTCACGCCCGGACAAACTATGCATCCGCCGCCCAACCAGGTGTCCTCGCCGATGGTGATGGGGTAGGCCGTCTCCTGACATTCGCGCCGCTCCACGTAGTCCATGGGATGATGCGGAGTGTAAAGCTGGCATGCCGGTCCTATCTTCACGTTGTCGCCGATTCGTATCCACGCCCCGTCGAGCATCACGCAGTTGTAGTTTATGAATACGTTGCGCCCTATTATGATGCCGTTGCCGTGGTCGCAGTGAAACGGCGGGCATACGGCCGACGACTCGGGAATGCCCGGTATGAGTTCCTCTATCACGCTGCGGTAGTCGTCATCGTTTATAGTCATGGTCTGCAAACGCGCGCACAACCGCTTGGCGTGCACCAGACTCTCGTATATCTCGCCCTTGTCGAAACGGTACATTTCCCCGCTCCTCATCTTCTCGAATTCTGTTTTCATAGTTATGGCATTGATTTATATGCGGCAAAGATAGTGAAAGGCGAGCGCAATAGCAAAATAAAAAAATGCCGTTTTTTTTTATTTTTGATATTGCCGAGCCGCCTCCTGTCTTATGAAAAGATAGTGAAAGGCGAGAACATAGACAAGACAAAGAAATGGATGTTTATTTGTATGGGCTTTGTCGAGTCGCCTCCTGTCTTATTAAAAGATACCGAAAAGTGAGCGCAACGACAAAATGTAGAAACTTTGTTTTTCCGAATCTGGCATTACCGAACCGCATACTATATTATAATATATGTAGCGAAATGCGAGAACAACAGAAGAATAAAAAAGCGTCGTTTTTTATTTTTGATATAGTAGAACCACCTCATGTATTATTAAAATAATAGAGAAAAGAGGATACAACGACAAAACTGGAAAATAATGTCTGGGCTCGGTATAAATCTGCTTAGTATTGATCCCAATATAAAAATTGTGGCTTCACTCCCGAAAAGGCATTGTTTTCTTCTTCCATAATGAAACCAATATAGGCAACTTTCAAATTATAACCGGATTTCGATTTTTCCGCTCGAGTTTCCTGTTCTACCCCAAAAATCCAGCGCGTATTTGCGCGCGGACTCTCCTTCGGACGCAAATACGCGAATTATACGAGAATTAAGCAAAACGTTGAACGTCAATAACTTACATTCAATATCCATTCCCATGGCTTGCAATAAGCACCGTTTTAGCACGTGATACAGCCCATTTCATGGCCTGATATGCACAATATCACACCATGATATGGGCGTAACTAGACCCTCAAACAGGCATTATCAGAATGCAATTCGAACTATTCCGTACTATGGTATAGGGTATATCAAAAGACCTCACAGCCCGAAACTGCCTTTATTATATCTGATTTAACATTTCTTTACACCTCTTTTCCGAAAAATTTTTGTCAAAATAAAGTCAAGAAAAATCGTAAGTTCGTCTTCCGGGTTTTCTTTAAAAGAGTTGCTTTAGAAGCATGAAAAGATACCGAAAGATAAGCCCCGGTCTTACATTAATAATAAATCGTACGTGGCGATGTCAATTTGTTATTTATGAGTTTTACTAATTCTGAGCAATGCCGATTGTGGGTCAATCGTTCTCATAACAATGATATATGACTTGTTTGGAATTAAATACGATGATAGCTGTGCGCTTTACTTATTCCGAACTCGCGTAATCAGTATAAGTTGGAAGTATTAGGGGTGGAGCATTTCCCCGACATAAACTAAATCGGTC
Organism: Prevotella sp. HCN-7019; assembly: GCF_037890215.1. NCBI lineage: Bacteria > Pseudomonadati > Bacteroidota > Bacteroidia > Bacteroidales > Prevotellaceae > Prevotella > Prevotella sp. HCN-7019. The sequence goes on along the minus strand of NZ_JBBKBO010000003.1, from coordinate 433,043 downwards.
ATTAGAATTTTTCATTGCTATGCGACACTGAGAATTTCTAATGATCGTTTTAGGTTTATGAATTTACGCAGACACACTTCTTAAAACAGTTTCAGTTTACAGAAGTTATAATTTAAGAATGTGGTAATAGAACTTAGGACAATTTAAAAAGATTTTTAGCGTTTTGATGTGATATCTTATTGAATGTTTCTGTATCTGTTAAGCGTTTTAGTGTCTCCACTTTATTAAAATAAATATTCGATATATTTATTCTAGGGTAATAATGTTTTATTATACAACTATCAGATCCCCATAATATTTTATCTGTTAACTCCTCATTAACAAATGATAATATTGTATCTACTGACATAAATGCAGTATCTACAAATGTATTTTTAAATTTCTTCATCATTGTAATTGCTTCATTAGTAGGTCTTCCATGAGCAAGTATAAAATATTGGGTGGGATGATTATTTATTATGTTTAAGAATTTTAATGATTCGCAATTATTTTTTTCACCTGTATGAATGCAAATTGGAATTTTGAGATCTTGTGCAATACTTATAACATAATTCATTACTTCATTTTCTACTTGCCAAAAATTAGGATCAAGTTGTGGATGAATTTTTATGCAATACCATTTTAATTCACTATTTAAAAACACATATTCTTTATCATCTCTTAACATCTGAGGAGTTATCCACAAAACAGGTAATGCTTTCCCGTCACTTAGTGAAACAACTTCATGTAATTCATGCAAAACTTTATCATAATTTCCCTCAGTAATTGACGTTGAAGAAGTAAGATAATAATCAACTTGCATTTTTTGCATAAACTCAGATATCATTTTTGCACTTACATTCAATTCATAAAATTGTCCTATATGTGTATGAACATCGATCATAATGACAAACAATTTTTAGCCATATATTCTTCAACAAGCCTTTTGTTAAGAAAAGCTACATCACAAAAATGTTTTGGAACTTTATACATATCACCATTACTTTCATTAAAATTACGTACTAAACAACGTGAGCAAAAATCTAACGCTTCACATGATAAGCATTGCTGAAAGTCTGATTGCGTTATGCCACGCAATTTTTTTACTTTTTCAGAGTTTTCCCAAATTTCTGATAGCGATTGATTCATTACATTACCTATCACCATTCCTTGCCAACCTGAGCAGGGATATACATCACCATTTTCTGCAATACAACATGTATTTATACCAGCTCCACAAAGTGGTAGCCTTTTGAATTTCTCAAATTCTTTTTTGTTTAATTTAATATAACTCTTTGGACGTTTCATGAGTGTTTCTTTTCTATATGAAATATCGAATTCTATAATATCACGAAGCAATTCTTCTGTTTCTTTAAGAGAAAGTCGATTGGCAAGATTTTTATTGTCAAAATCACATTGTGCCATCATAATATAATCAGTTTGTGCTTTAATATTCAAACTTTTGGCATACAATAAGACATCTTTATAATCTTTTGCATTAGCTTTCATTACTGGACAAGATATTTGGACAGGGATATTAGCTGTAACTAACTTTTCTATTGCAATTTTTGTGCGTATAAATGAGCCTTTGATTGTTGTAATAAAATCATGATGCTCTGGTATCATTGAATATAATGATGTTTGAATAATTGATACATTTGCCCTTTTTATTTCAGCAATATGTTCATTACGCATTGCAATAAGATTAGATAGAATAGAAATTCGCATATCTTTCTCACGACAGTATCTTAATATTTCTATAAAATTTGGATAAATAAAAACTTCTCCACCTGATAATGTCACATGTGAACCACCCATGTCAGAAAATTGATCAATTACATTCTTTACTTTCTCAACAGGCATATCTGAACCGTTATTCTTTTTCGTGTTTGGAATGTAGCAATGTATACATCGTTCATTACAACGACTTGTGAGTTCAAATTGGATTGACTGTAAGTTAGGTCTATTTTGTTCAGAATTCAAACTAAAAGATTGGCTATCTTCTTCCACTAAATATGGTGTTTTTTGAGTAAAATCAGAACTTTGTGTTTTCATATTACCATTTGAATATGAAAAGTTCATTTCCTTTTGGTTCAATTCTTCAATAGTATTTCCTGTTACAATAAATAAATTTCTCTCCAAATCTTTAAGGAATTCAACAAAATCAGAATATATAGTATTATAATCAGCATCCTCAAACTTTGGTAACAAATGATTTTTAACAATATCTTCCACTTCCTGTGGTTCTCTAGAAAGTGTGAGAAGAAAAATTGTTCCGACCTCATCATAATAGCGATCATAAAATGTCATCTGATTCATTATGTATCCATATCCGTTTCGTCGACGAATAAAAGAATTTCTATCTTGTCGTACAAGCATATTGTAAATATTTTTTTGCATTAAAAATGCAGTGTATAGAAAATAACTATACACTGCTGATTGATTCTTACTTATTTACTGCGTTCACATTCAAGGCATTCGTAGTAAAAACCTTCATGCCATTCAGGACATCCAGCAGCATAAGCACCAGTAGGTAAATTCTTAGCAATTACTTTTGGCTTTTTGTATTTCATAATACTTGTTATTAAGTTTTGCTTACTCTGTTTTATGGGATTTTCAGCTTCTTCCCTTTATTTTTTGATATCCGTATGGTTTTGAAGAAAAAATAAAAGCATACCCATTATAAAAATCTTCGTATTTCATTTTCATATCGTCACTAGCTGCATCAATAAAAATTTTTCCATCAAATAAACTATATGGGCGATGAAGATCTCCGTCGGAATCTTTATACCAACAATATGCATGAAAAACAATTAAATTGTTATATTTAAGAAAATAACTATCATTTTCTCCTTTTAATAATACGAAATATCTTTCGTTATCTATTACTTTTTTTATTGAATTTAGAAAATTGTCAAAATATCTCTCTGGAATCCTTGCACAACATCCAGGACGTTCATCATACAAATATTGAGTTGTATATTTGACTAGAAAGTTTAGTTCGTCTATGTGAGAATGAAAATCTCTTATTACATAATTTTTATAAGATGATTGAGATGAATTAAAATTATCATTCTTAAATAATAAATCAAAAAGTCCCATAATATAGTTTGTAAAGATTAATAAATATAATATTATTATCTTTAATAATTAAAGATTTTTCTATTTTAATAAACAAAAATAAATAAACAAGATGTTATTACCAAAACATAAATAATAAATAAAGTTAATATTTATTTAAATTCACGTGAGATTATAATAGAAATATATCTTAATGTGAGTTCGATGAATTGTAAATGCTTATATAATTAGTGATTAGCGATAATTATCGTATCTTTATAATATTGAAAAAGAAAGATTTACAAATGATAATTGCTATGCTCATCGAGAGCAAATTTATAAAATTATTTTATATGGCAGATGATTTATCTTAGCTGATTTTCAATTTTGCAAGTTTTTTTATAATAATTAATGATGTAAGAATATACGCTTAAATCTGTAATGAAGCGTATTTATCATGTGTTTAATTCAAAGAAAAGCTGTGCATCAATGTTACGAGAACGATTGATACACAGCTTGTATTATCCTGAATTTGTTGAACTCACGACGTCATTTATCAAAACGAATATACCCGCTCGTTAAATACTTATTACCGGACACATCTGCTTTGAGTTTTCCATTCACCCAGACTTTTATATTTATTAAAGTGCTCTCATCATTGCATCTTGCCTCAATTGACAATCCGTTATCTTCTGTTTTATAGATTTTATCATAGCTGCTTCGAATAACCAAACCTTTTTCAGGTGAGGAATCTTTTAGACCATATATTCTTACGGATTCGTTAGTATTGGCTTCTATGTGAACACGAACTTTGTATACTTCCGGCGTATCATCGGAGCAGGCGTAACATACTAAAAGGCACAGAAGCGATAAAATGATGACAGATGATTTTTTGAAATTAGTGATTCTTTTCATTGTACAATAGTTTTGAATTTTACATTTAGTTTGGATAGTTATAATCTGATATGACATTATGCCAATGCTTTCTTATTATATTATAAGGTAAACAGTTATGGAACATGCGCTTTGCATATTTACACACTATCGTCTTTTGCATGCTGCCCTTTACGAAAGATGGTGTATCCATATGTTTCACCATTATTGAAAAGTGATGTTCCTGTTTAAGTCTTAATCCTCATAATCAGAATTTTTTATTTGTGTGCAATAGTTGCTATAATCTATTTTTAAGTGGAAAATTGACTCTATGAAATTTCTATTTGTTTGGTTCTATTATATACTATCACGCACAACTGCTGATGAACCCTTATTCGAAAATGTTAAAAATATTAAGTTTGTTATTACAATAAGGATTTTATAATATGGACATATATTCTTTTTTAAAGTTAATACTTGTCGGAAATGTGCGTAATGATTAATTTTGTGCTTAAATAATTAATGAAAAGCAATATATGAAGAAATATAAAATCGGAATATTGGGTGCAGGCTCCATTGCCCGTGCCATGGCCTGGACAGTGGGACAGATGGAATGTACGGAGGCTTATGCCGTGGCGTCGAGATCGATTGACAAGGCACGTGCATTTGCCGAAAACCACAACGTGAGCCGTGCGTACGGTTCGTACGAGGAAATGCTGGACGATCCGGAGGTGGACCTGGTGTATGTTGCGACACCACATTCACACCACTATGAGCACGCATGCATGTGCATAGAGCACGGCAAGCCGGTGCTGTGTGAGAAGGCTTTCACTGCCAATCTTCGTCAGGCTGAGGCGCTGCTGAAGCTGGCGCATGAGAAGAATGTTTTCATCACCGAGGCTATCTGGACACGCTATATGCCGTTCACAAAGACTATAAACGCCATGGTGAACGACGGCACGATAGGTCGCCCGATGACTCTGACCGCGCATCTGAGCTATCCCATAGCACATAAGGAACGCATACGCAGGCCGGAACTGGCAGGTGGTGCGCTGCTCGATATAGGACTTTACAATATAAACTTCGCGCTCATGGCGTTCGGTAATGACATAAGCGAAATAAGTTCTACAGTGATAAAGTCGGACGAGGGTATGGATTTTCAGGACAGCATCACGTTCAAGTATGCCGACGGCAGAATGGCTGCGCTGCAGTGTAACGTGTTCTGTGCGGGCGACCGGCAGGGCATTGTGAGTGGCGACAAGGGTTATTTCATTGTTGACAACATAAACAATCCGCAGCGCGTGGACATTTATTCGACTGATCACCAGCTGGTGCGCACAGTATGCTGTCCGCTGCAGATAACGGGTTATGAATATGAAGTGCAGGCTTGTATCGACGCATTGGAGCACGGACGGTTGGAGTGTGACGACATGCCGCACGCTGAGACGCTGCGCGTGATGGGGATGCTCGACTCGCTTCGCAGGGAGTGGGGTGTGCGTTATCCGATGGATGATGACGAAGTGTGACGTCGCGTACATATATAATATATAATACGAAGCGGGCGGGTGCGACAGTGGGCATCCGCCCGTTGTCGTTCATAGGATTAGTGGGCGAGGGTGCATAATGGAGAGACGGATACAGTGATTTGCTGTTATTGTTTGTGTATGTATGTTAATAAACAGGAAAAATAACAGTGATGAGGGACAGTTGTTTTATGATGAACAGGTATTTGTCGTAATTTTATCATACCTGAACAAAGCTGATGTTTCACTTTAAACCTTTTATTTTCTTATGAATCAACGCAGAGTTATGCTGCCGGTGATGCTTGCGTGTGGTTTGCCGGTTGTTTCGCAGGATAAGCCTAACATTATAGTTGTATATGTGGACGATATGGGATATTCGGATCCGTCGTGTTATGGCGGTGACTATGTTCCTACGCCGAACATAGACCGTATGGCTGAAGAGGGAATAAGATTTACGCAATATTACACTTCGTGTCCCATTAGTTCATCTTCGCGTGCGGGAATCACCACTGGCATGTATCCTACGCGTTGGGGCATAACGACATTTTTGCAGGACCGTGCCGGAAATGCCGCAAACGAGCAGAACGATTTTCTTGATGCCTCGGCACCTTCTATGGCGAGGGCGCTGAAGGCCGGAGGATATATGACGGGACACTTCGGTAAGTGGCACATGGGAGGTGGACGCGACGTGAAGAATGCTCCGTCGATAACCCGTTATGGTTTTGACGAATATTCGTCGACATGGGAAAGTCCTGATCCAGATCCTAAACTGACATCATCAAACTGGATATGGGCGCCTACGGACGAGGTGAAGAGATGGAACCGTACGGCTTATTTTGTGGATAAGACGCTCGATTTCCTGTCGCGGAACAAAGGAAAACCTTGTTTTGTGAATCTTTGGCCGGACGATGTGCATACGCCGTGGGTGTATGAAAACGATGAGGCCAGCCAGAGGGAATCGGCCGAATCATTCTCCATTGTGCTTAAGGAGCTTGACAATCAGATAGGACGTCTGATGCAGGGACTGAAGGATCTGGGCATCGACGACAACACAATGGTGATATTCACCAGTGACAACGGACCGGCTCCTGCGTTTGACGGACATCGTACAAACTCTCTCCGCGGGCAGAAGGGGACACTGTATGAGGGTGGAATAAGAATGCCTTTCATCGTGCGCTGGCCTGGAGTAATAGAACCGGGGCAGGTGAACGAAAGGTCGGTGGTGTGTGCGGTGGATCTTTTCCCGTCGCTGTGCACAATAGGAGGGGCCGATATGCCGACCGAATATCAGCTCGACGGTGTGGATATGAGTAGTACGTTGCTCGGAAAGGAACAGGAGGTGCGTGAGAAACCTTTGTTCTGGGAGTTCGGAAAGACAAAGAAGGACCGGGTGAGTCCGCATATTGCTGTGAGAGAGGGTGACTGGAAATTGCTTGTGAATGCAGACGGAAGCAATGTGGAACTGTACGACATGAAGAACGATTATAACGAGACTCTCAATGTGGCGGCAGCAAATGCTGGAGTGACGGCAAGGCTCAAGCAGATGGCTATAGAATGGTTTGACGAGGCATACCGGCAGTATGCTGACCATATAATACGTGTGTCTGCCAACGGCAATGAGAATAGTAACGGTGAAAGTTGGACAGATGCTACAACTTTGCAGCATGCGGTGGAAATAGCTCCGCAATATCCGTCGGCACAGATATGGATGAAGGAGGGTGTATATAACGTGACAGCTTCTGTCAATATTGATAATGTTGCCATGTACGGAGGATTTGATGGAACGGAGGAACATTTGTCGGAACGTGACTGGAAAAATAATCCTGTTGTGATAGACGGAGGAGGAAAAGTGTCGCCTTTGCGCAATGTGGAACTTGAGAAAACGGTAGGTACTGTGCTCGACGGCATCATAGTGCAGAACGGAATGAGCGGTGCTGCCGATAATGGAAACGGTAATGGCGGTGGAGCAATACTTACAAGTGGGGCAAAAGTTATAAACTGCATATTCAGAAACAACCGTACTTCTGACGGTAAGAACGGTGCGGCACTGCATTGTCATCGTGGTAACGTAACGATAGAGAACAGTCTTTTTGTGAACAATACGTCATCCGGCAATGGCGGGGCGGTGCAGGTTGGAGGCGGTGTTACGGCCAAGATAGTCAACTGCACGTTAGTAAACAATCAGTCTTCTGGTCCGGGAGGTGCATTAGGCACGGGCGACAACGGCTCGAATATCAGCATATACAATTCGGTGATATGGCACAACATCGGTGGAAACGGCATTTACAGCAGTTACGGACAGAACTCCGGTAAGGATGGTGGAGGAAAAATTGTGTCGATGAATTCGGCTGTGGAAAGTGACAGCCGGAAGTTTGAGGATGGCGATGATGTGCGGCATGTAGTACTGTCTGAGACTGTTACGCCAGGTCTCTTGAATCCGGCACCGGTTGTAGGATATGCCGGTGACGGTATGACTGCTGATGACTGGAATGTGTATTCCTATTCGCTTTCAGAGCAATCGTTGTGTGTTGACGCGGGAAATGCAGGCTTGGCATCGGATATGGAATTTGATCTGGATATGCAGAGACGCTTGTCGGGCAGGCAGATAGACATGGGATGCTATGAATATGACAATGGAGAACCTTCGGAGATTTCGCAGGTCATACATGTTGCTGTTGATTGACATGTGGGCAAGTACGATTCTATAATAAACTTCAAATATATCTTGTGTACGATGATGGATGGAAAATGTATATTTGATTGGTTTATAGTGGCTTTTTGAAGAGATTATACGTCCAAATGATAAAAAGTTAAGGAGAAAACATAAAAAAGAACGTGAAAAGTTGTTGAGTTCAAAAATAAAGTGTAATTTTGCACCGCATTTTGTGGCAGTAGCCAAAATAGTATAAGTATAATATAAATAATTAAAAACAAAAATAGCATGATAATTGTACCAGTTAAAGATGGTGAGAATATCGAAAGAGCTCTCAAGAAGTTTAAGAGAAAATTTGAAAAGACAGGCGTTATGAAAGAACTGCGTAAGCGTCAGCAGTATAACAAACCGTCTGTGCTGAAGAGACTCAAGATGGAACATGCCATCTATGTACAGAAATTGCGCGCAGCAGAGGATTAAAATTTGCCTCTAAAATTTGGTAGTTTGAATTTTATTCTGTATATTCGTTGCCGAAATATATTATGATTTGAGCAACGGATTGATGATAATAAAAGAATTTTTGAACTATCTGCAGTATGAACGCAATCGTTCTGCGCTGACAGTAAAGAGTTACGGCGAGGATGTTAAGGCATTCGAATCGTACTTCAAAAATTTGGATGATCATCTCTCTTGGGAATTAGTTGATTCCGATATTATCCGTGACTGGATGGAGAGCATGATGGATAAAGGAAACACCGCGGCTTCAATCAATCGAAGATTGAGCGCAGTGCGTTCCCTTTATCGTTTTGCATTATCCCGAGGTTTTGTTGAACATGATCCTTCGTGCTGTATTGTCGGTCCGAAGAAAGAATCGACGTTGCCATATTTTCTCAGAGAAGAGGAAATGGATAGGCTGCTCGATTCGAATATGTGGGGCGACGGATATGATGATGTTTGTCTGCGGACAATGATCATGGTCTTTTATGAGACGGGTGTGCGGCTTTCGGAACTGACCGGTTTGAATAATAGGTCGGTGGATTTGGAAAGTTTTGAGCTGAAAGTTACTGGTAAGAGGAATAAACAGCGTATAATTCCGTTTGGTGAAGAACTTCGTAATGCATTGAACATATATATATATAGGCGCGATGTGGAGGTGGCGGACCTGACGGATGTGGATGAAGCTTTTTTTCTTACATCCAAAGGATGTAGATTCAGTGATGCGTCTGTTAGGCTGAAAGTCAGAAATGCGCTTTCTGCTGTATGTACATTGAAAAAACGTTCACCGCATATACTACGGCATTCGTTTGCCACAGCGATGCTCAATCATGATGCTGGTTTAGAAAGTGTGCGGAAACTGCTCGGACATGAAAGTCTGTCGACAACCGAAATATACACGCACACGACTTTTGAGCAGTTGAAGCGTATATATTCAAATGCCCATCCAAGGGCTTAACCTAAATTTAAAGGAGGTACGTATATGGAAGTAAAAGTTCAGTCGATTCATTTTGACGCTACCGAGAAACTGCAGGCGTTTATCGAAAAGAAAACAGCTAAGTTGGAAAAATCATTTGAGGACATTCAGAAAGTAGAGGTGCAACTGAAAGTAGTGAAGCCCGCCACTGCACTAAATAAAGAAACAAGTATGACTGTGTCGGTTCCGGGAACCACTTTATTTGTGGAAAAAACGTGTGATACTTTTGAGGAGGGAATTGACCTTTGTATCGATGCTATGAGGGTCCAATTGGCGAAATTTAAAGAAAAATTGCGCGAAAGATAAAAAAAATCGCAAAAAGTTTTGGAGATTAAAAAATAATGCCTATCTTTGCAGCCGTTTTAGAACAGGTCCTAAATCAATAAGCCTTATGGCTGCAGGGATTTGCCTCTTTAGCTCAGTTGGCCAGAGCACGTGATTTGTAATCTCGGGGTCGTTGGTTCGAATCCGACAAGAGGCTCAAGGAAAAGAAGAGAAGAAGATGCTGGTCGAAAGACGAAGTTCTTTACTCTGAGAATTTATTGAACAAGTAGGGGTGGTTACCAGAGTGGCCAAATGGGGCAGACTGTAAATCTGCTGGCGATGCCTTCGGTGGTTCGAATCCATCACCACCCACTTCAGTTGAAGTTTTGCGGAAATAGCTCAGTTGATAGAGCACTAGCCTTCCAAGCTGGGGGTCGCGGGTTTGAGTCCCGTTTTCCGCTCTAACTTGCTGTAATAGCTCAGTGGTAGAGCACTTCCTTGGTAAGGAAGAGGTCCTGAGTTCAACTCTCAGTTACAGCTCTACTTCTGTTCTTTATTTGTTTAAGGAGTCAGAAGAAAAACAGATAATTCAATTTATATAAATAAAACAAGAAAAGCTATGGCTAAAGAGAATTTTGTGCGCACGAAACCGCACGTAAACATTGGTACGATAGGTCACGTTGACCATGGTAAGACCACTCTGACCGCTGCCATCACAACTGTTTTGGCTAAGCAAGGTCTTTCTGAGGTTAAGTCTTTCGACCAGATTGATAACGCACCTGAGGAAAAGGAACGCGGTATCACTATCAATACTGCCCATGTGGAATATGAAACAGCAAAGCGTCACTATGCACACGTAGACTGTCCGGGACACGCTGACTATGTAAAGAACATGGTAACAGGTGCTGCTCAGATGGACGGCGCGATCCTTGTTGTTGCTGCAACTGACGGTCCTATGCCTCAGACACGTGAGCACGTGCTTCTCGCACGTCAGGTAAACGTTCCGCGTATGGTCGTATTCCTGAATAAGTGTGATATGGTTGAGGATGAGGAAATGCTCGAACTCGTTGAAATGGAAGTTAGAGAAATCCTCGATCAGTATGAATTCGAAGATGATACTCCTATCATCCGCGGTTCTGCACTTGGCGCACTTAATGGCGTAGCAAAATGGGAAGAGAAAGTAATGGAGCTTATGAATGCCGTTGATGAATGGATTCAGGAGCCGCCGCGCGATCTCGATAAACCGTTCTTGATGCCTGTTGAGGATGTATTCTCAATCACAGGTCGTGGTACAGTTGCTACTGGTCGTATCGAAACTGGCCGTGTTAAGGTTGGTGATGAAGTAGAGCTTCTCGGTCTTGGCGAGGATAAGAAGAGCGTTGTAACAGGTGTTGAAATGTTCCGTAAGATTCTTGATGAAGGTGAAGCTGGTGACAACGTAGGTCTGCTCCTCCGTGGTATCGATAAGAATGAAATCAAACGTGGTATGGTTCTCTGTCATCCGGGTCAGATCAAACCGTTCAAGAAGTTCAAGGCTTCTATCTACGTTCTGAAGAAAGAAGAAGGTGGTCGTCATACTCCGTTCGGAAACAAGTATCGTCCACAGTTCTATCTCCGTACAATGGACTGCACCGGTGAAATTTCTCTTCCGGAAGGCGTAGAAATGGTAATGCCTGGTGATAACGTTGAAATCACTGTTGAACTGATCTATGCTGTTGCTTTGAATAAGGGTCTGCGCTTCGCTATCCGTGAAGGTGGTCGTACAGTAGGTTCTGGTCAGATTACAGAAGTTTACGAAGACTAATTTCATAATCCGGGAATTTAGAGTTCTTGAATGATGAAATAAACATAAACGTTCCCGCATGAGCGGCATGCGGGAATTTTTTACGGGATTAGCTCAGTTGGTAGAGCACTGGTCTCCAAAACCAGGTGTCGGGAGTTCGAGCCTCTCATCCCGTGCTAAATAAAGATAATATGTTCAAGAAATTTGTGAATTATTGCAAGGTTTGTTACAACGAACTTGCGCATAAGACTACATGGCCTACAGGTGCCGAACTTACGCACAGTGCTATGATTGTATTATCTGCTTCCCTTGTCATAGCTTGTGTCGTGTTCGCAATGGATCAACTCTTTGAGTGGATCATGAGTATGGTTTATCCAGGTTAATTTATTGAAAGATGGCTGAAACAGGAAAGAACTGGTATGTATTACGTGCTGTCAGTGGTAAGGAAGCTAAGGTTAAGGAATATATCGAGGCTGAGATGAAGCACAACACGTTGCTATCTACACATGTTTCTCAGGTGGTGATACCAATGGAGAAGCATGCTTCTTTACGTAATGGTAAGAGAGTTATTAAAGAGAAAATCTCTCTTCCCGGCTATGTTTTCGTAGAAGCCTCTCTCGTTGGAGATGTTGCACATACATTGCGATTCATGCCCAATGTTTTAGGCTTCCTTGGTGGACTGGACAATCCTTCTCCGGTTCCGCAGGCGGATATAAACCGTATGTTGGGTACCGCAGAAGAGACTGAGCTTGTAGACGACGTGAATATTCCATATGTTGTCGATGAAACTGTAAAAGTTATTGACGGTCCTTTCAGTGGATTCAGTGGTGTGATCGAAGAGGTCAATACTGAGAAGCGTAAACTGAAGGTGATGGTTAAAATCTTTGGAAGAAAGACTCCATTGGAATTAGGTTTTATGCAAGTTGAAAAAGAGGGCTGATGCATTGTTACGGATGTGTCGCAATCTTTTTATACTAATCATTTAATTATAAACAAAAATGGCTAAAGAAGTTGCTGGATTAATCAAATTACAGATTAAAGGTGGCGCAGCGAATCCCTCTCCTCCCGTAGGACCGGCTTTGGGTTCGAAGGGTATTAACATTATGGGATTCTGCAAAGAGTTCAACGCCAGAACCCAGGATAAGGCAGGTAAGATCATTCCTGTTGTTATCACTTACTACACCGACAAGTCGTTCAGCTTCGAGCTTAAGACTCCGCCTGCTGCAGTACAGCTGAAAGAAGCTGCTAAGGTAAAGAGCGGCTCAGCACAGCCTAATCGTCAGAAAGTTGCTAGCGTGACTTGGGATCAGGTTAGAGCAATTGCAGAAGACAAAATGAAGGATCTTAACTGCTTTACTGTTGAAGCAGCAATGAAACTCGTTGCCGGTACAGCAAGAAGTATGGGTATTACTGTAAAAGGGGACTTCCCTGGTAAATAATTTATAACTTCAATTAAGAAAATGAGTAAACTGACAAAAAATCAAAAATCAGTAGCTGATAAGGTTGAAGCAGGGAAAGCATACTCTTTGATGGAAGCATCGGAGTTGGTTAAGGAAATAACAACTACCAAGTTTGATGCTTCAGTAGATATCGATGTACGCTTAGGCGTTGACCCGCGTAAGGCAAACCAGATGGTTCGTGGCGTAGTTTCGCTTCCGAATGGTACTGGTAAAGTTACACGCGTACTCTGCTTGTGTACACCAGATGCTGAAGCTGCTGCGAAAGAAGCAGGTGCTGACTATGTCGGTCTTGACGAATATATCGAAAAGATTAAAGGTGGATGGACCGATGTGGATGTTATCATAACAATGCCGTCATGCATGGGTAAGATAGGTCCTTTGGGACGTGTACTCGGACCACGTGGACTTATGCCGAATCCTAAAAGCGGTACTGTGACAATGGATGTTGCTAAAGCAGTGAAAGAGGTTAAGCAAGGTAAGATAGACTTCAAAGTAGATAAGGCTGGTATTATCCACACCTCTATTGGTAAGGTAAGCTTTACAGCTGAGCAGATTATGCAGAACGCAAAGGAGTTTATCGCTACTGTTATAAAGCTGAAACCTTCTGCTGCTAAAGGTACATATATTAAGAGTATCTTTATTTCTAGCACTATGAGTAAGGGTATCAAAGTTGATCCTAAATCAGTTGAGTAACTCTAAAAGTTTTGTAAAATGAGAAAAGAAGTAAAAGATACTATTATAAACGAACTCGGCCAGAAACTGAAGGAATATCCTCATTTTTATCTGGTTGATGTAACTGGTCTGAATGCAGAGGCTACAAGTAACTTGCGCCGCAAGTGCTTCAAGAGTGAAATAAAGATGGTTGTTGTGAAGAACACACTCCTTCACAAAGCTTTCGAAGCATCAGACGTAGATTTTGAACCTTTGTATTGTACACTTAAAGGCACAACCGCTGTATTGTTCACACATACTGCGAATGTTCCTGCAAAACTTCTGAAAGAGTACACTAAAGAAGGTATCCCCGCTCTTAAAGGTGCATATGCAGAAGAATGCATGTATGTAGGTGCTGACAAGCTCGCTGAACTTGCCGCATTGAAGAGCAAGAACGAGGTTATCGCCGAAATTGTTGCATTGCTGCAGTCGCCTGCTAAGAACGTCGTTTCTGCACTTCAGTCAGGTGCTAATACAATTCATGGCGTTCTCAAAACTTTGGGTGAGCGCCCAGAGTAACAATAAACAATTATTAATATTAAAAAACAATTAAAATTTTAAATAAAATGGCAGATATAAAAGCTATTGCTGAAGAGTTAGTAAATCTTACAGTAAAAGAAGTAAATGAGTTGGCAACAGTCCTGAAGGACGAGTATGGAATCGAGCCTGCTGCTGCAGCTGTAGCTGTAGCTGCTGGTCCTGCAGCTGCTGGTGCTGCTGAAGCAGAGGAGAAGACTTCTTTCGACGTTGTTCTCGCTGAGGTTGGTGGCGCTAAACTCCAGGTTGTTAAGGCTGTTAAGGAAGCTTGCGGTCTTGGTCTGAAAGAGGCTAAGGATCTCGTAGATGGCGCTCCTGCAACAATCAAGGAAGGTCTTTCTAAGGAAGAGGCTGAGAACTTGAAGAAGGCTATCGAAGAGGCTGGTGCTAAAGTTGAGCTCAAGTAATAAATCTTATAAATTCGCAGTAAGACAATAATTTGTCTTCTGTATGAATCTTTTTAAAATACGGTTAGAATCTTCCAGGTAGGTAGGTTCTAACCTTTTTGTGTCTTTTAATTTATTATTAATATTAATATCTTCTGATGGCTTCAAAAATTGTTGATAACAGAGTGAATTTTGCCAGCATCCACAATCCGATGCCATATCCGGATTTTCTTGATGTGCAGCTTAAGTCGTTTAAAGACTTCCTTCAGATGGACACTCCCCCCGAAGAACGCAAGAACGATGGTCTGTATAAGGTTTTCTCTGAAAATTTCCCGATAACAGACACTAGAAACAATTTTGTTCTTGAGTTCCTCGATTATTACATCGATCCACCGCGTTATACTATAGAGGAATGTCTTGAGCGTGGACTTACATATAGCGTGCCTTTGAAGGCCAAGATGAAATTGTATTGTACAGATCCAGATCATGAGGATTTCGGTACATTCATACAAGATGTTTTCTTGGGCACAATCCCTTATATGACAAGCAATGGCACATTTATCATAAATGGTGCTGAGCGAGTTGTTGTTTCACAGTTGCATCGTTCTCCAGGTGTATTCTTTGGACAAGGTGTACATGCAAACGGCACTGTGCTTTATTCTGCGCGAATCATACCTTTTAAGGGTTCATGGATAGAATTTGCTACAGATATCAACAATGTGATGTATGCTTATATCGATCGTAAGAAGAAATTGCCTGTTACAACTCTTCTTCGTGCAATTGGATATGAGCAAGATAAGGATATTCTTCAGATTTTCGACCTTGCGGAGGAAGTTAAGGTTAATAAGAAGAATATGAAGGCGGCCATCGGACGTAAACTGGCAGCACGTGTTCTGAAGAGCTGGAATGAAGATTTCGTTGATGAAGATACCGGTGAAGTTGTTTCTATCGAGCGTAATGAGGTTATCATGGAACGTGAGACTGAACTCACTGAAGATAATATCATTGATATCTTGGAAAGCGGAACTCCTTCTGTATTGCTGCATAAGGATGCAGAGGCTGCAAATAAATATTCTATAATCTTTAATACACTTGCCAAGGATCCAAGCAACTCGGAAAAGGAAGCTGTTTTATATATTTACAGACAGCTTCGTAATGCAGATCCTGCAGATGATGCAAGTGCACGTGAAGTTTTCCAGAATCTGTTCTTCTCAGACAAGCGTTATGACTTGGGAGAAGTAGGACGTTACCGTATAAATAGAAAACTTGGTCTTGATACTGAGTCTGATGTTCGTGTGCTGACAAAGGACGATATAATTGAAATTATAAAGTATCTTATTCAGCTTATCAATTCGAACGCTACAGTAGACGATATTGACCATTTGTCAAACCGTCGTGTACGTACTGTAGGAGAGCAATTGAGTAATCAGTTCTCAATAGGTCTGGCTCGTATGAGTCGTACAATACGCGAACGTATGAATGTACGTGATAATGAAGTATTCCAGCCTACAGACCTGATTAACGCAAAGACAATATCAAGCGTCATCAACTCTTTCTTCGGTACAAACCCGTTGTCACAGTTCATGGACCAGACCAACCCGTTGGCTGAAGTTACTCACAAACGTCGTCTGTCTGCGTTGGGTCCTGGTGGACTTTCTCGTGAGCGTGCCGGATTTGAGGTGCGTGACGTTCATTACACACACTACGGCCGACTCTGTCCTATCGAGAGTCCTGAAGGTCCTAACATCGGACTTATATCGTCATTGTGTGTGTATGCTACTATAAACGAACTTGGATTTATTGAGACACCGTATCGTAAGGTTACTAACGGTAACGTTGATCTTAATAATGAAGATGTTGTATATCTTACAGCGGAAGAAGAACAGGAGCACATCATCGGTCAGGGAAATGCACCTCTTCGTGAAGACGGTTCGTTTATACGTGATTACGTGAAGTGCCGTCAGGATGCAGACTTCCCGGTTGTTGCACCGGAGCAGGTCGATCTTATGGACGTATCTCCACAGCAGATCGCTTCTGTTTCTGCCGGACTTATTCCTTTCCTTGAGCATGATGACGGTCACCGTGCGTTGATGGGATGTAACATGATGCGCCAGGCAGTTCCATTGTTGCATAATGATGCACCTATTGTAGGAACCGGACTGGAGAAGCAGGTTTGTGAGGATTCCCGCACGATGATAACTGCTGAAGGTGATGGTGTTATAGAATATGTAGATGCTACAACAATACGTATATTGTACGACCGTACAGAAGATGAGGAGTTCGTAAGCTTCGAACCTGCATCAAAGGAATATCGCATTCCGAAGTTCCGTCGTACAAACCAGAATATGACAATCGACTTGCGTCCTATCTGTAACAAGGGTCAGCGTGTGAAAGCCGGTGATATACTTACAGAAGGATACGCTACTGAAAATGGTGAGCTTGCTCTCGGACGTAACCTGCTTGTTGCATACATGCCGTGGAAGGGTTACAACTATGAGGACGCTATTGTGCTCAGCGAACGTATGGTACGCGATGATGTCCTTACCTCTGTTCATGTAGATGAGTATTCGCTTGATGTACGTGAGACAAAGCGTGGTATGGAAGAATTCACCAGCGATATACCAAATGTAAGCGAAGAGGCTACAAAAGATCTTGATGACAATGGTGTTATCCGTATCGGTGCGCGTGTTGAGCCGGGAGACATCCTCATCGGTAAGATTTCACCGAAGGGTGAGAGTGATCCGTCACCGGAAGAGAAACTTCTCCGTGCTATCTTCGGAGACAAGGCAGGAGACGTTAAGGATTCCTCTTTGAAGGCCAACCCGTCACTCAGTGGAGTTGTAATTGACAAGAAGATGTTCTCACGTGCCATCAAAACACGTGAATCCAAGAAGCAGGATAAAGTTCTGCTTGCCAAGATTGACGAAGAGTATGAGGCAAAGAATGAAGACCTTAAGGATATCCTTGTAGAGAAACTGCTTATTCTCACAGAAGACAAGGTATCTCAGGGTGTGAAGGACTATTCGGGTGCAGAGATAATAACAAAGGGCAGCAAGTTCACTGCTCCGACACTCAAAAACCTCGAATATGATGGCATCCAGTCAAATGGATGGACGGATGATGCACATACCAATGAGCTCATTCAGAAACTTATAATGAACTACATACGCAAATATAAACTTCTTGATGCAGAACTCAAACGCAGAAAGTTTGCCATAACAATAGGAGACGAACTTCCTTCAGGTATTCTGCAGATGGCTAAAGTTTATATTGCCAAGAAACGTAAGATTGGTGTTGGTGATAAACTCGCCGGACGTCACGGAAACAAGGGTATCGTATCGCGTATTGTACGTATGGAGGATATGCCGTTCCTCGAGGACGGACGTCCAGTCGATATTGTACTGAACCCGCTGGGTGTGCCTTCACGTATGAACCTTGGACAGATATTCGAGGCTATCCTCGGTGCTGCCGGAAAGAAGCTTGGAGTGAAGTTCGCAACACCTATCTTTGATGGTGCAAAACTTGAAGACCTCTCTGAATGGACTGATAAGGCAGGACTGCCGCACTTGTGTTCAACCCATCTTTATGATGGTGAGACAGGCGAACGCTTCGACCAGCCGGCTACTGTGGGTATAACCTACTTCTTGAAACTTGGTCATATGGTTGAAGACAAGATGCACGCACGTTCTATCGGTCCGTACTCTCTCATCACACAGCAGCCTCTTGGTGGTAAGGCACAGTTCGGAGGTCAGCGTTTCGGAGAGATGGAGGTTTGGGCGCTCGAGGCATTCGGTGCCAGCCATGTACTTCAGGAGATCCTGACAATCAAGTCAGACGATACTGTAGGCCGTTCAAAGGCATACGAGGCAATTGTCAAAGGCGATCCGATGCCTACACCGGGAATACCAGAATCGCTCAATGTGCTTCTGCACGAGCTCCGTGGTCTTGGTTTAAGTATCAAACTCGATTAATCCCGAACACCCTAAATTATAAATGATATGGCTTTTAAGAAAGATACAAAAATAAAGAATAATTTCACGAAGATCACCGTTGGTCTTGCTTCGCCTGAAGAAATTCTGGAGAATTCGTTTGGTGAGGTGACCAAACCGGAAACAATCAATTATCGAACATACAAGCCTGAGCGTGACGGACTTTTCTGCGAGCGCATATTCGGTCCGACCCGCGATTATGAGTGTGCGTGCGGAAAGTACAAGCGCATACGTTATAAAGGTATTGTTTGTGACCGATGCGGTGTTGAGGTTACAGAGAAAAAGGTACGCCGTGAGCGCAGCGGACACATCGAGTTGGTGGTTCCTGTAGCACATATCTGGTATTTCCGTTCTTTGCCAAACAAGATAGGATATTTGCTCGGTATGCCGACAAAGCGTCTTGATTCGGTGATCTATTATGAGAGATATGTAGTTGTACAGCCGGGTGCCCTCGAGGGACGCAAGGATGCAGAGGGTGTCGAGATCAACGGTTCTCATAAGATGGACTTCCTTTCTGAAGAGGAGTACATCGACATTATCGAGAACAAACTCGATCCGCGTAACGAATATCTCGACGATTCAGATCCCAACAAGTTCATAGCCAAAATGGGAGCCGAGGCTATCTACGATCTTTTGTCTACAATTGATCTGGATGCACTTTCTTACGAACTGCGCGACCGTGCCAATAACGACTCTTCGCAGCAGCGTAAGACAGAAGCCCTCAAGCGTCTGCAGGTTGTAGAGGCTTTCCGTTCCAGCCGTGGTGTGAACCGTCCTGAGTGGATGATCATGAAGATTATTCCGGTCATTCCGCCAGAACTCCGTCCGCTTGTTCCGCTTGATGGTGGTCGTTTCGCAACATCAGACCTCAACGATCTTTATCGTCGTGTCATCATACGTAACAACCGTCTGAAGCGTCTTGTTGAGATCAAGGCACCTGAGGTTATTCTCCGCAACGAGAAACGTATGCTTCAGGAAGCTGTCGACAGCCTCTTCGACAACTCACGCAAGAGCTCTGCCGTTAAGAGCGACAGCAACCGTCCGTTGAAATCATTGTCCGATTCGCTCAAAGGTAAACAGGGACGTTTCCGTCAGAACCTTCTCGGTAAGCGTGTCGATTATTCAGCACGTTCGGTTATCGTCGTTGGTCCTGAGTTGAAGATGGGCGAGTGCGGTCTGCCGAAACTCATGGCTGCCGAGCTTTACAAGCCGTTCATCATCCGCAAGCTCATCGAGCGTGGTATTGTTAAGACAGTTAAGAGTGCCAAGAAGATTGTCGATCGTCGCGAACCGGTCATCTGGGATATCCTTGAGAACGTGATGAAAGGTCATCCGGTACTTCTCAACCGTGCGCCGACACTTCACCGTCTTGGTATCCAGGCATTCCAGCCAAAGCTCATTGAGGGTAAGGCTATCCAGCTCCACCCGCTGGCATGTACTGCGTTCAACGCCGACTTCGATGGTGACCAGATGGCTGTTCACCTCCCGTTGAGCAACGAGGCTATTCTTGAAGCACAGATTCTGATGCTCCAGAGCCACAACATCCTTAACCCGGCCAACGGTGCTCCTATCACTGTGCCGTCACAGGATATGGTTCTCGGACTCTACTATATTACAAAAATACGTCCGGGTGCAAAGGGTGAAGGACTCATATTCTATGGTCCGGAAGAAGCCCTCATCGCACACAATGAAGGCAAGTGCGACCTGCACGCTCCTGTAAAGGTTGTTGTAAACGACCTCGTTGATGGAGTTATGCAGAAACGTATGGTCGACACTTCCGTAGGACGTGTCATCGTCAACCAGATAATTCCGGAGGAAGTAGGTTACTTCAACGACATCATATCCAAGAAGACTCTGCGTGGTATCATTGCCGACGTTATTAAGTCTGTGGGTATGGCCCGTGCGTGCGAGTTCCTCGATGGTATCAAGAACCTCGGTTACCGCATGGCATATGTCGCTGGTCTTTCGTTCAACCTCGACGATATCATCATCCCGAAGGAGAAAGAGGCTATCGTTGAAAAAGGTAATGAGGAAGTACGTCAGATCACTGAGAACTACAACATGGGATTCATTACCGACAACGAGCGTTACAATCAGGTAATTGATACATGGACTCACGTGAACAACGACCTTGCTAACGTCCTCATGAAGGAAATGACCGAGGCCGACCAGGGATTCAATGCTGTGTTCATGATGCTCGACTCCGGAGCCCGTGGTTCTAAGGACCAGATCAAGCAGCTTTCCGGTATGCGTGGACTTATGGCCAAGCCGCAGAAGGCCGGTGCCGAAGGCGCGCAGATCATTGAGAACCCTATTCTTTCAAACTTCAAGGAAGGAATGTCAGTGCTTGAGTACTTCATCGCATCTCACGGTGCACGTAAGGGTCTTGCCGACACTGCCATGAAGACAGCCGACGCCGGTTACCTCACACGTCGTCTTGTCGATGTATCACACGATGTGATCATCACAGAGGAAGACTGTGGTACGCTGCGCGGACTTGTCTGCACCGCTCTCAAGAACGGCGACGAAGTCATCTCCACTCTTTATGAACGTATTCTCGGACGTGTGTCTGTTCACGACATCATACATCCTACAACCGGCGAACTCATCGTTGCAGCCGGTGAAGAGATTACCGAATCGGTTGCCAAGGCAATTGAGGATTCTCCAATCGAAAGCGTAGAGATCCGTTCGGTGCTCACCTGCGAAAGCAAGCATGGTGTCTGCATGAAGTGTTACGGCCGCAACCTTGCCACAAGCCGCATGGTGCAGATGGGTGAGGCTGTAGGTGTGATTGCCGCACAGGCCATCGGTGAGCCGGGAACACAGCTTACTCTGCGTACGTTCCACGCCGGTGGTGTGGCTGCCAACGCAGCTGCCAACGCATCTATCGTTGCAAAGAACGATTCACGCATCGAGTTCGACGAGCTCCGCATCGTTCCGTTCATTGAGAACGACGGTGAGAAAGACATCAACTGCGACATGGTAGTAAGCCGTCTGTCTGAAATCCGCTTCATCGATCCGCATACCGACATCGTACTTTCTACACTCAACGTTCCTTACGGTTCGTCACTCTATTTCAAGAATGGCGACATTGTGAAGAAGGGCGACCTCATCGCCAAGTGGGACCCGTTCAATGCCGTAATCGTTACGGAATACGGTGGAACTCTGAAGTTCAACGATGTGATAGAAGGTATAACATATCGTGCCGAGACCGACGAGGCAACAGGACTTACCGAGAAGATTATCACCGACTCAAAGGACAAGTCGAAGGTTCCTACCTGCGACATCATCGGTCCGGACGGCGAGGTGGTTGGTACATATAACTTCCCTGTGGGTGGTCACGTTGTTGTTGAGGACGGCCAGACCGTAAGAACCGGTGCAACTCTCGTCAAGATTCCGCGTGCCGTAGGTAAGGCTGGTGACATCACCGGAGGTCTCCCACGAGTAACAGAGCTCTTCGAGGCCCGCAACCCGAGCAACCCTGCCGTGGTTTCAGAAATCGACGGTGAGGTGACCATGGGTAAGGTGAAACGTGGTAACCGCGAGATCATCGTGACCAGCAAGACCGGCGATCAGAGAAAATATCTGGTAAGTCTGTCGAAGCAGATCCTTGTTCAGGAGCACGACGCTGTACGTGCCGGAACTCCGCTTTCTGACGGTATCATCACTCCGGGCGACATCCTCGCCATCAAGGGTCCGACCGCCGTTCAGGAATATATTGTCAACGAGGTTCAGGACGTATACCGTCTGCAGGGTGTGAAGATCAACGACAAGCACTTCGAGATCATCGTACGCCAGATGATGCGCAAGGTACAGATCGACGAACCGGGCGATACAACATTCCTCGAGCAGGAAATGGTGGACAAACTCGACTTCGCAGAGGAGAACGACCGCATCTGGGGCAAGAAGTACGTAACCGACGCCGGCGACTCAGAAACTCTGAAGGTAGGTCAGATAATCTCTGCCCGCAAGCTGCGCGACGAGAACTCTAGCCTGAAGCGCCGCGACCTTCGTCTTGTTCAGGTGCGCGATACTATCCCAGCAACCTCTACACAGATTCTGCAGGGTATCACACGTGCAGCATTGCAGACCAAGAGCTTCATCTCGGCTGCATCATTCCAGGAGACAACCAAGGTGCTCAACGAAGCTGCAATACGTGGTAAGGTAGACCGTCTGGAAGGTATGAAGGAGAACGTGATCACAGGTCACCTCATCCCGGCCGGTACAGGACTCCGCCAGTGGGAGAAACTCATCGTTGGTTCGAAGGAAGAGTACGACCGCATCCAGGCAAACCGCAAGACTGTGCTCGACTTTGCCGGTGAGAACGGTTCGGCTGAATGATATTGAATGTACTGATGCCTGATTGTTGGCATTGGAAATGATAATTACAAACGGAGACATGTGCGCAGGTGCATGTCTCCGTTTCTTTTACACCATAATTCTTATATTCACCGTATGCGAATGGTGTTTCATTGGCACATCATTTACGTTTTTTGTTTTTTTATGACAATAAAAATTGTCCGGTGAATTAATATTCATATTTTTGGAGGGCATTCCGGCATGCATGTGTCAGTTGTGACGACGGCTTCCGCTATCGGTTTCTCATGCGTACAGCGGTCTCGTGCGGCATGCATCAGCAGTTATGTTTCAAATCAGATTATTCCTATTTTCAACAGCTAAGAATTATGAAAAAATTGTATTTCTTATTGTCATTCGGGTTGTGTGCATGTGCCTCAGACGATGCATCACGCCTTGTCGGTCAATGGAACGAGATGACAGACGGAGCAGCTTCTCTTGTAGCAGGTATGGAATTGAAGGAAAACGGTGAGTTCGTACCAGTGGGAACGCATCTGTCAGCATACAACAGGTGGAAAGCAGGTGACGGAATTCTGATATTGAGCGGTGCTGAGAGTGGAACCGCACATGACGGTCTTGTGGCAGATACGTTCGATATAGTAAGCCTGCAGGGCGACACTCTTGTACTGAAACCTTTCAGAGCCGGACACACCATGCGCTTTGTGCGTGGCGACATGAAGACAGCAGGCACCGTAGGTCAGGACAGTCTGAAGGCGTCGCGTCCGCCTTATGAGGGATTTGTCTGGAAGGAAGTGAGTGGGGCAGGACTCCGTATGCTCGCACAACAGAACGAACATATGCGTGTCATGGCCGATCCGTCGTTGCCGGGCATGGTGCTTGTGAGAGACAACGATGTGCGTCCTCACAGACTGATACAGATATTCAATACAGGCAACCGTGGCACAAAAGGACTGCTCGATACTCTCCGTGCCTCCAAAGGATGGATAGATAGCCAGACCTGCCGTTTCAAGGAGACGGACTCAGGCAGGAAGGGTGTGCACAGATATATACTTGTGCCGGACGGAGAGTATGCCAAGAAAATAGACGCCATCTCCGGTCATGAGCCTGTGCCCGTCACATGCAGCGGATGGGGAGTGGGCAACAGCGGTATGCGCTATTTTGAGATATACGACAGCAATCCGTCGAAGGCGGTCTTTGTGGAAATAGGACAGGACGCACCTATCTTTGATGAGACTACCATCGAACTCACCGACACAAAGGCCGGAGGCATCTCAAAGGACATACTTTATACACTCGAGGGCGAACTGCGTGTGGCACACGAGGTGCGTTCGTTCGTACCGGCGGGCAGTGACAAGGAATACTGGTTTGTCGACAAGACCGGTGTCTTGCTTGATATGTATGACAGAGTGACGGGCGGACAGAAGAACGGACGCCCCGTGAAGGCTGTGCTCAAGGTGGAGTATAACGGCAAGTGGGACGATGGCTTCGCCGAACAATATGACGGTGTATATCTTGTGCGCGAGGTGATAAGTGTCGGTACAGACGAACGGTAGATGTTTCCCGTCATCGGCTTGTTGACGGTTGGGTTAAGACATGTTTTATTGTCCGCATGTCGGGCAGACTGATATTGATTTATGAAGCGGCCTTTCCGGACTTGCAGAACGGGCTTTCTCGTTGTCTTGACAGAGTCTTTCTGCAAGCTCGGAAAGGCCGTTTTGTATGACCGGAAGTGTGCAGTGGAGATTTATTCTTGATTCTTCAATCAAAGAGACCGGTGCTTCAAGCCTATACAGGCATTATTCCACTCTGCCGGAATGAACACAATATGGGCTATTTACAGATTTTCAGCATCCTGTGATTTTTTTGTCCGAGTTTTCTGTTCTACCCCAAAAAATAAATGAGAATTTGCGGACAGACTTTGCTTCAGAGGCAAATACGCGAGAAATAAGAAGTTTGTACAAAATACTGAACATCAGCGGATTATGTACGACGGTTGCTTTCCCGCCGTGCAAAAAGCACCGTTTGAGCATGCGATATGGCCCATATCAGGGGCTGAAATGCACCATATCACACCCTGATATGGGCGTAATCGGACCCTGAAACAGGCATGATCGGAACGCAAGATGAACCATTCCGGACCGCATTGCAGGGTATATGAAAAGACGGTATGGGACGAAAGAGCCTTAATCATATGCGATTTAACATTCCTTTACATCTCTTTCGTGATTTTATTTTGTCAAAATAAAGTCAAGAAAATCTGTAAGTTCGTCGTCCGGGTTTTCTTTAAAAACGCCGACATCGAAGCCGATGGAAAGTACGGAAAGTCGGTGCAGTCATAGCGCTGATGATTTTTCGATCGTGTCGGCATGAATTTATTATTACGTGAGGTAATTATTTTTCGACGCATATTTTTGGGAATGTTCTACGGATATGTTATCTTTGCAGTATATATGTGATGCGCTGTGCACCCTGCAGCCTCGGCTGGCGGATACGGCGCTTTTTATTTTGTAATATCTAAAACTAAAAAATTATCATGGACGAAAACAACAATCAGAAACAGGGCTTTCCCATCGAGCTTAATCCGGAGACAGCCCTCGGCCAATATGCCAACCTTGCATTGATCAGTCATTCAAGTTCCGACTTCGTGCTCGACTTCGCACGCATGCTTCCCGGCATGTCCAAACCTCAGGTGCGCAGTAGAGTGGTTCTTGCTCCGGAACACGCAAAGCGTCTGTTGCAGGCTTTGCAGGAAAATATATATAAATATGAGCAGACGTTCGGTAAAATACAGATACCGAACCAGCAGGGCCGCACCATCGCTCCGTTCAACGGTGGTACCGGTGAGGCATGATCTGCATGCACGTGAGTTGTTCTGAATATACGTCTGATGTTCGCTTAGACTTCTTGCTGTTGCAAGAGTGGTGAAGCATAGATATGTAATATAGTCTTCCTGTAGACCTCACTTATGTTATGGAGTGGGTTTACAGGAAGATTTCTTATTCGATAGCCTTGTCGTGCCGTCATGCAGAAGGTTGTTTTGTGGCTGACACTGTTTAAGCCTGGTGCCGCTTTGTATGTATGTTTGCAGACGGTCGCATTCTCTGTGGTTTGAAAGTTGGGGCAGTCAGTTGTTGCCGCTGACGGTCTATGGGTGACTCTCCCTGCAAAACGTGGATTCATGAAACTTTTGAGCAGTCGGTTTGTCTGCATTATTAAAGAATCAATGAGGAAAAACGGACTGAAAATGATGCGGAAAAGTTGGATGCAGATGTATTGTTATTCGTGGTTCTGCATGTGTGCAAATGTCGTTAGTTGATGTCCGGAAGCAGCTCTGAACATACTGTGATTGTCATTGATAGAGTAAATGTTGGACGATAATACTGGTAATTTAGTCTAACGTGTGTTATATAATGTTAATTCATCTATTCTTTGTTTCTTTCTTTGAAGGTTTCGTTAGGCGGATTAAATAAAAGTTTGTACCTTTGCAGCCCGAAAGGCTTATTGTAGCCCTTTTGTAATAGTTTGATAACAACAAAATAAATATATAAATTCTAAAAAAGTAAAATTATGCCTACAATTTCACAATTGGTAAGAAAAGGCAGAAAGGTGCTCGAAGACAAGAGTAAGTCACCGGCTTTGGATGCATGTCCTCAGCGTCGTGGTGTTTGCGTTCGTGTCTACACAACCACACCTAAGAAGCCTAATTCGGCAATGCGTAAAGTTGCCCGTGTTCGTTTGACAAACCAGAAGGAAGTGAACTCTTACATCCCGGGAGAGGGACACAACCTGCAGGAGCACAGTATCGTGCTGGTTCGTGGCGGTCGTGTAAAGGACCTTCCTGGTGTACGTTATCACATCGTTCGTGGTACTCTTGATACCGCAGGTGTTGCAAACCGCACACAGCGTCGTTCTAAATACGGTGCAAAACGTCCGAAAGCAAAGAAATAAGATAACAACAAGTTGTTGATCGGACTATAAAAATTTTAGTAATCGTTTTGCTGGAGAATTGTTAAAGACACAGGTTGAGTAAATGTCCGGGTGCGGACGTTGAAGAACACTAATAAACAGCCCCAAGCAGAATTAAATTTTCAAAAACAAAATGAGAAAAGCAAAACCAAAGAAGCGCGTGGTTCTTCCAGATCCCGTCTTCAACGACCAGAAGGTTTCAAAATTCGTTAATCATCTGATGTATGATGGCAAGAAAAATGCATCATACGAGATTTTTTACAATGCACTTGATGTAGTGAAGGAGAAAATGGCCAAGGAAGAAAAGCCGGCTCTGGAAATATGGAAGCAGGCCCTTGACAATATCACTCCGCAGGTTGAGGTGAAGAGCCGCCGTATCGGTGGTGCCACATTCCAGGTTCCTACAGAAATCCGTCCTGAGCGCAAGGAGAGCATCTCCATGAAGAATCTTATTCAGTTCGCACGTAAGCGCGGTGGTAAGAGCATGGCTGAGAAGCTTGCGGCTGAGATCATGGATGCATACAACAATCAGGGTGGTGCCTTCAAGCGCAAGGAAGATATGCACCGCATGGCAGAGGCTAACCGTGCATTTGCTCACTTCAGATTCTAATCCACTAAATAAGGTAAAAAGAAAATGGCAAATCGCGATTTACATTTGACTCGTAACATCGGCATTATGGCTCACATCGATGCCGGAAAGACCACAACGTCTGAGCGTATCCTCTTCTACACCGGTAAGACACACAAGATCGGTGAGGTACATGATGGTGCTGCAACAATGGACTGGATGGCCCAGGAGCAGGAGCGTGGTATTACTATTACTTCTGCTGCAACAACATGTAACTGGAAGTGGAATGACAAGACTTATAAAATCAACTTGATCGACACTCCGGGACACGTTGACTTCACTGCAGAGGTTGAGCGTTCACTCCGTGTGCTCGACGGTGCTATCGCAACATATTCAGCTGCAGACGGTGTTCAGCCGCAGTCAGAAACAGTATGGCGTCAGGCTGACAAGTATAACGTTCCGCGTATCGGATATGTTAACAAGATGGACCGTTCTGGTGCTGACTTCTTCGAGACAGTACAGCAGATGAAGGACATTCTGGGTGCTAATCCGTGTCCTATACAGATCCCAATCGGTGCTGAGGAGAACTTCAAGGGTGTTGTTGACCTTATCAAAATGAAGGCCATCCTGTGGCACGACGAGACAATGGGTGCTGAGTACAGCGTAGAGGATATTCCTGCTGATCTCGTTGATGAAGCTAATGAATGGAGAGATAAGCTTCTCGAGAGCGCTGCAAGCTTCGATGACGCTCTTATGGAGAAATATCTTGAAGGTCAGGAAATAGGTGAGGCAGAACTTATCGCTGCAATCCGCAAGGGTACAATCTCTATGCAGATCACACCTATGCTTCTTGGTTCTTCATATAAGAACAAAGGTGTTCAGCCGCTTCTCGATTATACATGTGCATTCCTGCCTTCTCCTCTTGATACAGAGGATATCATCGGAACAAATCCTGATACAGAAGAAGAGGAAGCACGCAAACCGTCTGAGGATGCTCCGACATCAGCTCTTGCGTTCAAGATCGCAACTGACCCGTTCATGGGACGTCTGGTGTTCTTCCGCGTTTATTCAGGTAAGGTTACAGCCGGTTCTTATGTTTACAACCCGCGTTCGGGCAAGAAAGAGCGTATCAGCCGTCTGTTCCAGATGAACTCTAACAAGGAAATCCCGATGGAGGCAATCGAGGCTGGTGATATAGGTGCAGGTGTTGGTTTCAAGGATATCCGCACAGGTGATACTCTTTGCGACGAGGCTAATCCTATCGTACTAGAGTCTATGACATTCCCGGATACAGTGATTTCAATCGCTGTTGAACCGAAGAGCCAGGCTGACATCGCTAAGCTCGACAATGGTCTTGCAAAACTTGCTGAGGAAGACCCGACATTCACAGTACGCACTGACGAACAGAGTGGCCAGACAATTATCTCTGGTATGGGTGAGCTTCACCTCGACATTATCATCGACCGTCTGAAGCGTGAGTTCAAGGTTGAATGTAATCAGGGTAAACCACAGGTTAACTATAAAGAGGCTATTACACAGCCTGTCACTCTGCGTGAGGTTTACAAGAAGCAGAGTGGTGGACGTGGTAAGTTCGCTGACATCATCGTAACTGTAGGTCCTAAGGACGAGGATTACAAGGAAGGCGATCTGCAGTTCATCAATGAGGTTAAGGGTGGTAACGTGCCGAAGGAATTCATACCGTCTGTACAGAAAGGTTTTGAGACCGCTATGAAGAACGGTGTGCTCGGTGGTTATCCGATGACAGGACTGAAGGTTACTTTGACCGATGGTTCTTTCCACCCGGTAGACTCTGACCAGTTGTCATTCGAACTCGCAGCCATCAATGCATACAAGAATGCTTGCCCGAAGGCAGGTCCTGTGCTCATGGAGCCTATCATGAAGGTGGAGGTTGTTACTCCGGAAGAAAACATGGGTGATGTTATCGGCGACCTTAACAAGCGTCGTGGACAGGTTGAAGGCATGGACGAGGCTCGTAGCGGTGCACGCATCGTGAAGGCTATGGTTCCGCTGGCTGAGATGTTCGGTTACGTAACAGCATTGCGTACCATCACATCAGGTCGTGCTACAAGCTCAATGGAATACGACCACCACGCTCCTCTGTCAAGCTCAATCGCTAAGGCTGTGCTTGAGGAAGTTAAAGGACGTGCAGATCTGGTATAACCAAGCAAAATAAAAACAAAACGGAGTACTGCCGACTTAGCGAATGACTCTTAAGCGGCAGACTCCTTTTTGAAATAATTAATAATCAAATAATAAATATGAGTCAGAAAATCAGAATCAAGTTGAAGAGTTACGACCACAAGTTGGTTGATAAGTCTGCAGAAAAAATCGTTAAGGCAGTAAAGGCTACAGGCGCTATTGTAAGCGGTCCTATTCCATTGCCAACACACAAACGTATCTATACTGTTAACCGCAGTACATTCGTTAACAAGAAAGCACGTGAGCAGTTCCAGCTCAGCGATTTCAAACGTCTTATCGATATCTACAGCTCTACTGCCAAGACAGTTGACGCTCTGATGAAACTTGAGTTGCCGAGCGGCGTAGAAGTTGAAATCAAAGTATAGTATTTATTTAATATTTAATTTTTAATTGAAATGCCAGGATTAATTGGAAGAAAAATCGGAATGACATCCGTTTTCAGTGCCGACGGCAAGAATGTGCCGTGCACTGTTATCGAAGCTGGTCCTTGTGTTGTAACACAGGTAAAAACCGTTGAAAAGGACGGTTATAAGGCTGTTCAGTTGGGCTTTGGTGAGGCAAAGGAAAAGAACACTACCAAGGCTATGATGGGCTGCTTTAAGAAAGCTGGTACAACACCTAAGAGACACTTGGCCGAGTTCAAGTTTGACGAGGAATATAACCTCGGTGATACGCTTACTGTTGAGATCTTCAACGATGCAAAGTACGTTGACGTTGTTGGTACTTCAAAGGGAAAAGGTTTCCAGGGTGTTATGAAGCGTCACGGATTCGGTGGTGTTGGTCAGAGTACTCACGGACAGGATGACCGCGCGCGTAAGCCGGGTTCTATCGGTGCTTGCTCTTATCCTGCAAAGGTGTTCAAGGGCATGCGCATGGCCGGACAGATGGGCGGCGACAGAGTGACAACCCAGAATCTGAAAGTATTAAAAGTTATCCCGGAGCATAACCTTATTCTCGTGAAAGGTTCTGTAGCTGGATGCAATGGTTCAACCGTATTAATTAATAAATAATGGAAGTTAGCGTATTAAATATCAATGGTCAGGAGACCGGAAGAAAGGTTACGTTGAACGAATCTATCTTCGGAATTGAGCCTAACGATCACGTTTTGTATCTTGACGTTAAGCAATACCTCGCTAACCAGCGTCAGGGTACGGCTAAAACAAAGGAAAGAAGTGAAGTAAGCGGTTCTACACGTAAGCTCGGCCGTCAGAAAGGCGGAGGTGGTGCACGTCGTGGTGACATCAACTCACCGGTACTCGTTGGTGGAGGTCGTGTATTTGGTCCGAAACCTCGTGATTATGGTTTCAAACTCAACAAGAAAGTAAAGGCTCTTGCTCGTAAGTCTGCTCTGTCTTATAAGGCACAGGGTAATGACATCGTTGTTGTTGAAGACTTTACTTTGGATGCACCAAAGACTAAAGATTTTGTAAATATTACTAAAAATCTTAAAGTAGAAGGCCGCAAGATGCTCCTTCTTTTGCCAGGTGTAAATAAAAATGTATATTTGTCAGCTCGTAACTTGCAGGGTACTGAAGTCATGACTGCATCAGCACTCAATACATACAAGGTTTTGAACGCAGATGTGCTTGTTGTGACAGAGGATGCTCTGAAGATGATTGACGGAATCTTAACAAAATAATAGGGAGACAATAGCAATATGGCAATTATCATAAAACCATTGGTCACTGAGAAGATGACCAAAATGACAGACAAGTCTTCTGTAGAGAAATCTTATAAGGTGAAGGGCGAGACCAGAACAAAGAAGGCTGAGGCCAAATATGGTTTCATCGTACGTCCTGATGCCAATAAGTATGAGATTAAGAGTGAAGTCGAAAGTCTGTACAACGTTACAGTGATAGACGTGAACACAATGCGTTACGCTGGTAAGCGCATGAGCCGTTATACACGTGCCGGTCTTATCAAAGGACAGAAGAACGCATACAAAAAAGCTATCGTTACTCTGAAAGAGGGCGATTCAATCGATTTTTACAGCAATATTTAAATAAAAAATGGCAGTACGTAAATTTAAACCGGTTACTCCGGGACAAAGACACAAAGTTATTGGCACGTTCGAGGAGATTACTGCATCCGTGCCAGAGAAGTCTCTCGTTTTCGGTAAACGCTCTACCGGTGGTCGAAACAACACCGGAAAAATGACTGTTCGCTACAAAGGCGGCGGTCATAAGAGAAAGTATCGTCTGATCGACTTTAAACGTGAGAAAGATGGTGTTCCAGCTGTAGTTAAGACAATAGAATACGATCCGAACCGTTCGGCTCGTATTGCTTTGTTGTTTTATGCTGATGGTGAAAAACGTTACATTATTGCTCCTAATGGACTGCAGGTGGGTGCAAAACTGATGTCAGGCGCTGATGCTGCTCCTGAAGTTGGTAATGCTCTTCCTTTGGCAAACATTCCTGTAGGTACTGTAATTCACAACATCGAATTACGTCCGGGACAGGGTGCATTGCTCGTTCGTTCGGCTGGTAATTTTGCTCAATTGACTTCTCGTGAAGGCAGTTATTGTGTGATTAAGCTCCCTTCTGGTGAAACACGCCAGATTCTGAGTGCTTGTAAGGCAACTGTAGGTAGCGTCGGAAACTCAGATCACGCTCTTGAACAGTCCGGTAAGGCTGGACGTTCACGCTGGCTTGGTCGTCGTCCGC
The DNA here is from genome assembly GCF_037890215.1 of Prevotella sp. HCN-7019. Taxonomy (NCBI): domain Bacteria; kingdom Pseudomonadati; phylum Bacteroidota; class Bacteroidia; order Bacteroidales; family Prevotellaceae; genus Prevotella; species Prevotella sp. HCN-7019. The sequence goes on along the minus strand of NZ_JBBKBO010000003.1, from coordinate 400,619 downwards.
ACAACCGTGGTGTTGTTATGAACCCTGTTGATCACCCGATGGGTGGTGGTGAAGGTCGTCAGTCTGGAGGACACCCACGCTCACGTAAGGGTCTTTATGCTAAGGGTCTCAAGACACGCGCACCGAAGAAACTTTCTAACAAGTATATCATCGAAAGAGCTAGTAAATAATTTTAGTTAACAAGAGTAAATTATGAGTCGTTCATTAAAAAAAGGTCCATATATCAACGTCTCTTTGGAGAAGAAGATTCTTGCCATGAATGAAAGTGGCAAAAAGACTGTTGTTAAGACATGGGCCAGAGCATCAATGATTTCCCCGGATTTCGTGGGACACACTGTTGCAGTTCATAACGGAAATAAATTTATCCCTGTTTACATTACTGAGAATATGGTGGGTCATAAACTCGGAGAGTTCTCTCCCACACGTAAGTTCGGTGGACACGCCGGAAATAGAAAGTAAGCGGGTTAAAACCATTTAAAACAAAGAAATAATAATGGGAGCAAGAAAACATATAGCGGCTGAAAAAAGAAAAGAGGCCCTTAAGAATTTGTACTTCGCAAAGCTCAAAGGCGTTCCTTCTTCACCACGTAAAATGCGCTATGTCGTTGACATGGTTCGTGGTATGGAGGTTAATCGCGCACTGGGAGTACTGAGATTCTCCAAGAAGCAGGCTGCCGCCGACGTTGAGAAACTGTTACGCTCGGCCATCGCTAACTGGGAAGCAAAAAATGACCGCAAGGCAGAAGACGGCGAACTTTACATTTCTAAAGTCTTCGTTGATGAAGGTGTTACTATGAAGCGCATGAGACCGGCTCCGCAGGGACGTGGCTATCGTATTCGCAAGCGCAGCAATCACGTTACACTGTTTGTTGATTCCAAAACTAATGACGAAAAATAAATAGCAGAATGGGACAGAAAGTTAATCCAATAAGCAATCGTTTGGGTATTATCCGTGGTTGGGATTCCAATTGGTTCGGAGGCAAAAACTTCGGTGACAATCTGGTTGAAGACCGCAAAATACGTAAATACCTTAATGAGCGTCTGGCTAAGGCCAGTGTTTCAAAGATTGTAATAGAGCGTACATTGAAACTCATCACAATTACAATCTGCACAGCTCGTCCTGGTATCGTCATTGGTAAGGGTGGACAGGATGTCGACAAACTGAAAGAAGAGTTGAAGAAACTCTATAAGAAGGACATCCAGATCAACATCTTCGAAGTGAAGAAGCCTGAACTTGATGCAAACATTGTTGCAAACAACATTGCACGTCAGGTTGAAGGTAAAATCGCTTATCGTCGTGCTATCAAAATGGCTATACAAAATACAATGCGTGCTGGTGCCGAAGGTGTGAAAATACAGATCACCGGACGTCTGAATGGTGCAGAAATGGCACGTAAGGAAATGTACAAGGAAGGAAGAACTCCTTTGCATACATTCCGTGCTGATATCGACTACTGTCAGGCTGAGGCACTTACCAAAGTAGGACTCCTTGGAATCAAGGTTTGGATCTGCAGAGGTGAGGTTTATGGAGAGCGCGATTTGACTCCTAACTTTACACAGGAGAAGCAGAATGGTGGTTCTAATAGCGGTCGTGGTAACCGCGGTAATCGCAAGAGAAACAATAACCGTTAAAAGTAAGAAACTATCATGTTACAGCCAAAAAGAGTAAAATATAGAAGACCTCAAGATGGACGTGGCAATAAAGGCAACGCTCACAGAGGCACACAGCTGGCTTTCGGATCATTTGGCATCAAAACACTTGAGGCAAAATGGATTGACAGCCGTCAGATAGAAGCTGCTCGTGTGGCAGTGAACCGCTACATGCAGCGTGAAGGTCAGGTATGGATCAGAATATTCCCGGATAAACCAATCACCCGCAAACCTGCTGATGTCCGAATGGGTAAAGGTAAAGGTGATCCTGCAGGATGGGTGGCACCGGTTACACCGGGTCGTATCCTCTTTGAAGTGGAAGGTGTAAGTTTTGATGTTGCAAAAGAGGCTCTTCGTCTCGCAGCTCAGAAACTGCCGGTAAAGACTAAGTTTGTTGTTAGACGTGATTACGATAAAAACGCTTAAACTATGAAGATGAAAGAATTGAAAGACTTGGATGTCAAGTCTCTGAATGAGAAGTTGGAGACAGAGGTAGCTCGCTTGAATCAGCTGAAGCTTAACCATACGATTTCTCCTCTTGAGAATCCATCACAGATTAAGGCTGCACGTCGTGATATCGCACGTCTGAAAACCGAAATCCGTCAGAGAGAACTTAACAAATAACAATGGTCCAGATGGAAACAAGAAATTTAAGAAAAACAAGACAGGGTGTGGTTATAAGCAACAAAATGGATAAAACCATTGTTATTGCAGCTAAGTTCAAGGAGATGCACCCTATTTATGGTAAATTTGTTCAGAAAACAAAGAAATACCATGTTCATGATGAGAACAATGAGGCAAATCTTGGTGATACTGTACTCATCATGGAAACACGTCCTTTGAGTAAGACAAAGAGATGGAGATTAGTTCAAATAACTGAAAAAGCTAAGTAATTATGATACAAGCAGAATCAAGACTTACAGTATGTGATAACAGCGGCGCACGTGAAGCTCTTTGCATTCGCGTATTGGGTGGAACACGCCGCCGTTATGCAAGTGTTGGTGACGTTATTGTCGTTGCTGTCAAGAACGTTATCCCATCAAGTGATTTGAAAAAGGGTGCAGTATCTAAGGCTTTGATTGTTCGCACAAAGAAGGAAATCCGTCGTCCGGATGGTTCATATATCCGCTTTGATGATAACGCATGTGTGCTGCTTAATAATGCGGGAGAACTTCGTGGTAGCCGTATCTTCGGCCCTGTAGCACGTGAATTGCGCGCTGTTAATATGAAAGTCGTTTCTTTGGCACCTGAGGTTCTATAATTTAAAATAAGATTTAGAAATGAGTAAGTTACATATAAAGAAAAACGACACAGTCTATGTTCTTGCCGGTGAGGACAAGGGCAAGACTGGTAAGGTGCTCAAAGTCTTGGTTGACAAGAATCGCGCCATTGTAGAAGGTGTGAATATGGTCTCTAAGAGCACAAAGCCCTCTGCAAAGAACCCTCAGGGCGGTATCATCAAGCAGGAGGCTTCGATACATGTCTCTAATTTGAGCCTGATCGATCCGAAAAGCGGCAAACCGACACGTATTGCCATAAAGAAGAACGATGAGGGCAAGAAAGTTCGTATCGCTAAAAAGTCAGGGGAGGAAATCAAATAATGGATACAGCACAGTTAAAGAAAGTCTATGTTGAGAGCATTGCTCCGGCATTGAAGAAACAGTTCAACTATTCTTCATCAATGCAGGTTCCTGTCCTGAAGAAGATCGTTATTAATCAGGGATTGGGTGATGCAACACAGGATAAGAAGATTATCGATGTTGCTATTAATGAGATCACAGCCATTACTGGTCAGAAGGCAGTTGCTACTTATTCAAAGAAGGATATAGCAAACTTCAAACTTCGTAAGAAGATGCCTATTGGTGTTATGGTTACACTTCGTCGCGAGCGTATGTATGAATTCCTCGAGAAACTTGTACGTATAGCCTTGCCACGTATCCGTGACTTCAAGGGTATTGAGAGCAAGTTCGACGGTCGTGGAAATTATACTCTTGGTATTCAGGAGCAGATAATCTTCCCTGAAATCAATATCGATGCTATCGACCGCATCCAGGGAATGAACATCACATTCGTGACAACAGCTCAGACAGATGAAGAGGGCTATGCTCTTCTTAAAGCATTTGGCCTTCCTTTCAAAAACGCTAAAAACGATTAAGCAATATGGCAAAAGAATCAATGAAGGCTCGCGAGGTAAAGCGTGCGAAGATGGTTGCCCGTTATGCTGCGAAACGTGCGGCTCTTAAGAAGGTTATCGCTACGACAGAAGATCCCGCAGAGGCATATGAGGCAGCACGTAAACTGCAGTCTATTCCGAAGAACGCTAATCCTATTCGTTTGCACAACCGTTGTAAGATCACCGGTCGTCCGAAAGGATATATCCGTCAGTTCGGATTGTCACGTATACAGTTCCGTGAGATGGCTTCTGCAGGTCTTATACCTGGCGTTAAAAAGGCAAGCTGGTAATTTATTTAATATTGTCGGGGTAGTCCCGATTAATTAAAATTTTATATAATATGACAGATCCAATAGCAGATTATCTGACAAGACTCAGAAACGCAATCATGGCACATCATCGTGTCGTTGAAGTTCCTGCGTCAAACTTGAAGAAAGAGATTACTAAGATCCTCTTCGAGAAAGGATACATCTTGAACTACAAGTTCATAGAAGATGGTCCTCAAGGTACAATCAAGGTTGCATTGAAGTATGATCCTGCAACCAAAGTCAACGCAATCAAGTCGTTGAAACGTGTTTCTACACCAGGTCTTCGTAAGTATACTGGTTATAAGAACATGCCGAGAGTTATTAACGGATTAGGTATAGCAATTTTATCTACATCCAAGGGTGTAATGACAGACAAGGAAGCTGCTGCTCTTAAAGTAGGTGGTGAGGTTCTTTGCTATGTTTATTAATTGGAGGATTTATTATGTCAAGAATAGGAAAATTACCAATTAAAATCCCCGCAGGAGTAAATGTTGCTATGGCTGATGGGGTTGTTACTGTAAAGGGACCTAAAGGTGAACTTTCTCAGAAAATAGATTCTTCCATCATTGTTAAGATCGCAGACGGTGAGATTATATTTGAGGTTGATGAAAACAGCCCGGTTAACTACAAGCAGAAGCAGGCATATCATGGTCTGTACCGTGCTTTGGTTAACAACATGGTAGTTGGAGTCAGTGAGGGATATAAGAAAACTCTGGAACTTGTAGGTGTCGGATATCGTGTTTCCAATCAGGGTAACGTGATTGAATTCTCTTTGGGTTATACACACCCGATCTTCCTTGAACTTCCGAAGGAGGTTAAGGTTGAGACAAAGAGTGAGAGAAACCAGAATCCGTTATTGATGTTAGAGTCTTGCGACAAGCAGTTGATTGGCCTTATTTGTGCAAAAATTCGTACTTTCCGTAAGCCGGAGCCATATAAAGGTAAAGGTATCCTCTTCAAAGGCGAAGTCATCCGCAGAAAATCTGGTAAGTCAGCTTCTGCTAAGTAATCTTTTAAAATTTACGATTATGACAACAAAGAAAGTAGAAAGACGAATAAAAATTAAATATAGAATTCGTAAGCGTGTAAATGGAACTGCAGAGCGCCCTCGTCTGAGTGTGTTCCGCAGCAACAAACAGATTTATGCACAGGTTATAAACGATTTGACCGGAACGACTCTTGCATCTGCATCTTCTCTTGGACTTGAGAAAATGCCTAAAATTCAGCAGGCTGCTAAAGTTGGCGAGATGGTAGCTGCAAATGCACAGGCTGCAGGAATCACTGCTGTTGTTTTCGACCGTAACGGTTATCTTTATCACGGACGCGTTAAGGAATTAGCTGATGCTGCTCGTAAAGGTGGTCTTAAATTTTAAACGATTATGGCAATGAATAAAGTTAAAGTATATAATGACGTTGAGTTGAAAGACCGTTTGGTGGCCATTAACCGAGTTACGAAAGTAACAAAGGGTGGACGCACCTTCACTTTTGCTGCTATTGTCGTTGTTGGTGACGGAAAAGGCGTTATCGGCTACGGCCTTGGTAAGGCTGGTGAAGTTACAGCAGCAATCTCCAAAGGCGTTGAAGCTGCAAAGAAGAACCTTGTTAAAGTTGCACTTGTAAAGGGAACAATACCTCACGAGGTAGAAGCTCGTTATGGTGGTTCGCATGTATTCATGAGACCTGCTGCAGCCGGTACAGGACTTGTAGCTGGTGGTGCTATGCGTGCTGTTCTTGATAGCGTTGGCGTAAAGGACGTTCTTGCTAAATCTAAAGGTTCTTCAAATCCTCATAACTTGGTTAAGGCAACAATAGAGGCTCTCACACAGGTACGTGATGCTTACACTATCGCAGGTGTTCGTGGTATCAGTATGGAAAAAGTTTTTAACGGATAAGGAGAATTACAATGGCAACAATAAAGGTAAAACAGATAAAGAGCCGTATCGGCGCCAATAAAGAACAGAAGAGCACTCTTTTGTCTTTAGGTCTGCACAAGATCTCTCAGGTGATCGAGGTTGAGGACACGCCCAGTATACGTGGTATGATACGAAAAGTTCATCATCTGGTAACAGTAGTTGAATAATTAATCTTTAAGCAGAAAAAATTATGAAATTAAATACTTTAAAACCAGCCGAGGGTTCTACACATTCTCGCCGCCGTATTGGTCGTGGACCAGGATCTGGATTAGGAGGAACTTCTACTCGCGGACATAAAGGAGCAAAAGCTCGTTCTGGTTATAAGAAGAAGATAGGTTTCGAAGGAGGTCAGATGCCTCTCCAGCGTCGTGTGCCTAAGGCAGGATTTAAGAATATTAACCACAAGGAATATTTTGCGGTTAATCTTTCTGTTCTGCAGAGCCTTGCTGAAGCAAAGAATCTTACAAAGATTAGTCTTAATGATCTTCGAGATGCAAATCTTGTTAAGAAGAATGTTCTTGTTAAGATTCTTGGCAGCGGCGAACTCAAGGCAAAACTTGATGTCGAGGCTAATGCTTTCTCGAAGACTGCTGAAGAGGCAATCAAGGCAGTTGGTGGTAACACAACTATAATTTAGGTCAATGAAAAAATTTATTGAGACACTGAAGAACTGTTGGAGAATTGAGGATTTGCGTCAGCGACTCCTCATTACTCTCCTGTTTACGGCTATATACCGTTTTGGCTCGTTTGTGGTACTTCCTGGTATCAATCCGAGCATGTTGGAAAAATTACAGTCGCAAACATCTGGCGGTTTGATGTCATTGCTGGACATGTTCTCCGGTGGTGCGTTTTCCAATGCATCAATTTTTGCACTTGGAATTATGCCATACATCTCAGCTTCTATCGTAATGCAGCTTCTGGCGATTGCGGTTCCGTATTTCCAGAAAATGCAAAGAGAAGGAGAAAGTGGCCGTAAGAAAATCAATTGGTATACCAGAATATTGACTGTAGCCATATTGTTTTTCCAAGCACCGTCTTATCTTCTCAACCTGAAGGCGCAGGCTTCTCAGGCTCTTGCATCAGGACTTTCCTGGCCAGTGTTTATGGCTTCTGCTTCTGTCATTCTTGCAGCAGGCAGTATGTTTGTTCTCTGGTTAGGAGAGCGCATTACAGATAAAGGTGTCGGAAATGGTGTTTCAATGATCATTATGATAGGTATTATTGCAAGATTTCCTCAGGCATTCATTCAGGAGGTGGCAACACGTCTTAATGCAATCGCTGGTGGTGGTCTTGTAATGTTCATTGTTGAAATACTGATTCTGTATGCAGTTGTGTGCGCTGCAATTCTTTTGGTGCAGGGAACACGCAAGATACCAGTACAATATGCAAAACGTCTTGTTGGAAACAAACAATACGGAGGAGCACGTCAGTATATTCCGCTTAAGCTGTTCGCAGCTAACGTTATGCCTATCATTTTTGCACAGGCATTGATGTTTATTCCGCTTGCAATTGTACAGTATCAGAGTGATAACGCATCGTGGGTGGTTCGTTCATTGATGGATAACCGTAGCTTGTTGTATAATTGTGTTTATGTTGTTCTCATCATAGCATTCACATACTTCTACACAGCTATCACATTGAATCCGACTCAGATGGCAGAGGATATGAAACGCAATAATGGTTTCATTCCAGGCATACGTCCGGGAAAGGATACAGCAGAATATATTGAGACAATCATGTCTCGTATAACATTCCCTGGATCTATCTTCATTGCATTTATAGCAATAATGCCGGCTCTTGCAGGTTTGCTCAATGTGCAGCAGCAATTCTCTCAGTTCTTCGGAGGAACTTCACTCCTGATTCTTGTCGGAGTTGTTATAGACACACTCCAGCAGATAGAGAGTCATTTGCTAATGCGTCATTACGATGGACTGTTGAATTCAGGACGTACTCGTAATAGCGGTGTTTCTGCATATTGATTATTCTTTGGAAAATGAAAATATTTCTGAAGACAGAGGATGAAATTCAGCTGATGCGTGAGGCAAACCAACTTGTTGGTAAGACCTTAGCGGAATTGGCAAAGCATATTAAACCGGGTGTAACGACCCTTCAATTGGATAAAATCGCAGAGGAGTTCATTAGAGACCATGGAGCTATTCCTACTTTCAAGAATTTCCCTAATCCATTTGGAGGGCCATTCCCTGCAAGCATCTGTACTTCTGTCAACGATGTAGTTGTGCATGGAATACCTGATGAAAAGACCATCTTACGTGATGGTGATATTATCTCTATAGATTGCGGAACATTGCTTAATGGCTATAATGGAGACAGTTGCTATACATTTTATGTTGGTGATGTTGCTCCTGAGGTCAGAAAGTTAGTTGAAACAACAAAGGAGGCCCTTTATAAGGGAATTTCTCAGGCAGTTGCAGGAAAACATGTTGGTGATATAGGAGATGCGGTTCAGTCCCATTGTGTTAAGATGGGGTATGGCGTTGTTCGCGAACTTACAGGACATGGTATAGGACGTGAGATGCATGAGGATCCGCAAGTACCAAATTATGGTATGCGAGGACATGGTGTGTTGCTAAAGGCTGGTATGTGTATTGCGATTGAACCAATGATAACAATGGGAGCGCGTGATATCATGCTGATGCCGGACAAGTGGGGAATACGTACTCGAGACGGTAAACCTGCAGCACATTTTGAACATACCGTTGCCATTCAAAGAGGCAATGCTGAAATTTTATCTACATTTGAAGGAATATAACATTTAAAAAGAAAGACAGTACAAGATTATGGCAAAGCAATCTGCTATAGAACAGGACGGAACAATTGTAGAATCATTATCTAACGCGATGTTCAGAGTAGAACTCGAAAACGGTGTTCAGATAATAGCGCATATCTCAGGAAAGATGAGAATGCACTACATCAAGATTCTGCCAGGAGATAAGGTTAAAGTGGAAATGAGCCCTTATGATTTGACCAAGGGCCGAATAGTTTTCAGATATAAATAAACTCACAGATATGAAAACAAGAGCATCATTAAAGAAACGCACACCCGACTGTAAGATCGTACGTCGTAAAGGTCGCTTGTTCGTTATCAACAAGAAGAACCCTAAGTATAAAATGCGTCAGGGCTAATTAAAAAGAGACATAAGGCAGAGATTGCGAAATTTCTTGCTTGAAACTCAAAATAAACAAATTATCAATTTTTTAATTTAATTATTAACAATGGCAATAAGAATTGTTGGAGTAGATTTGCCCCAGAATAAGCGTGGCGAAATCGCATTGACTTATATTTATGGTATAGGTCGAAGTAGTTCAGCAAAGATATTGGATAAAGCCGGTGTCAGCCGCGACCTGAAGGTAAGCGAGTGGACAGACGATCAGGCTTCCAAGATCCGTGAAATTATCGGCGCTGAATTCAAAGTTGAAGGTGATCTCCGTGCAGAGATCCAGATGAACATCAAGCGACTCATGGATATTGGTTGCTATCGTGGAATCCGTCATCGTAATGGTCTTCCTGTTCGCGGTCAGAGCACAAAAAACAATGCCCGTACACGTAAAGGAAAGAAGAAGACTGTTGCTAACAAGAAGAAAGCTACTAAGTAAAATTTAGTTTGGAGTTGAAAGTTTGGAGATTCTATGTCTCAAACCTTTTAACTTTTGACTTTTAACTTTTAACTAAAAAAGATTATGGCAAAGAAAACAGCAACATCCAAAAAAAGAAATGTGAAAGTTGACGCTATAGGGCAGCTTCATGTTCATAGCTCTTTCAATAATATTATTGTGTCTTTAGCAAATAGCGAAGGACAGATCATATCATGGTCTTCAGCCGGTAAGATGGGATTCCGTGGCTCAAAGAAGAACACTCCGTATGCAGCTCAGATGGCAGCAGAGGATTGTGCAAAGGTAGCTTACGATCTTGGCTTGCGTAAGGTTAAGGCTTATGTCAAAGGTCCGGGAAACGGACGTGAGTCTGCAATCCGTGGCGTACACAGCAGTGGAATTGAAGTAACAGAGATCGTTGACGTTACTCCGCTGCCACATAATGGTTGCCGTCCTCCGAAGAGACGTAAGGTATAAGTTCCTGCTATCAAACAAAGTTACACAAACAAAAAGCATTTTATAATATTATGGCTAAATATATAGGTCCGAAATCTAAGATTGCGCGTCGTTTCGGTGAGCCGATTTTCGGCGCAGACAAAGTTTTGTCCAAGAGAAACTTCCCTCCTGGACAGCATGGCAACAGTCGTCGTAGAAAACAGTCTGAGTACGCTGTCATGCTGGCAGAGAAGCAAAAGGCTAAATACACATACGGTGTATTGGAGCGCCAGTTCCGTAATATGTTTGAAAAGGCAGCCAAGGCCGAAGGTATTACCGGTGAGGTTCTTCTTCAGAACCTTGAAAGCCGTCTCGACAATGTTGTGTTCCGTATGGGTATTGCTCCCACACGTGCCGCTGCCCGTCAGCTGGTAGGTCACAAGCACATTGTTGTTGATGGTAGTGTGGTTAACATACCTTCATATTCAGTTAAGCCAGGCCAGATAGTAGGAGTGCGTGAAAAATCAAAGTCTCTTGAAGTTATTGAGTCTGCTCTTGCTGGTTTCAATCACAGCAAATATCCTTGGATCGAGTGGGATGCAAATACCAAGAGTGGCAAGTTCCTGCACAAACCGGAGCGTGCCGATATTCCTGAGAATATAAAGGAACAGTTAATCGTTGAGTTGTACTCTAAATAAATCATTAAATTAATGGCGATATTAGCATTTCAAAAACCTGACAAAGTTGTAATGTTGGAGGCCAACGATAAATTCGGCAAGTTCGAATTTCGTCCTCTTGAGCCTGGCTTCGGCGTTACCATAGGTAATGCGCTGCGCCGCATACTTCTTTCGTCGCTTGAGGGATATGCCATCAACACAGTGCGTATCTCTGGTGTAGAGCATGAGTTCTCATCAGTTCCGGGCGTGAAGGAAGACGTGACCAACATTATCTTGAATTTGAAACAAGTAAGATTCAAGCAAGTAGTAGAAGAATTCGAGAACGAAAAAGTTAGTATCACCGTAGAGAATTCAACAGAATTCAAAGCAGGTGATATTGGTAAGTATCTGACTGGATTTGAAGTGTTAAACCCTGATTTGGTGATTTGTCATTTAGATGCCAAGGCTTCGATGCAGATAGACCTGACCATCAACAAAGGACGTGGATACGTTCCTGCTGATGAGAATCGCGAATTCTGCACTGACGTTAATGTAATTCCAATCGATTCTATCTACACCCCTATCCGTAACGTAAAATATTCGATTGAACCGTATCGTGTTGAACAGAAAACTGACTACGACAAACTGGTTCTCGAAGTTAGTACGGATGGTTCCATAAGTCCGAAAGATGCACTTAAGGAAGCCGCTAAGATTCTTATCTATCACTTCATGTTGTTCTCTGACGAGAAGATCACACTTGAGAATCCTGATCATGAGACAAACCAGGAGTTTGATGAGGAAGTGCTTCACATGCGTCAGTTGCTTAAGACCAAGCTTGTTGACATGAACCTCTCTGTTCGTGCCCTCAATTGTCTTAAGGCTGCTGATGTAGAAACACTCGGCGATCTTGTACAGTACAATAAGACAGATCTCCTTAAGTTCCGCAACTTCGGTAAGAAATCGCTTTCAGAGCTTGATGATTTGCTCGAGAGTCTGAATCTGTCTTTTGGAACCGATATTTCTCAATACAAATTAGACAAAGAATAATCCGGCCATGTATTGCGGGCACGGAAGTGTCCGCAATCAAACCGGTTTATCGTAAAAAGAAACAAACAAAATGAGACATAATAAAAAATTCAACCATCTGGGTCGTACTGCATCTCACCGTCAGGCCATGCTTGCTAACATGGCTATCTCGCTGATCATGCACAAAAGAATCACTACGACCCTCGCAAAGGCTAAGGCTTTGAAGAAATATGTTGAGCCTCTGCTTACCCGCAGTAAGGACGACTCAACAAACTCTCGTCGTGTTGTATTCCGTTATCTTCAGAACAAAGAGGCTCTGAAAGAGCTTTTCGGTGAAGTTGCTGCAAAGATCGGCGATCGTCCCGGAGGATACACACGTGTTATCAAACTCGGTACACGTAAAGGAGACGCTGCTCCGATAGCATTTATCGAGCTTGTAGACTTCGATGAGAATATGGCTAAGACTCCTAAGGCTGCCAAGAAGACTCGTCGTAGCCGCAAATCTGCTTCAAAGGCTGAAGAAGTTGCAGAGGCACCCGTTGCAGAAGCAACAGCTGCAGAGGAAGCTAAGGCTGAATAAGATTCTGAAACATCAGATTCACATTCCATATAAGGATCGCAATCTAAAAATTGCGGTCCTTTTTTTATTAACCGGATAAACGTATTTATCCGTAAATTATATATCGTAAAGCGGTGCTGTATAATATCAGTGTGAGTCGGCTTTTGTTCACGACGCTACATGGAACGGAGGAAGATTCACGTATAACACCGAGTAGTATTATCAGTGACGAGCGACGTCCTCGCGTAACACTATACTCATATTGTCACACCGATAAATTCTCACCGCAATAAAGGCTCATGCTTCGCGTGTGTCTCCTCGCGCGTCATATCGGCGGTTTTAAAGAAAACTCTCGCGACGGACTTACAGATTTTCTTGACTTTATTTTGACAAAATAAAATCGTGAAAGAGATGTAAGGATATGTTATATTTCGTATTGTTAAGGCTCTTTCATCCCATACCTTTTTCTCATATACTCAGTAGTGTGCTCCGGAATGGTTCATCTTGCATTCTGATTTTGCCTGTTTCAGGGTCCGATTACGCCCATATCATGGTGTGATATGGTGCGTTTCAGCCCCTGATATAGGCTTAATCGCATGCTGAAACAGTGCATTTTGTATGCCGGTGAAATATATCTTAAATATAAGTCTTTGATGTTCAGTATTTTAAGAAAACCTCTCATATTTCGAGAATTTGCATCCGAAGGAGAGTCCGCGCGCAAATTCGCGCTGGATTTTTGGGGTAGAACAGAAAACTCGAACGAAAAAATCACATGATGCTGAAAATCTGTAAGTGGCCCATATTGTGTTCATTTCAGCAGTGTGAAACAATGTCGATATATGATTGAAACCGCTGATTTTTTATTGAAATCAATCCCCACAGCATTGCCACCGACCCAAAGTATTGTATGAGGACGAAGTCTTTATTTTAAAGGTACAGACAAAAGCGGAATAATACTGTGAGGATATGGATTTATATTGTGGATGTATCATATTATGGGAAATATAAACCGTGTTCTATAGACAGAACTGTTATGTCTGATAGAAATATCGTTTCTTTATTGCATGTGTTATGGTTTTATTATAATGTAATGATTTCATGCCCTAAGCAATTATCTGCCGATAATTAGCCTTTCGTATGTGTTATTTTTGTAACTTTATCCACATATTCATGCTGTTTGAGCATTATCAGAATTTTTATTCTGAACAGGCATGATAAAATATTCTGATGGTTGCTGAAAGTAATTGCTGTATTGTATAAAAAGAGAATAAACCATGATGTCACATATATCGTTCTTTTGCAGACAACTTATTATCTGTATGTGTTTTTGCTTGTGTTGCACAGATAATATTCATGCATTAAGTGCAGACAGCGTTATGCAAACTTTGAATATTGGTACTTTGTCAAGAGATTACAAGTCTGTGTCTGACGGCAAGTCTGCTTTTCTATTGTCCGGTAAAAGCATGTATGAGACAGGTTGTATCAATGGTTCTTTTTTCGACGACGTATATGCTCATGTCGAACATGGAATATGGTGTCATCCGGTAAAACTGATATCTTCCATTGATTGTTCCATAATCGAAGAAGACAAGGGTGTGTGGAGTTTGAATAAAGCTGTAAATTTCAAATACAACTTTTACTCGGCTGAGTTCGAATTTGAAAATGACGGACTCAAGGTGTTGCGCCGGGATGTTGTGGCAGAAAACCATCCTGCATTATGCACCACTTTTAGTATCGAGAACAGAAGCAACGCAGAACGTCTGTTGACCTTACGTTTTGTTGTTTGTATGGATATACGTCCGTCTCAGAGATGTGTAGGACTGAATCAGCATAAATGCAACACAACTATATCGCGCGAAAACCATGCTGTGATTGCATACAATGAAGTGGGTGCGGTTATGATAGGAAACGGTAAGACTTCTGGTTTCCGACAGGTGGCTGATTCGTTGGTGGAACTTGAGTATAAACTCAGCGTGCCATCCGGAAAAACCGTAACATCTTTTCCGTTGCTTATTGTTGGAGACAATAAAGGTGATGTTGCCGGTGTAAGGAGAACGTACCATGAGCTTGCTGGCCGTTATGATGATATTTACGCAGAGAAATCGCATTATTATAACCGGCAGTTGTTTGATGGTGTACGTTTTGATTGCTCAGACTACAGACTGACAGGTGCTTTTTATTGTGCAAAGGCGAATGTCCTTCTGAATATATGCAATCATTCTCCTTATATCAAGAGACCCTTTGTCAGAGCCGGAGTACCTGTATATCCTCGGTTGTTCGGAACAGATTTCTGCTTTTCCGTGCGCGGACTGTTGGCGTCTGGTTTTGAAGATATTGTCAAAGAAACATTATTGTTGATGGCTGCATATACCAAAGAACACATGCGTGCACCTCATGAAATCAGTAGTGACGGGATACTTCTCGGGTGGGATCACATACAGGTTTCGCCTCAGTGGATTGCCGCATGTCTTGATTATTATGTGTGGAGCCATGATCTTTCTTTTTTGGAGGAAGTATATCCTTTGTGCACAAGCTTGTTGAAAGACATATTGTCGGGTGCCGATTCCGATAAGGACGGATTTATAGAAGGACACGGTCTGATGGAAGAATCAGAGTTTAAGGCGGATTGGGAGGAACTCTCGGCGGCATCATATACATATACTGCTTTGAAGGCAGTCTCCATCATGGCAGATATAATGCATGATACAGCGGCTCCGTCGTACAAGGATAAAGCTGCCGAATACAGAAAACACTTCAACGATGTCTGGTGGAACAATGAGGAGTCTGTATGGAATTGCGCTTTCACCGAGAATAATGAGCCCAGACCTTACAATTTCTGGAGTGTGGTGTTTCCGCAGAGTGCGGGAGTTGCATCCGGCGAGAAGGGACTTTCGGCAATGAATATGATTGAGAAATACTGGGTGAATTCTTCGTGGGGAATGGTAGGGCGATTCCGGCGAAATACCGACCAGACAAATGAAGGTGTAGGTCTGGTGCACAACAATCTGTGTTCCGTTGCGGCATTCAAATACGGTAAGGGAGAATTGGGATGGAATTTATTACAGCTTACAACAAAAGGAGTTTTCGATCTGGAAAACACCTGTCTCGGTTTGTTTCCCGAGTGTCAGCCAGGGCTTTGTTCCAATATTTCACAGTTATGGTCTTATTCCACTTTTCTGGAAAGCGTGTTGACGGGACTTGCCGGAATAAGTCCTGATGAGGAAAGCGGTGTCATAGAGATATCACCTTTCTTTCCAGCGACGTTGTCATATCTTCATGTTGAGAATATCAGAGTAGGGGATAACGTATTGTCCATGAAATGGAAAAGGACATCTTCAGGGCGTATAAAGCTTGACGTATGGTATACAGGTGATGTCGGTAATATTATGTTTCCAAATAAACTGAAGCGGATGGCTGATTGTAGAATACATAAGTCAGCCTGATGACAGGTTGTTATTTCTTATTTACTGATCTGTTTGTAATACAGAGCGTTAGTAAAATGAAATGATGTTAAATTATTTCGTTCCAATGCCATATTGTACTATCTTTGCCATTATAAGGATGTGACGCTCTCATTACGGTCAGATCCTTATAATATGGTGTGGTTAAACAATATTGTATTCATATATGAGAAAGATTTTTATTCTTGCCTTACTTCCGCTTCTCGTGTTCAGTGGCTGCACCACTTCAGCCGGTTACGGTGCTTATGCCGGCGCCGGACTTGGCTCCATTCTCGGTTCGGCCATAGGCGGCATTGCCGGAGGACCGCGTGGCAGTGATATAGGTACGCTTGTCGGCATGGCCGGAGGTGCTGCCATAGGAGGTGCCGCCGGTTCGCAACTCGACAGACAGCGGGAGTCTGCATATGATGATTATGAAAGCACAAGGCGCCGCAGCAGAATCCGGAGATATAATGAAGAAAGACAACAGCAGAACCGTTATGACGACAATCAAAGCGGTTACGATCCTTCAAATGGAGGTGATGACAGGCTCTACGACTTCAATAGCAGCGATTACACGGGCGATTACAGTGCCGGTGAACAATCTGTCGTTATGCCGTCATCTTCGAGCGTAGAGGAGCTTGTTGCCGATTATTCGTATTCTCCGCATGTGGATGTTGTCAATGCACGTTTTGTGGATGAAAACCATGACAACCGTATCAGCCGTGGCGAGACATGCAAAGTCATATTCGAGATATACAATCGTGGTGATGCGCCGGTATTCAATGTACGCCCTGTTGTCGTTGATGCCACGGCCAATAAGCACATTTACATCTCTCCAAGTGTTTATGTGGAGCGCATATCACCCGGTCGTGGTGTCCGTTATACTGCTATAGTCAAGGCGGACAACCGGTTGAAGAACGGAAATGTGAGAATATGCGTGTCTGTACTGCATGGCGACGCCACCATATCAAAAGTACATGAATTCACTATCACTACAAGCAAGTAAATATAAAATGTGATGCAGACTGATCCGCATCACATTTTATCTATCAGTTCAGTTGCGGCAGGCCGTCCTTTGCCAGCACATCATTTTTCCTTATTATTGTTTTCAGCTTCTTGCTTCTTTCTGTTTCTGTCAGCTTTTCTTTTGCTTCTTTTGTGTGTTTTTCTTTTTGCGGAAGTCTCTTTCTTCACCTTCCATTCCTCTGGTATTGTATATTCCTGGTTTATCGCTCCGAAGTCTATCTCCGGCATGTGTATGTCTGTTGTCGGTTTGAACGGTACAATGTAGCTGTCCATCGGTTGCACAATCACCATTGCCACACCTTTCGACAGAATGTCCAGTTCTTTTGCCGCACCCCACGAAAGATCAATTATCCTTCCTCTTATGTGCGGACCTCTGTCCGTCACCTTTACAATGACCTCTTTCCCGTTTTCCGGATTTGTCACTTTCAGCATTGTTCCGAATTCGTACGTTCTGTGCGCGCAGGTCAGGCTGTCATGATGTATCCTTTCGCCACTGCTTGTCCGGGCGCCGGTCATCCTTTTTGAATAATACGAGGCTTTACCCTTCTGTACCTCTTGCGGGTACAGAAGAGTAAAGCAGAATATCGAAATTATTAATAATACGCTTCTTCTATATTTCACAATATGTTTTTAAGTAATACATTTTATTAAACAATTCCCTGTGCCATCATAGCGTTGGCCACCTTCATGAAACCGGCGACATTGGCACCCTTCACGTAGTTCACGTATCCGTCCTCTGTCTTGCCGTACTTCACGCACTGCTCGTGGATAGAATGCATGATGTAATGCAGCTTTTCGTCCACTTCCTTCTCGCTCCACGTCAGTCTTATTGCGTTCTGTGTCATTTCCAGTCCAGATGTAGCCACTCCACCGGCATTCACAGCCTTGCCAGGTGCGAACAGCTGACCGGCAGCTATGAATTTGTCAACAGCTTCTGCCGTACATCCCATGTTGGATACCTCTGCCACGCAGAGCGTCTTGTTTGCCAGCAGCATGTCGGCGTCGTCGCCGTTCAGCTCGTTCTGTGTAGCACAAGGCAGTGCTATGTCGCATTTCACCTCCCAAGGTTTCTTTCCTTCGTAGAATGTTGCTTCCGGGAATTCCTCTGCGTAAGGCTGGCATACGTCGTTGCCGCTTGCTCTGAGCTCCAGCATGTAGTCTATCTTCTTTCCGCTGATGCCTGTCGGATCATATATGTATCCGTCCGGTCCGCTTATTGTCACAACCTTTGCACCAAGTTCCGTAGCCTTCTTTGCTGCACCCCATGCCACGTTGCCGAATCCGCTTATGGCCACAGTCTTACCTTTTATGTCTATTCCGTGTGTCTGCAGCATCTGGTTCACGAAGTACAGAGCGCCGAATCCGGTTGCCTCCGGACGTATGCGTGAGCCGCCCCATTCCAAGCCTTTGCCTGTGAGCATGCCACTCCATGTATGTGTCAGTTTCTTGTATGCTCCGAACAGATAACCTATCTCTCTTGCACCCACACCGATATCGCCTGCCGGAATGTCCTCGTCAGGACCGATGTGACGGTACAGTTCGCTCATGAATGCCTGACAGAATCTCATCACCTCAGCGTCCGAGCGTCCGCGGATGGAGAAGTCTGAACCGCCCTTGCCGCCACCCATAGGCAGAGTGGTGAGCGCGTTTTTGAATGTCTGTTCAAATCCGAGGAACTTCAGTATGGAGAGGTTCACCGACGAGTGGAAACGCAGACCGCCTTTATACGGACCTATCGCACTGTTGAACTGCACACGGTAACCTGTGTTTACGTGTACCTCGCCCTTGTCATCAACCCACGGCACGCGGAATGTTATCACACGTTCCGGTTCTACCATGCGTTCAATCAGTTTCACACGTTCAAATTCCGGGTGCTTGTTATATTCTTCTTCGATTGAAAGCAATACTTCTTTCACTGCCTGCAGATATTCCGGCTCGCCGGGATGTCTGAACTCAAGATCGCTCAATAATTTTTTGACATCCATAATATTATACTTTTAGGTTGGTTCTTAGTTTTTGTCTTTGTGTCATTACACATCGCAAATATAGCTTTATTTTGCGTTCCTTCCAAATGAAAAAATCTATTTTTCATGATAATATGTTTACAAATGTAAATTCCTCGCTTTTTTCTTACACCCTGTCAGCGACCGGACCTTCCATTGCTTCGCGACGGTGTGTGCCGCTTTCTTGTTGCCGTTTTTTTAATGTTTTGTGACGGAGTTTGATGTGGCGTCCTTGTACGTTTGCTATGTATTTCCGTTCCGTGAGTTTTTCAGGCATATGCAGCGTCTTCTCCGTTTCTGTGTTTTTGATTGGTCATAATGCCTTTTTTCGACATTTTATTTATATTTTTGCAGCACTATAAATCTAAACGCAATAAATTATGAGAAAACTCTTTCATGCAGCCGGTCTTGTGCTGATGCTGTTGTGCGGAGCCGTGTCCGATGTCATGGCACAAAATGCTCCGGCTCCGCTTTACCGCGATCCGATCACTGACGGCGCGGCCGACCCATGTCTTGTTTACAATCCTTTCGAGAAAGCCTGGTGGATGCTCTACACCCAGCGTCGTGCAAACTCCGAGACGGCCGACGTTGCCTACTGCTACGGCAACGCCATCGGTATAGCCTATTCTGAGGACAACGGCCGCACATGGCGCTATCGCGGGACACTCGATCTCGACTTCGAGCGCGGCCACAACACATTCTGGGCTCCCGATGTTGTGCTCCACAATGGCGTTTATCACATGTTTGTTTCATACATACGTGGCGTGGCCAATCATTGGAGCGGTACAGCAACAATGATGCACTATACCAGCAAGAACCTCTGGGACTGGAAGTGTGAGGGTCCGGTGAAGCTGCCCGTCGATAATGTTATCGACGCAACACTCATACAGAAACCCGACGGTGAGTGGCGCATGTGGTACAAGTGGGACAGCAAGTCGCTTTATGCCGACAGCAAGGACCTCTTCAACTGGAAGGGCGACACCAAGCCTGCTGTGAGCGACAAGCCGCACGAGGGTGCCAAGGCGTTCCGTTTCAAAGATTCCTATTGGTTTGTTACAGACGAGTGGCAGGGCATGGGCGTATATAAGTCTTCCGATCTTGAGAACTGGACCAAACAGCCGGAGCGCATCCTTGACGGTCCGAGCCGCCGTGCCGACGACGGTCCCAGCGGATCACACGGCGATGTTGTCGTGACAGGCGACAAGGCTTATGTATTCTATTTCACCCATCCCGGACGCCGTTTCCATACGGCTGACTATCATGACAAGAACGGTAACATACCTTATGAGATGCGCCGTTCGTCCATACAGGTGGCTGAACTCGATGTCGTTGACGGCAACCTTGTAGTGAAAGACCGCGACCAGCCCTTCACCATCTTCCTGCCCAACAAGTAATATCCGGTTCGTACGGTCTTGCGTATTTGCAAAGACCGCACACCTATTAATATAATAAAAACCTGCCACTGTGACAGTATTGTCTAGTGGCAGGTTTTTATTATATTGCGCAACGGCGCACGTGCGTCCGCCGTCGATGCAGTCTCTTTCAGATTTTATCCAATGCCTGACGGATGTCTTCTATTATGTCGTCGGCGTCCTCAATACCAACCGACAGTCTCATCAGGTCCGGAGCTATTCCTGCTTCCTTCAGCTGTTCTTCAGACAACTGGCGGTGTGTGTGGCTTGCCGGATGCAGAATGCATGTGCGGGCGTCTGCCACGTGTGTCACGATGCTTATCAGTTGCAGCGAGTCCATGAACTTCACGGCCGTCTTCTGATCGCCTTTCAGTCCGAAGGCCAGCACTCCGCACGAACCGTTTGGCAGATACTTCTTTGCCAGTTCGTGGAATTCGTCGCCCTCCAGTCCGCTGTAGTGAACCCAAGCCACACGGCTGTCGGCCTTCAGAAATTCTGCCACGCGCTGAGCGTTGCGGCAGTGCTGCGGCATACGCAGGTGCAGTGTTTCCAGTCCGAGGTTCAGCAGGAACGAGTTCTGTGGTGCCGGTGACGAACCAAGGTCGCGCATGAGCTGTGCCACGAGTTTCGTCATGTAAGCCATCTTTCCGAAAGCCTTTGTGTAGGTCAGTCCGTGATATGATTCGTCCGGTGTGCACAGTCCCGGGAATTTCTCGGCATGTGCTTCCCAGTCGAAGTTGCCGCTGTCCACCACGCAGCCGCCCACCTGTGTGGCGTGGCCGTCCATATATTTTGTCGTAGAGTGTGTCACGATGTCACATCCCCATTCAAACGGGCGGCAGTTGATAGGTGTCGCGAATGTGTTGTCCACAATCAGAGGCACACCGTTCTTGTGGGCTATGCGTGCGAATTTCTCTATGTCGAGCACCTTGCAGCCCGGATTGGATATTGTTTCGCCGAAGAGCAGTTTTGTGTTCGGGCGGAACGCAGCCTGAATTTCCTCCTCGCTGGCGTCCTGATTCACGAATGTACATTCTATTCCGAGCTTCTTCAGTGTCACTCCGAACAGGTTGTACGTGCCTCCGTATATCTCGTTTGAAGTCACGAAGTGGTCGCCTGCGCTGCATATGTTGAACACTGCGTAGAAGTTTGCGGCCTGTCCGCTCGATGTAAGCATTGCTCCCACGCCGCCCTCGAGTGCTGCTATTTTCTGCGCTACGGCGTCACATGTCGGGTTCTGGAGTCTTGTATAGAAATAGCCTTCCTTCTTCAGGTCGAACAACATGGCCATTTCGTCACTGTCGTCATATTTGAAAGTGGTGCTCTGTATAATCGGTACCACGCGCGATTCTCCGTTCTTCGGTTGCCATCCTGCCTGTACGCAGAGAGTGCCCGGTTTCAGATTTTTCTTCATACTTCTGTCCTTTTTGTTATAAGTTTGTTATCACTGTATCCAAATACAGCGGACAAAGTTAATAAAAAACGCTGTAATAATTACAGACTGTTGCGCGGCTTTAGGTTTTATTTCATGTTTGTTAATTATCCGGACAGCTTTTCTTCGTTTCCATATATGCTGTCATTATGACTTTATGCAGGTCGTGAAGCAAAATAAGCTGTCCGTGTTGTCTGCATTATGAAAGGAAGAAAAGCATAATACTCACAATAAAATATACAGAGCTTATTACCAATAAAGCGATTGCAGATATATGCCATATTGTCTTGCTGATGAACGATTCCTCTTCAAAATGGGTATATACTTCTTAAAAAGTTCGTCTGTCAGATTTTTCTTATTTATTTTGTACAAAATAAGCAATTCAAGTAAGTAAGCTGTAATCACGATTGCGGAAATCGGTATAACTCCTAACGAAAGCATTTTTTTGAATCCGATGATGCTTAATAAGTTACATTCTATTCCGGTTAAAAATCCAACCTCTGTAGATATAACTCTTCTGTATGCTCTGTAGTCAATTTTTTCAACTGTGTAAAAAGCATATCTTAGCCTGTTTATGAATCTCTCTATGTTCATTAAGATAATCTTTTTTATATCGCATTTCGCCGGATATCGCTCTACGTGCATGCGCTTTTTGTCCTTCCGGATACGTCCGGCACATGCCATGTCGTTTCTTCTTTTGTTCCTTATTCTGTGTTTCCTGCAAAGCCGAACGCTGTCCGGTCAGACAAGAGACGGACAAAGGTACAAAAATAATATGTAAGTGTGATGCCGCGTGATGTCGTATTTCCGTATGCCGCATAGCTATTTGTAAGCCTTCCTGTCGAGCAGTACGCCCCAGGCAAAGTCTTTCACCGCCTTCTCGTTCTCTGCGGTGAACTTTGTCACATGCATCACCTTGCCCCCACGCACCTCTCTTATCTCGGCGTCGGTGAATATGTCCGGCAGCCATGCGTGCATGAAAGTGCCGTCACAGAATCCGTCGGCTTTCTTCTCCGCACCCGAATATTCGTTGCGGTTTCTGAACTGATGCACCATGTACGACAGCATCGGCACGTTCATGCCGGTCAGCTTTCTCCACTCTCCGCTGTTCTCGTTGTTGTCCTTCGCATTGCAGTTGTCGGGCCGCGGCAGCACGTTCCACTCGCTCTGACAGGATTTACCTATCCACCAGTTGTCGTCGCCCCAGCTCACCACTCTGAAGTTGCCGCACACTAAGCGTGACGCCCATTCGTAATGACCGTTATATACGCGCGCGTCAGTATAATACACTATGCATTTCTCCGCTATCGAGGGATCCATGACGTATGCCGACGCCAGCGTGGCCGCCTGTCCGCCGATGTTTATTATAACGGGCCGTTCGGGGTCTTTCTCATACTGTTCGTTTATCAGCCTTACATACAGCCGTGCCCCTTCCGACGGCTTGTTCTCTCCCGCCTTTTCGCTTTCCGCCTCGGTGCCTATGGTTATGCCGGGTATGCGGTCGGTGTTGCGGCAGCTTTTCATGGCGTAGTCGCGTGATTCCTCGGCCGTCTTTATCCAGTCAGGATGAGAGAATGTCCAGAAGTCAGTAAGCACAGGCGTCACTATCAGCGCCGCCAGATTCATCCTTTTCAGTGCCGTCATGGCATACATCCATTCATCGTCGAACACGTCGTCATACACATCGTTGTCGTATATCACCGGATTTGTCACCTTCTTGCCTTTCTTCACCGTCACGCCGTGTATGTACAGTCCCTTCGGATAGCCCGGCCTGTCAAATCCCCAGTCGCCTATTCTCGGATTCGGATTTTTTGCCCAGTCGGTGGTCTTCGGGTTCCAGTTGGCCGCGTGCAGGCCGATGCTTGCGCACAGCGCGACAATAATAAGTGTAAGTCGTTTCATAGTGGTTGTTTTCTGGTTATGCGGTTGCGTTTTTAGTCTGTGTTGAGTCTTATGTGTCCATGAGACGTTTACGGGCCGTCATGCCATGTGGCGGTTGGTGTTTCGATTGCAGATTCAGGTATGTTTTATGGTTGTTATGGCAAATATAGTGTTTTAATTTTAAACCGCCGTTTTGCCGGCCATGTTTTTTCTTTTGCACCATTCTTGATTGTGTTACGGTCCCGCCGCACTTTTCATAAATGCTTTTTTTCATCGTAGTGCCCGCTCATTCCCGTATGGCTTTTCCGTCTGTTGCAAAATATTTGTGTTTAACTTTGTTAACACTTTTTGCTCAAAACAGTATTCATTAAATGTTAAAACCAATGCTGGATTTTCTCCACTTCGGCTCGCGTTTTAGAAAATCGTTACGTCCCGTTCAGTGCTTTTCGCCCTCGGAAAGGCGGGGTGGGGATGTCGTCCGGAACGTCCTGCGATGCATTGCTGTGCAAACTGTTTTGCGGAACGGGCTTTAATGCATGCCGAAATAGAGCGTTTCATGGGCTGATTCAGACTTTATTAGGGTGTGATATGGCCTTAATCGTATGCCGGAATGGGCTTTATCAGGAGGCGGTCACGTCTTTAGTGTGAAGGTGTGTCATGTAAAGCGTTGATACACAATATTATAGTTGAAGTGCTTCAAAACTCGCGAATTTCGCTGCAAAGTTTTGTTTGGAGAAACAATCGCGTTAAATCCGTGTTAATAAATGTTATCGCGTGCTGCGAAAAGCATGGAAAATGGCGGTTGACTGATGGTTGTACATGTTGCCTGTTTTGCGGCATGGAATGTTTATTATGTTATGATACGTGGTTGTGGGGCGTCTCGGTTCTTGAGTTATCAACAGGCGTATTAACGGCGGAAAGTATATTCATAGACAATGATTTGTGTCGGGAAATTTTGTTTTCAATGATAAATTGCACACAAAGCAGTGTCAATGAGAAACCCTCTTGAGGGTTGGATAAGAACAGTCCTACTCTCAAGAGGGATTCATGTTTTTATGTCCCGGATTGTAGACTAACAGTGTCAGCGTGAGCCATATACCTCCAGATCGCCGATGCGTGCCACACCGTCGGCTCCGGCATCGGTTACCGATACTCTCACATAGCGTGCCTCCACGGCATCGAATGAAGCGTCGGTCACGGCTTCGGTATTGTTTGTATATGTTCCGGCAAGAGCCCATGTCTTGCCGTCGAGACTGGTTTCAACAATAAAGTCGCGGGTGTTAAGTTCACAGCCGAGGCCTGCGGCTTGTGCATGTCGCACCACATAACGGCTGATAAGATAAGGCTCGCCAAAATCGCACTGCACCCATCCCTTGCCGTCGGTTGTGGACGAAACCCACATGTTCGGTTCTGATGGTGAGCCGTCGGCTGCCAATGCCGCTTCGGTTTCGGAAGCCGACGATGTGACCTTCATGCTTTCTGTCATGGTGAGATCGAAAGGCAGATGGTTGGCCTCGCAGAACATATTGAAGAAATGGTCGGCCCTGACTATCTCCACATTGCCAGGAGATAGCGCGTCGAGCTTGTCGGTCAGTTCTATAAGTTTGTCGGGGCCAACGTCCCACACTGTACACTGTCCGGAGACGAACATGGGCTTTGAGCCGTCGAAATCTTTTATGTCACGATTGAAGAAGTCGGAAATGACATTTATACCGTTGGCATAACACGGATAGTTGGGTATGAACGGCAGACGGCCGGCTTCAATATTGATGCCGAGGCGACCAGTCTGGCGTTCCCAATCCTGGATGGTGAGTCCGTATAGATAGCTGCATTCTTCGGCATAGGCTTGTCGCTGGTAATTGTTCACCTCGTCCCATACGGTGACCACCCTTAGTCCTGATTTCTCAAGATAGCGCTGGCTGAGGCGTGCGTAAGGCACGAAATCTATTTTGTTGTAAGTGTTCCATCGTTTGTTGTGGGCGTCGTAAGGCATGGCATAGCCCAGTCCGGAAGGTCCGCATACGAAACAATCGTTTGCAGTAGCTTTCTTGTAATAGTAGTTGAGCATCTGCGGGGCAAAGTCAGCCAAAGCCGGGCTTATGGTCCAGTTCATTGGCATCTTGCCTCTGCCGCTCTGTTCAAAAATCTTAGCCATTGCGTGCTGGCAATACTGTATGTTGTCGCCGTCGCTGATATATACCGTGGCGTAGACCTTGTTTTCAAGTTTCGGTCTTTTCGGTACAGGCGGAATGCATACAGGCTTATTGACGGCTGTGTAGACAGTGGTGTTTTCAAAGAAGTCGGCAGGCACCGTGGATAGTCCGTATTTTGTGGCTTCTCCCACTCCAGATCTTTCCTCGTGATACCATCCGAGCACGATGTCACGCCCTGGGGTCATGTCGCTCAGCATTTTGTCAAGCACATCTTTCTCTTTGTCGTTGCGTGCGTCGAGCCACACTACAGCCGAGCCTGCAGCTGCGGCAATGTCGTGAACATATGGAATGTTGGGTCTGAGACTCACCAACAGGCGATGGTTGCATCTGTCCCAATAGTTCTCGTAGAGGTAGTTGTATATTTCATGTGGAGCTGTCATTGTTAAAGACGTGAGGTCTTTCACTACAGGAAAGTCCATGCCGTTGTCGATAAGTTTCTGGCGTATTTCGGCAGTTACGGGGAGCAGTCTTTCGAGACCTGCCACTGTGGCAGCCACATTGGCATAATGCTCGCTTTTTTCAGTGCTATAGAGTACAAGTCCTTTTATTTCGTTTTCATAGCGCTTTACGAACTGGTAAGGTTTGTTTGTGTTGACAGTTGCAATGCGCAGATTGTGTGCACCGGGCCATGTGGCTTTAGGTTCCTCGTTGTGGTTGTATAGAAGAATGCGTGGACGTGTGCGGTTGACGATGCCTTGCATGACACAGAACATCACACGTTCCTGTTCGTTGAGTTTGGCTTCATTCATGTCAAATGCTCTGACGATGGAAGCGGGTGGAAGGAACAATGGCAGCAGACGGTCTTCCGGCCAGTTCAACTCATTATACTCAAGTATTCTGTCTTTGTCGGCATTGAGATCGTATTCCGCATCGGTAAAGGTTATCTTGTCAACCTTGGCTATATCGGTAGGAGTGACGTTGCCGTCGGTGGTGTGCACGAACATTGTTGTATTCTGAGCGTTGAGGCTTAATGTTCCCAATGTGACAGTAGCAAGCACTAATATATTTCTCATGTCTGATATGTTTTAGGAATTGTTAAATAAAATGGTGTGAATTGTCTTACGGCACCAAGTGTCAGAGTGTAATTTTTGAAGTGAATGTGCCTATGCGTACTATGAATATGCCTGTGCCGAGATTAGAACGGCTGAGTTGCAGTTCGCCACCTGTGCAGTCTGGAACGGGCACGCTTCGGCCGTCAATGGTACATACGTTGACTTTCATGCCATCTGTTATGCCTTTGAAGATAGCTGAACCCTTTTGAAGCACACATACGATACCGGCGGTTGCTACAGGAACAGACAGAGAAATGTCTTCTCCGAACCGGATTTCGGATATGTCATTGATTTCTATTCTTACCGGTGTGTCGCTGGATTTTGACGAAATAATAAGGCTGCCTTCCGATACGGTTACCTCTGGTTGTGCCTCGAAAAGCACTGTTACTGGGTCGGAATCAACGGTGCTCACAATCATGGCTTTGCCACGGTCTGCAACGCTGAGGAAGGATATCCTGCTTATTTCAGCAACCCTCGTAAGGGTGCACGTGCCGTCGGTATTCTGCACACGCATGGTTTTCTCTTGTGCATTAGCTGCCAATGCACATAGTGTAAAAACTGCCAAAGCGTAAAACTTATTCATATATACTTGATTGGTGAAACATTTTTTATCGGAGGTAAAAATAATTAAATATTCTGACATTCCGGATGTTTTATTGCCAATATTTTGAGTTTTTGTCATGTCTTTTTATGAAGGTGCCGAATAAATGCAGCATACGTGGAATCTGAAAAAACTTTATCTATCATTTGTCATTGAGATTATCTTTAGCTATCTTTGTAGAAAATAGGCTGCACTCGGGAAACTGAGAACAAGTTCTCTTTCCGCTCGTTGGCACTATTTTTGTAGAAAATAGGCTTCGGCTCGGCAAAAGGTATATACCGCTCCACAGTCTTTTCTGCACATTTTCAGTGCAGTATATTCTGTCGCAGCCACGCAGCTATATGCCTTATTACAATGTCACAATTTATAACATAACAAATAACTGAAATCTATGAAATTGAAATTTATTATCCTGACGATTCTTGCTTCACTCATAACCGTGTCGTGCTATAAGTTCACGCTTATAGAACAGCCGCACGAGGCTGTGACCAATAGCGTGTTCAAGGGCAAGGTTGTTGTGAAGCGCAGCGGTACGAGCGACAACGGATCAGTGCTGCATGTTTACGGGCTGTTCGGCATATGTGTGCCCGAGGGGTGGCAGGCCGACGGTGATCTTGTGATGACACAGGTGCCTAAACCTACTACCGACGTAGGCGACGACGAATATAAAAACGTGATAACGCGCCGTCTTGTGCCCAACGACAAATACACTGCGCTGCTCAACGAGTGCTATCCTAAAGCCGGATACACGTGGCTCGGATTCATGACCGACCGCGACTTCAAAAGTCTTTTCAACACAACGACACCCGAAGTGGAGATTGACAGTATATACGCAGAGTTCTCCATACGCACCAACGACAAGACGGGAACGTTCTATCTCGACTATGTGGCCGGGCATGCTTCTCATGACAAGGCCGACGACATAGGCGGAGAGGAGCGCGGCAACCACACGCGCATAGCCACCTTTGCGGGCGACAACATAAGCAACGTGACCTTTGCCGACACTCACATCACCGTGACGCGTCCCGACGGTTCGACAGACAATCCGACTGTAGGTCCCGACATAAAACCCGAATGGGACCTTGAGCTGATGCCCGACGCCACACGTTCGGGAGCAGCGGTGGCCTATAAGGACTGGAAATACAACAAGCTGTTCACCCGCACCCGTGGCTGGAACGGCGGCGACGGTGTGCTAACCGTTGGCCTGCCCGACGGCAGTGTGTTCTGGACTTTCAACGACAGTTTCTACGGAAGGGTGAATGCCGACGATCGCTCACGCGGCGACTGCAACTTCCCACGCAACAGTGTGATGCTCCAGAAAGCCACCGACGGTGTGCTGGGCGAGACAGAGGATGACCTCATCTGGCTGGCCGACTATGTCAACTGGACCGCCCCTTCGGCCGAACGCTACTTCCACTGCCGTACGCATCTGCGCCATCCGGACGGCGAGAAGACGGTTGACGAGATACTGGCGGGCGACATCGACCAGGACCGCGTTTACTGGTCGGGCGACGGAACCATCTATGACGGCAAACTGCAGATGATGTGGATGGGAACAGCGTCGAAGGAACTGCGCGCTCTTGGCACGAGTCTTGCTACATACAGACTTGACGGCACAATACCCGAAGGTTACTATCTGGACGACATCCCCGACTATCTGCCGAAGAAAGGCAACTATCTCTACCGCGAGAAAGTGACTCACCAGATAAACGACAATGCCGTTTCTTACGGCTCAACGCTCTGTGAGGCCGACGACGGTCACACCTATCTCTATGGTACCAACGGCTACGGAGTGCTCGTGGCACGCACTGCCACACACGACCTTTACAGCAAATGGCAGTACTACGTGCGTCCGGAGGAAGGCTCCGACTTCGTATGGCAGGACGAATATCCTACCAAGGAACAGATGGAACGCTCGCAGATAATGGAGAACAATCATCAGTGCAACATGCCGTGGGTGTTCAAGGACGGCGACTATTATTATATGACGGCGCAGGGACCTTACTTCGCCCGCGAGGTTTACATCTATCGCAGCAAGACGCCTTACGGTCCGTTCGGCGAGAAACGTCTGCTCTTCGTCCTGCCCGGCGAGCTCGACAAGCTTGGACCTACGGCCTATCACTGGCTCTACATGGTGAACCTCCATCCGGCGCTTTCGCGTGAGGGCGAACTCGTATTCACCACCAACAGCGATCCGGACGACTTCTGGAAGAACTTCAACGACCCCGGCAGCGCCGACTACTACCGTCCGTTCTTCTACCGGGTGTTCAACTGGAAGAGTCTCTTCGGTGATGAAACGACAAACGGCATCGGCGGTATTACCTCCTCGCCCGCTGTTGAAGACGGACATTACTACAATCTTCAGGGCATCAGGGTTGACCGTCCTACGCGCGGCATATACATACACAACGGCCGCAAGGTGGTATTCAGATGACAGAAAATGAAAATCATTATATAAAAAGGAGAACACAGATATGAAAGTGATATTAGTCAACGGCAGTCCGCATCATCACGGCTGCACATATACAGCGCTCGACGAAGTGGCGCGCGAACTGGAGAAATGTGGCATCGAAACTGAACATTTCTGGATCGGGGCGAAGCCCGTGGCCAACTGCATAGCATGTGGCAAGTGCATCGGTACAGGTCGTTGCTGGTACGATGCCGACACACTTAACGCCTTTCTCGACAAGGCTGCCGACGCCGATGCCTTCGTTTTCGGCACGCCAATCTATTATGCCGGTGTGAGCGGACAGCTCAAGTCGTTTCTCGACAGGGCCTTCTACGGAAAGTCTTCGCTCTATGCCAACAAGCCGGCAGCGTGTGTAGTGAGCTGCCGCAGGGGCGGTGCGTCGGCCGGTTGGGATGATGTGAACAAGTATTTCGGTATATGCAACATGCCTATCGTCACCAGCCAGTACTGGAACCAGGTGCACGGCAATACACCGGAAGAGGTGCTTCAGGACGCCGAAGGATTGCAGACCATGCGCCGTCTGGCGCAGAACATGGCGTGGCTGCTCAAGAGCATTGAGGCAGGACGCGCCGCAGGAGTGCCGGCTCCGGCCGTTGAGGCTCCGCTGAAAACAAACTTCATAAGATAACAACACAAAACAACCTGACTATGGAAGAGAACACCATACCGCAGGAGTTCAGCCGTTTCTATCTGAAGGACGTGACGTTCATGAACCTGATGTTGCGCCGCATATACAACGTGCTGATAGTAGCCAATCCCTATGATGCCTTCATGCTTGAGGACGACGGGCGCATAGAGGAGAAGATATACAACGAGTACATGGAACTGGGTCTGCGCTATCCGCCTACATTCACGCAGGTGAGCACGACGGAAGAGGCGTACAAGGTGTTGAAGACAATGAACATCGACCTTGTCATCTGTATGCCGGGCAATGCCGACAACGACGCTTTCTCGGTGGCACGCGACATCAAGGCCGTGTTCCCCGACATCCATTGCGTGGTGCTGACGCCTTTCTCTCACGGTATCACGCGCCGCATGCAGGACGAGGATCTGTCCATCTTCGACTACGTGTTCTGCTGGCTTGGCAACACCAACCTTATCCTTTCGATAATCAAACTCATCGAGGACAAGATGAATCTTGACCACGACATACGTGAGGGTGGGGTGCAGATGATACTGCTTGTTGAGGATGGCATACGCTATTACAGTTCTATTCTGCCTTATCTCTACAACTACGTGCTCGTGCAGAGCAAGCGTTTCTCCACCGAGGCGCTCAACCGTCATGCCGCCACACTGCGCATGAGAGGACGTCCTAAGGTGGTGTTGGCACGCACATACGAGGAGGCCATGGAGCTGTACGACCGATATTCGGCCAACACTTTGGGCGTTATAAGCGACGTCAGATTTCCCGTAGACGGTGAGAAGGATCCCGACGCCGGACTGAAACTGCTGCGCCACATACGTTCGGAGGACGAGTATGTGCCGCTGATAATAGACAGTGCGGAGAGTGCCAACCGTGAGAGAGCGCTGGCAGAGGGCTTCAGATTTGTGGACAAGAACTCGAAGACGGCAAGCATCGACCTTCGCCACATACTCGAGGAACACATGGGTTTCGGCGACTTCATATTCCGCGACCCGAAGACTCATGCCGAGATAATGCGCGTACGCAGCCTGAAGGAACTGCAGGACAACATCTTCAAGATTCCGTACGACTCGATGTTGTATCACATTTCGCGCAACCACATGAGCCGCTGGCTGTCGGCACGCGCCATATTCCCCGTGTCGGCGTTCCTCAAGAAAGTGACGTGGCACAAGCTGAAGAATGTGGATGCCCACCGTAAGATAATCTTCGACGCCATCGTTCAGTACCGTCACATGAAGAATTTGGGAGTGGTTGCCGTGTTCGACCGCATGAAGTTCGACTCTTATTCACACTTCGCACGCATTGGCGAAGGTTCGCTTGGAGGTAAGGGACGTGGTCTGGCGTTTCTCGATAACGTAGTGAAGATGCATCCCGAATTCAACAAGTTTGCAGGCGTTGAGGTGAGAATCCCCAAGACGGTGGTGCTTTGTACCGACATCTTCGACCAGTTTATGGAGCAGAACAACCTCTATCAGATAGCGCTGAGTGATGCTCCCGACGAGGAGATTCTGCGCCATTTCCTGCGTGCTAAACTGCCGGAGTCGCTCATAGACGACTTCTTTATATTCTTCGATGCGGTGAAGAGCCCTATCGCCATAAGGTCGAGCTCGCTTCTGGAAGACGCGCATTATCAGCCCTTCGCAGGCATATATTCCACATACATGATACCTTATGTGGAGGACAAGTATGCCATGCTCGAGATGTTGGCATGCGCTATTAAAGGTGTTTATGCCTCGGTTTACTATCGCGACTCGAAGGCTTACATGACGGCAACAAGCAATGTCATAGATCAGGAGAAGATGGCCGTGATACTCCAGGAGGTTGTCGGCAAACAGTATGACAACCGTTATTATCCTAATTTCAGTGGAGTACTGCGCTCGCTCAACTATTATCCCATAGGCGATGAGAAGGCCGAAGACGGCATTGCTTCGCTTGCTTTGGGACTCGGAAAATATATTGTTGACGGCGGACAGACGCTCCGTGTGTCGCCATATCATCCCAACCAGGTGCTTCAGACGAGTGAGATGGAGACGGCTTTACGCGAGACGCAGACACAGTTCTACGCACTCGACACGGCACATGTGGGCAACGACTTCAAGGTGGACGACGGTTTCAATATTCTGAAACTGAAGGTGAAGGAGGCCGACAAGGACAAGTCGCTCAACTTTATTGCGTCAACCTATGATCCTTACGACCAGGTTATACGCGACGGAATATATGACGGAGGACGCAAGATAATATCTTTCTGCGGTGTGTTGCAGCAGGGCGTGTTCCCGTTGCCGGAGCTTCTGCAGATGTCTATGAAGTATGGTGCGGAGAGTATGAAGCGTCCTGTGGAGATAGAGTTTGCCTGCAATCTCAACGAAGACCGTACGGGCGAATTCTACCTTTTGCAGATACGACCGATAGTCGATGCCAAACAGGTGCTCGACGAAGACCTTTCGGCCATTGCGGACGACAAATGTCTGCTACGCTCGTCGAACTCGCTTGGACACGGTATCAGCGAGGACGTTGTCGATGTGGTGTATGTGAAGACAGGCGAAGACTTCAGCGCGATGAACAATCCGGCCATTGCCGATGACGTGGAACGCATAAACCGCAAGTTCCTTGCCGACGGACGCAACTACGTTCTGGTGGGTCCGGGCCGCTGGGGATCGAGCGATTATTGGCTTGGAATACCCGTGAAGTGGCCGCACATCTGTGCATCGCGTCTCATCGTGGAGGTGGCGTTGAAGAACTATCGTGTGGAACCGAGTCAGGGAACGCACTTTTTCCAGAACCTCACGAGCTTCGGTGTGGGTTATTTCACGGTCGACGCCAATGCCGGAAACGGCCTGTTCCGTCAGGACATACTCGACGCTATGCCGGCCGTGGAGGAAACTCGCTTTGTGCGTCATGTGAGGTTTGACTCTCCACTGAAAATCATGATGGACGGCAAGAAGCAGAATGGCGTTGTTTTGTTTCCTGGTGATGACTGATTGATTATTTATTTGTGCAATATCTTACTATATGTTTGATATATGTCAATAAAATGAATATATTGCAATAATTATTGTTGTTTGACTTGACATGAAAAGCAATGATGATTATATTTGCAATGTTTTTCATGGTATTAGATTTAAGTTTAACAAAGGCAGGGGCTCAGCGGAGTCCCTTTTTTGTTTATGTATGGTTGCGAGTAAGGACGATTGCTGCATGTTGTGATAGTGGATATTCACTTTAGTATAGGTATAAAGCGAAGCGCCGGTTCCGTCATACGTGTGTATGAAACGGAAACGGCGCATGTGTGTTAATACCGGATGAGGCTGGCCTATGTGGGGTGTGGACAGTGCCGTCTTGCGGTTTTTCTTGTCAGAATTTCTTTCCGGCCAGCAGTTCCTTGAGCAGGAATGTGGCGTTCTGGTTGCGTGCCACGCCGGGAGTTATCTTATAACTGTAGGTCACATCGGTGCCCAGCTCTATCTCAAAGCAATAGTTGTGGAATCGTCCGGCGTGTTCGTCGGACATGCGCGAGAGCTCGAGGTCGTGTGTTGCGATGACTCCCGTGACGTTGCGCCCCGATATGTATTCGAGGAAAAGGCGCGAACCGTTGAGCTTGTCGGCCGAGTTTGTGCCCTTGAGTATTTCGTCGAGTATTATCAGAGTGTTCTTGTGTTCGGGGCAGAAATCGATGAGCTGACGGAGACGGAGCAGTTCTGCGTTGAAATAACTGATGCCTCGGGTAAGGTCGTCGGTGGTGCGCATGCTGGTGAACAGTGCGAACACCGACACGCGCAGGCTGTCGGCAAACACAGGCATGCCGTTCATTGCAAGAATGTAGTTTATGCCGAGCGAACGCAGGAAGGTGCTCTTGCCTGCCATGTTGGCGCCGGTCACGATGTAGTAGTTGCCGTTCACTATGCTGAAATCGTTCTTCACGGCCTTGCGTCCGAGGAAAGGATGATAGAGTCCGCGGGCTTCGTAAACCACTTCGTCGCCGTCGGCGATGACCGCGCTGCCGGCTTCCGGTTCGTTATATCGGAATGTTGCCATCGACACAAGTGCATCGATGCGGCTCACAGTGTCAACCCAAGGACCGACACTGTCGAGATATTTTCCCTGCCATTTGAGGAAACGGCGAAGGAGGAAATAGTCGCTCAGAAGGAACATGTCAAAGATGATGAGGCCGAGAATGTTGCCGCGGCGATCCAAAGATTTTAATATTTGTTCCGTCTCATGGAATGAATCCATGGCCCCGTCGAGCCGGCCGACAAGTCGTTGCAGTTCTGCCGACTGTAATGATGAACTTCTGTTTCCATCCGATGACTGCTCACCGTTGCGCAGATTGTCGGCATGGCGTATTATATTTACGTAATGTTTCATGCGGTCGTGCAGACTGTTCACCTCACGGCTTATTTTTCTTAACGGTCCGGAGCAAAGCATCAGTACTGTGAAAAACTGCAACACGCCCCACAATGACGGCACACTGGAAGGCAATAAATCGAACACTGACAATAGTATGCTCGCATAGAAGCCGGCCATGGAAAGTGTGGCAAGAGCGATGACGGGCACGGATAGTGCTGCGCGCGACATGTTCATGGCACGTACAGACTGCAGAGATGCTACGATGGCATCGGTATCAATACGTCCTGCCGCACCCGAAGCGAGGAAACGCACCCGCCATCCAGGCATGGCTGCCAGTTCGTCAATGGCCTCGCGTCGTTCGTCGATGAGCTGTCGGCTGATGGGCTTTCCGTCGAAAGGATCGCCCGAGAGACTGCGCGCAAGACAATCGCTTCCGCCGGTGGTGAGTGTCCGGCACACGCGGTTGTAGAGCGATTCACGGCCGAATACGTCCATATCGAAAGTGAATGGATGCGACGGATCGGCATATCTTGCGCCGTCGTCGAAGCATTTGTAGTCGCCCGAAAGATAACGCAGTTCGCGTTCGTAAACCCCGTGCAGTGCCTCAAGCCATTCTATACGACGTGAGTTAACGACGTCGAAACGGCGTATCGCCATATAGAGCAGCAGCATAAAGGCCGCCACAAACAGTGTCCACATGCCGCCGTCAACGGCTGTATAGGCTGCCACAAAGGCGATGAAGGCAATGAATGTTATGATTTCACCTAAGATAAAACCGCGGTTGCGGTGTTTCAACATGGTTATCTGCACCGCCAGGTGGTCGCGGTGTCGAGTGTAATAATCCTTACGGTTGTCCATCTGTAATCAAAAAACAATGTGTATCAATGTCGTTAATACGAATTTGTAGAATAGTTATGGCCGGCAGAACGTGCGCATTCCGTCTTTCAGAAGTGCCGTATCTGCTTCGTGCCGGCAAAATTACAACGAAAACAATACATATCGTCCGCCTTTTCGTTTTAATAGTAATTAAACCGATTTTTTAACAAAGCAGTGTCCGGAATAATCCGTCAATGACGACAGATATACTTACAATGCGGATATGTAGAAATTTACCGGGTGCTGTTTTTATTCGTGAATCACCACGGGGAAAAGTAAAAATTCCGGACACTGCATGGTTTATGAAAAGTTACAGAGCATCTGCCGGCGTAACAATAAATTCATGTTGTCGCAACCGACAAATCAGAATTAAAAAAGTGGGACATTCTTTCTGAATCGTCACTCATGTCTAATATCAATGTTTTTAGAGAAAACTCTCATGACCAACTTACGATTTTTCTTGACTTTTTTTTGACAAAATAAAATCGCAAAACAGATGTAAGGAGATGCCAAATCATACATGATGAAGGCTCTTTCATTCCATACCGTCTTTTCATATACCCCGTAGTATAATCCAGAACAGTTCGTCTTGCATTCCGATTATGCCTGTTTCAGCCTCCGATTCTGTCTCTTTTAGGGTGTGATATTAAGCATTTCAGCCCCTGATATGGGCTTAATCGCATGCTGAAACAGTGCTTTTTACATGGCAGAAAAATATGTCTTAAATATAAGTCTTTGATGTTCAATGTTTTAAGAAAATCTCTCATATTTTGCGAATTTGCGTCCGCGGGAGAGTCCGCACGCAAATACGCGCTGGATTTTCGGGGTAGAAGAGAAAACTCGGACTGAAAAATCGCGTGACACTGAAAATGTGTAACTGCCCCTGATTGCTTCACTTTCTGCTGAAAATAACAGTGCGGTACGCGATTTATACCGCGGTTTTTTATTGCAGGGAAGTGCCGTTGAATTTCTACATAATCTATAAATACACCTCCGGTATATGTCGGCTGTGGTTTACTTATGCTCCGTATGCTGTCGTGCAGGCGGGTGATTGATAGTGCGAAGACTTGTTGCAAGGAGGCGATAATATGGTCCGGAATGTGTCGCATCAGACTTACGGGCACAAAAAAAGGACTCCGCTGAGTCCCAAAACCTTTGTTAACCTTAAATCTAATACCATGAAAAACGTTGCAAAGATATGTAACTCTTGTTACATTTGCAAGTTTTTGGGAATCTTTTCTTTCGTATTTTATGTTTTTTAACTGATTTTCAACGATTTATAAATAAGTCATGGTCGTATGAGCGCTTTGGCCGCATGCTTTGTTGAAGTGAAGTCTCTCGTGGCAGAACGGGCATCGCCATACCAGAACACTGTGGAAGCGATGTCAACCGTTCCCGGCTCCCATGAAAGCATTTCGAAGCAGATGCGCAGGTCCTGACGGAACGGAATGCCGTCGAGATTGCGTGTCCTGAAGAATGTATTATATCCGTGCGAGCTGGCTTCGTCGGCACGCGGGGCACCTCCGAAAGGAGTGTGGAAAATGTAGACCGGTGCCCATGAACTGTTGTAATAGTCTTCGGTGCCTGTCCCGAAATGCGAAGGCAGAGTCTCACCGTCAACCCATATCTTCTCGTCGCCCTCGCCATACCAACGCGGAGAGTGGTTGTAGAGCGTCATGACATCACCTTTATACACACCGTCTCCGGCAATATGAGCAAACAGCCAGTCGAGATTGTCGTTGCGGTCATAGTTGTTGCTCAGTTTCACTCCGTCCTCGCTGCGCCACGAAGCGTGGAAATACATCGAGCGGTCGTCCCACTCATAATCGCATACAGAAGCCGAAATGGATACGGGAATGTCGAAATCGCCTACGTTGCAGAGTGATATTCTGGCATTACGGGAATATGGCATGAGCCATCGGGAGGTTACACCACCATGTCCGTCTGCATCGACAAACCAGCTCTTTACGGCAAATCCACCCATTCCGGCACCGCTGAAATCGGACAGAGGAACGTCCACCGTCCGTACGCCGTCGAACGTGGCGCGTACCACAATGTTGCGCATTGCCTGCGTATAATGTGCTGTGTCGGCATCTACATTCACGCGGAGACAACACACAGCGTGCTCTCCGCTCGGCAGTGAAACGGAAAGTTCGTCGTCGGATTTCAGAACAGCTGATTTCGATCTGACCGTATTCCCGCTCGGAGACACAGGATTGCGAAGCGCGAAATCGCATTTGAAGATATCCATTGAAGCACGTCTCACCGCATCCGAAGAGAACGTCTCCACCTTTGTGTCTGCTGGATATGTGCGGTAGTTTATGCCGTAATACTTTGGTGTTGGGGCCACACCGGGCTGGTCTTCAAACGTTATCTTGCAGTGACGTGCGTAAGGTATCGGCAGGAAAAGAGTGTTTCCGCCCTTGCCGTCGGGCTGATAGCTTGTGTGTGGAAGTAGCATGCCGCGTCCCAGTTGTCCTATGCCGAAAGCCATAAGGTCGTAGGCCGGCACAATCCAACCTGGTTCGTCGGAGCCGTCGAAGTAGAAACGCATCGTCCCGCGCTTGTCGAGTGTGGTGAGCCAGATGCGTGTTATGACACCAGGACCGTCGCAGTCGAACATCACTTTCTCTATGCGTCCGTCCACAGTGTCCACTCTCTCTACTCCGAAACCGTCGTCGTTGGCAAACCATCCGGGTTTGTCCGGCGATACCGAACGGCGGTCGTGACTGCTCACCTGACGGCATGTGTATGGAATAACGGGCCGTCGCGTGGCTTCATCAAACGAAGTCATTTCATTAAGCAATGACTTTATGGTTATTACATCGCTACCATATGACTTTGCAGAAAGTAACATAGATGCAAATAAAATTGCAAAAAACAGTCTTAGTTTCATAGGTTCAGATTTTTGATTTTATATGTAAATGACTATTCACACTGCCGTCATAACAATATCACAAAACAGTGTTGCCAATGCGGTACTCATAAGTTTACAGACAAAATGGAATATACCCAACAGAGCAAACTTTTATTTCCTCTCAAACAACAGTATTAAGGGACTATTTTGTTTATGTTCTATTTTTGAGTAGTACCGATGTCCCGGCAGTACTTTTAAGCAAAAACTGTTATCGGCATACGTCCCTTTGTTGTATATTTTGCTGTCAACAGATATCTCAGATGGCGGTGTATCTTCTTTTGTCATCCTCCGATATTGTACGTATTACCCTGCACGGATTGCCGTAGGCCAGTACTCCTGATGGAATGTCTTTGGTAACAACGCTTCCGGCTCCAATGACACTGTTGTCTCCTATGGTTACACCAGGCAACACGCATACGTTAGCGCCTATCCATACATTGTTGCCCACGTGTATTGGAAATGCATATTCAAGTCCGCTGTTTCTCCTTTCCGCATCCAGAGGATGTCCTCCGGCATAGAAGCCGCAGTTGGGAGCAACAAATACGTTATCGCCGAATGTCACCAGTGCATCGTCCAATATGACACAGTTCATGTTCATGAAGAAGTTATTACCTATCTCTATGTTGTATCCGTAGTCGCAAAAGAACGGAGATATTATGGTAAAGTTTTCTTTTGCTTTTCCAAGTATCCGCCGTAAGAGTGTGTCGCGTTCTTTCTGATTCGACGGGCGAATAAGATTCAACTCATGGATGAGATCTGCACAGACAGTGCGTTCGCGCAGAAGTGTTTCGTCGTAATTAGCATCATAGAGCAGGCCTGCTTTTGCCTTCATTTTTTCTGTTGTCATACTTCTATATGTTTCCCTTTTTATGACTGCGGTTATCTTCAAGAGTATGTACCTTGTGCAGCTTGTTTATTATTATGATACGTATATTGTGCGTATACTGTTTATTTATATTCAGATGTGTGGCCGTTCTGGCTTCGTGCCCACTGCATGACGTTTGCCGGCGGACGTCGGTTGAGCAGTTCGTTGCGCATGAAATCCATGTAGGGAGCCGTGTGTTCGAAGTAGCGTCGGTAGGCGGAGCACATGTAGTTGAGGCCCGGCTCGCCATCGGCTGTGGTGAGGAACCGGTCTTTGGGGCATCCGCCGTTGCACACTTTCAGCCATCCGCACTCGCGGCACTGGTGCGGCAGACTTGCTCTTTTGGCTTCGCCGAACTCCTGCTGACGGCGGCTGTACATCATGGATGTGAGTGTTTCGGTACGGATGTTGCCGAGTTTGTATTCCGGAAAGACGAAATGGTCGCACGAATATACGTCGCCGTTGAACTCCATTACGGCCGCATGGCCGCACGAGTCGGCCAGGGCGCATACGCCGGATTGCTGACCTGTCCACAGCGCGAGGGTTGAGTCGAACAGCTGTACGAACGTCTGTCCCACGTCGTTGCGCACCCATTCGTCGAAAATGTCGCACACGAAGCGACCGTACTGTTCCGGAGTGACGGAGAAAGATGCCAGCTTTCCTTCAGCACTGTTGTCGGCCGGCGACGCCAGATGGCGCCCGTCGGAGTGGGGAAGGATGCGTTCTATTATCGGCGCAAACTGTATGTAGCGTGCGCCTATCGACTTGAAGAAGTTGTAGAACTCGAGCGGATAGTCGGCGTTGAAGTCGTTTACAACAGCCATCGCGTTCCATTCCACGCCGTGATTGTTCAGTAGTCGTATGCCGCGCATCACCTTTTCGAACGATGGACCTCCGCCTCGTGTGCGGCGATATTCGTCGTGAAACTCCTTTGGACCGTCTATAGATATGCCTATCAGAAAGTTGTTGCGCCTGAAAAACTCGCACCATTCGTCGGTGAGCAGTGTGCCGTTGGTCTGCAGACAGTTGTCTATGATGTGGCCGCGGGCATACTGACGTTGCAGGCGCAGCGCTTTTTCGTAGAACGATATTGGTCGCATCAGCGGTTCGCCTCCGTGCCATGAGAAGAGCACCTGCGGCTGAGTCTGCGCCTCGATGTACTGACGTGTGAACTTCTCGAGCAGTTCGTCGCTCAGCGTCATGCGGCTGCCGGCACCGCTTGCGCGGTACATGTTGCCTTTTTCTGTGTAATAACAGTATTCGCAATTGAGGTTACAGAGTGAGCTCGCCGGTTTCAGCATGACATAGAGTGGGCGGGCGAAGGGAGCATATGCGGGCATATTCTTGAATGTATGGTAGAATGTCGGTTAATAATGATACTTTCATTGCAAATTTAATCAAACTTTCCTTATCGGCCAACATTGTGTCAAATATATTACAGCAATATGGAATTAAATGTCTACCTTTGCACGAGATTCCATGCGGAATGCCTGTTGGTGTTGTACGGTATTCCGCATATCAGCAACTGTAAAAGTAGATGACATTCGTCAGATTCATTCTGATAGTGGCGCTGATGCCGCCTTCGGCATTGCCGTGCGGAGTGTTCTCACATGCAGATATTAAGCGCCTGGTAGGGGCGGTCTGCGGCAGATGCATGTGAAAGGAGTGTTGGGAAACGTCAGTTGCCGTGTATTGTGAAGAGAATAAAGAATCAAAACCGTAACATAAGAACTGAACGCCGGCGTGGATGTCCGTACAGAACGGTTGTCGGCAAAAGTCTATAAAATGCAGAAATGAATACAAAAAGAACATCATTGAGCGACAAACGCTATCTTGTGCCGTTTGTCCTGATCACCTCACTCTTCTTCATGTGGGGCTTTGCGAGAGCCATTCTCGACGTGCTGAACAAACATTTCCAGAACGAACTTGACATCAACATCGCACAGTCGGCGCTCATTCAGGTTATGACATATCTTGGATATTTCGTGATGGCGCTGCCTGCCGGACTGTTCATCAACCGCTACGGCTACCGTCGGGGCGTGATAGTGGGACTCATACTGTTTGCACTCGGCTCGCTGCTTTTCATACCGTGCTCGGCTGCCGGCACTTTCTATGCGTTTCTTGCAGCGCTGTTCGTGATAGGCTGCGGACTGGTTTTCCTTGAGACATCGGCCAATCCTTACGTCACGGAGCTTGGTCCGAAGGAGACGGCCACGAGCCGTCTGAACTTCTCGCAGTCGTTCAACGGTTTGGGATGTATGGCTGCCACGTTCGGTGTTGGCTCGTTCCTGTTCGGCGAAGGGGGCAACGAGGACGGAGTAGTGGTGCCTTACACCATCATGGGAGTGGTGGTACTGCTCATTGCGGTGGCTTTCTCCAAGGTGAAACTTCCGGAGATTACCCACGAGGACGACAACGCTACGGCCGACGGAAAAGGCAATCTGAAGAAGCTGTGGAAGAACGGGATGTTCGTGTTCGGACTTTTGGCGCTGCTTGCCTATGAGGTGTCGGAGATATCGATAAACAGCTATTTCATCAATTTTGTGACCGGTCAGGGATGGATGAGCGACCGCGACGCGTCTATGGTAATAACCGGTGCGCTGGCAGTGTTTATGATAGGCCGTTTCCTCGGAAGCTGGATAATGCGCCGTGTGGCTGCGGAGAAGATGCTCCTCCTGTGTGCCGTGGGTACTGTTGTGTGCATGCTGACGGTGCTTGGCGACTTCGGCAAGGTGTCGCTCATCGCGCTTATGTGTAATTATATGTTCGAGGCGATAATGTTCCCGACCATATTCTCGCTCACGCTTCGTGGTCTTGGCGGACTTACCAAGAGCGCTTCGTCCATACTGATGATGACACCTGTGGGTGGATGTGCGTTCCTTCTCATGGGACTTGTGGCCGACAACACCAACAACATCATACCGTTTGTCATTCCTCTTGCAGGCTTTGCGGTGGTGCTGGCCTATGCGTTCAGACTGACGGCCGGTTCACGCAGAGGAGAATGACAGGCTCTTGATTATTGTGGATGGCGGATAAATCATGCCGTGGTTTGCGGCGTGTGTTCCGCATAAGAATATTATACAGAGCGGAGGCGCAATATATGTAGCGCTTCCGCTTTTGCTTTTTGTGCCGATGTGAAGATGTTGTAGAATAGTAGTACCGATGATAACCATAACTGTAAAATAAATACTTGAGGTCTGATGACTGATCGGTGGATAATAAAAAACTGCGGTGTCGCTCTCGTATCAGTGTTGTTTTCTATGTCGGGATGAAAACAATATGGGCTACTTACAGATTTCATCATCCTGCGGTTTTTTCGTCCGAGTTTTCTGTTCTACCCCAAAAATCCAGCGCGTATTTGCGCGCGGACTCTCCTTCGAACGCAAATTCTCGAATTATAAGAGATTTGTTTAAAATGTTGAATATCAAAGACTTATATTTAAGATGTATTTTTTCGCCACGTAAAAAGCACTGTTTCTGCATGCGATTAAGCCCATATCAGGGGCTGAAATGCTTAATATCACACCCCGAAACAGACGGAATCGGAGGCTAAAACATGCGTAATCAGAATGCAAGACGAACTGTTCTGGATTATACCACGGGGTATATGAAAAGACGGTATGGGATGAAAGAGCCTTCATCATATATGATTTGGCATCTCCTTACATCTGTTTTGCGATTTTATTTTGTCAAAAAAAAGTCAAGAAAAATCGTAAGTTGGTTATGAGAGTTTTCTCTAAAAACACTGATATGAGGTGTGAGGAAAGGCTCCGGAATAATGTGGTGTGCTTTTGAATATGATTTATCGGGAGTGGTAACGAAAATTTATTATTACGTGAGCATAGGTTCAGGCTGTGTTCATATCATCCCGGGTTGGCAGTATGTTTTCCGCCATTCCGCGCTATTTCACAAATAAAACCGCTCTTCACAGAAATTCAGCACATCCGCTCTGCTGCATGTCTGCCGGCAGATATCCGCTTCTCGGTTTTCTGATATTCTGCGGACCGGTATTCAATATTTACGGCCCCGGTCAGTAAAACGAAATATTGACCGGGGCCGTATGTGTGCAACAGCTTTTCAGACTGCGGATTTTTCTATCTCTATCAGAGCACATGCCGGCCGTCATGTGTCAGTGAAGACCGGGGCGCGCATCGTTTTTCAGACAGTCTGAGTGCCTTTCTTTATTTCTTTCTCAATCTTCTGGTCACCCCACATCAGTGTCAGTTTGAACGGAGTGTTGGTGTTGATGGTTACCTTTGGTTTCTCGTCGGCAGAGCTGCGGCGTGCCACCTTGAACGAGATGAGGCCGTCGGCGCCGTAAGGATAGCGGTCGATGCCGTAGCCGTCGGTAAGACTTACGTCGAGCGTTATGTTGTTTTCCTGCACATTGGCACGTATTCCGAAGATGTATTCTATGAGTTCTGCGATTGGCGGCAGACCCGTCCAGCCCACAAAGTCCTTGCGTGCCATGAATCCGGGTTCGGCTTTCTCCGGTGCGTAGTACTCCCAGAAGGTGCCCGTTTTCTCATATACCTTCAGCACGTTGTTGTAATGGTTCATGGTGATGTCGTGCGCCAGACGGCGGTAGCCTTTGTCTGTCAGACCGGAGATGACCATATAGTTGGTGCCCGGCCACACTCCGCCGG
This sequence comes from Prevotella sp. HCN-7019, assembly GCF_037890215.1. Classification (NCBI taxonomy): domain Bacteria; kingdom Pseudomonadati; phylum Bacteroidota; class Bacteroidia; order Bacteroidales; family Prevotellaceae; genus Prevotella; species Prevotella sp. HCN-7019. The sequence goes on along the minus strand of NZ_JBBKBO010000003.1, from coordinate 356,463 downwards.
TCCAGTAACGGCCGTTGGCCTTGTACTTGGGATTGTCGGCTGCGAGCGACGCTACGCGGTGAGGACGGTTGAACTTGGTAGTGTCCTCGAGATGGCTCACCAGTGCGTCGAGTCTTTCCTTGGGCAGAACGTCGGTGTGGAGTGCCCAGTAGGCGTAGATGCCCTGCGTTGTGCTGAGGCTGTTGTCGGCATACTGGTCGTAGAGGAACTTGTCCTGCTCGCTCCACATATTGTTGTTTATATATTCCGACAGTTTCTTTATGTCGTCCTCAAACTCCTCTATCTCCTGCCAGCGTTCCAGATAGAAGCCCATTTTCAGCAGTATGTCTGCCACCATTATCTGCTGGAGGCAGGCGTCGAGCCATATCATGTGGCCGTTGCTGTATATGGTGTTGTAGCCTTCGGGCACTCGCGGCATGTTGTCCATACCCGTTCCCCATCCGCTGCTCCAGTAGGTGCCGTTGCGCCATGTGCGGTTGAGCTTCAGCCATTTGTAGTAGGCGGCGAGCACGGGGAATACCTTGTTCAGACGGTTGTCGTCGCCGAACTGCGTGTAGTATTTCCATTCCGACCACGGCAGCAGGTTAGGTCCGGTGCTCGTCGGGTCGTAGCGACTGAAGCAGTCGGAGCCGTCGGCGCGTATCTCGCGGCAGATGAAGCCGTCGGGATGCTGTTTGGCGTAGAAGTTGTCGAGGGTTTTCTGGAACGGGAAGAAGTTGCGGCCATAGCGGCAGAACATGGTTATGAACGCGTCGTCCCACATGAATATGTTGCCGTTGTAGGCCGGGGCGATGTAGCTTGTGACGAATCCCGAGTCGTCGAGCGGCTGGCAGATGTTCTTTATTCCTATCTGCCATGCCTTCCAGTACATTTCAATCTCCTTGTCGTGACCGTCCCAATAGGGTGCGGGCAGCACCTTTTTGGCCTGTTCGAACGTGCCCGGCGTGGTCTTCTCTACCTTTGCCGTGCGGAAGGTGTTCTCGGCTACGAGGGTCTGCATGACGTACGTGTTCTTGTAGGGCAGCTTGTACAGCGGCGAACCGGACGATATCAGGTTCTGTGCGCCGGCCGTTGTCGTGATTGCGGCGAGCGCAATTACCATTATGCTTTTTCTTATCATGTTATTTGTATGAGATGTTTTATTTGTCGGTTGTTTATGGCGCATGACGCCGGATGAGGCTTATACGTCTGTGTGCGGACACGTAATCAGCGTTCCATCAGCGCCTTTATCTTCCAGAAAATGTCGGTGTTCTCCATTATGCCGGTGAAGTTCTCGGCTCCCGGACCGAACGCATAGACGGGCACCATCACGCCGGAGTGGCTGCCGGTGGAGAAGCGGCATGTTATCTTTCCCTGCTCTTTGTCGCCGTCGATGAGCGTCAGTCCGCCCGTCTCATGGTCGGCTGTCACCACGACAAGCGTCTCGCCGTCCTGCGCCGCCCACTTCATCACCTCGCCGATGGTGCGGTCGAAGTCGTGGGTTTCCTTCATCAGCATGTCCAGTTGGTTGAAGTGTCCGTAGTCGTCTAGCTGCGATCCTTCTATCATCATGAAGAAACCCTTTTTGTTTTGGTTCATGAGCGATATGCCTTTGAGTGATGCGCGTGCCAGAAGGTCGCCTCGCTCGTCGGGCAGGGGAGTGTCCACGTCGTAGGGAACGGCGAACACCTTGCCTTTGTTCCATGCCGAGAGGTCGTCCCATGAGCGCGATATGTGGTAGCCTTTCTGCTTCAGCTCGTCGAAGATGTTGCGGCCATCCTTGCGGTTGGTGAAGTATTTCGCGCCGCCGCCGAACGCATAGTCGATGCCGCAGTCAACATAGTCGGCTATGATTTCCTGCTCATTGTCGCGGTCGGAGTTGTGACAGCAGAAGTCGGCTGGCGTGGCATCCCACAGGCGGCAAGTCACGGCTATGCCCGCATCCTTGCCGAGCGACTTTGCCACATCGCACAGAGTGGTGAGTGGTTTGCCGTCCGGATCTACTCCCACAGAGTGGTATTTGGTCTTGTGTCCGGTTGCCAATGCGGTGCCGCCTGCTCCTGAGTCGGTGATGAGCTTGTCCGTGCAGTAGGTCTTCGACAGTCCGGTGTATTGCGCATTTTCCAGCCACAGCCGGCCGCGGTTGGCTGTCCATGCCGAATATACGTGCATAAGGCTCATGCCGTCGCCTATCATCAGTATTACGTTTTTCACCTTATTGCCCTGTGGCGGGGTGATTTTCTCCACCTTGTACGGATTCTCGCAGATGTATGTCTGCGGCTTGTCGTTTTGCGCTATTGCCGGCAGCATCGCCAGCATAAGGACACATGATAGCAGAATACTTCTGATATTCATAATAGATAAGTTTTTGTTGTTGAACGTATAAGCGCCATTGCTCTTGCCGCCTGTATAAGAATGGACGGTCGGCATAATTATAATGACACAGACAAAGTTACAACTTTTTTTCTTTCCAATAGGCTTGGCTTTGTAAATAAAGTTGGTTTGATGTGATATACTTATGAAAAAGAAGACTCCTGCGATGGAATGTCGCAGGAGTCTATAAATCATCGGCAATGGCCGTTATTGTGCTGATATGTCAGAAAATATCAGTCTATTTCCTCGTCAGCCTCATATCCGCCCATTTCGCGTATGGCGTTCTTCAGCATTGTGTATTGCTGATAAAGGTTGTTCACAGCCTCTTCGCCTTTGGTGAAGTCGTGCATCGGACTCTTGAGGAAGAAACTGAGGAAGCGCTGTATGCCGTATCTGCCGGCGCGTGCAGCGAGGTCGCTGAGCAGACAAAGGTCGAGCAGCAGAGGGGCAGCAAGGATTGAGTCGCGGCAGAGGAAGTTGATTTTTATCTGCATAGGGTAACCCATCCAACCGAAAATGTCGATGTTGTCCCATCCTTCCTTGTTGTCGTTGCGCGGCGGATAATAGTTGATGCGTACTTTGTGATAATAGTCTGTGTAAAGATCCGGCTGTTCTTCCGGTTTCAGAATTGTTTCGAGCGTTGACAGTTTGCTCACTTCCTTTGTGTGGAAATTTGCCGGTTCGTCGAGCACAAGGCCGTCGCGGTTGCCGAGAATGTTTGTGGAGAACCAGCCGCTAAGTCCAAGACAGCGTGTACCGATGATCGGTGCGAATCCGCTCTTCACGAGAGTCTGTCCGGTCTTGAAATCCTTTCCGGCGATAGGCATCTTGGTCTGTTCTGCCATTTCCCACATTGCCGGTATGTCAACGGTTGTGTTCGGTGCGCCCATGATGAACGGTGCACCTTCTGCCAGAGCTGCGTATGCGTAGCACATGGACGGAGCCACGTGTTCGCGGTCGTCATCCTTCATCGCTTTTTCGAGTGCAGCGAGAGTGCCGTGCACCTCTTCGCAGTATGGCACGTATATCTCTGTAGAAGCTGCCCATATCACAACGATGCGCTCGCAACCATTTTTCTCCTTGAATTCGCGTATGTCCTGACGCAGCGCTTCGGTCATTTCCCAGCGTGTCTTGCAGTCTTTCACGTTGTCGCCGTCGAGACGTTTGGCGTAGTTCTTGTCGAATGCAGCTTTCATCGGAACGATTTTCTCCAGTTCATCGCGTACTGGTTCTATGTCCTTCTCCTTCAGAACTTCTGCGTACATTGCAGCCTGATAGGCGTTCTGCGGATAAACATCCCATGTGCCGAATACTATATCGTCGAGCTTTGCCAAAGGTACGATGTCGGCATAGTGCAGATATTTCTTATCATCTCCTTTGCCGACGCGGATTTTGTCATATTGTGTCATTGACCCGACGGGTTTTGTCAGTCCTTTGCGTGCCATGAGTACACCGGTCATGAATGTAGTTGTCACAGCACCGCATCCGACAACCATGATTCCAAGTTTCCCGTTTGCGGGTATAACATTAGTTTGTTTCATTGTGATTGTTTTATAATGTTTTTAATTATGTTGGTTGTTTGTTTATGTTCAGATATATAAACTATGTATCTGCTTGGAAAAGGTTGGCTTTTCCGTTCATAAGTTGCAAAAGTAAATAATTAGGGATATATTGCCCTTTTGACGGTTTGTTTTTTATTATAAATTAGTAAAAATGAACGTCATTTTATTTTTACATATTATTACAATGTGACGAAACATTAAAAAAATGTTGTATCACTTTGTGTTGCCAAATTAAAATACTAACTTTGCAATCAGTTAGAAAGACAATTCGAAACGTTTTAAATAAATTTAAACAATTATGGTAAACTACAAAGATTTAGGCTTGGTGAACACACGTGATATGTTCAAGAGAGCCATTAATGGAGGTTATGCAATTCCTGCTTTCAACTTCAACAACATGGAGCAGTTGCAGGCAATTATCAAGGCTTCTTCTGAACTGAAGTCTCCGGTAATCCTTCAGGTTTCCAAAGGTGCACGTAACTATGCAAACCAGACACTTCTGCGCTACATGGCTCAGGGTGCTGTAGAGTATGCAAAGGAACTCGGATGCAACCATCCTGAGATCGTTCTGCACCTCGACCACGGTGACAGCTTCGAGCTTTGCAAGAGCTGCGTTGACATGGGCTTCTCTTCAGTTATGATCGACGGTTCATCTCTTCCATACGATGAGAATGTTGCACTGACAAAGAAAGTTGTTGACTACGCTCATCAGTTCGACGTAACTGTTGAAGGCGAGCTCGGCGTTCTTGCTGGTGTTGAGGATGAGGTTGTTGCTGAAGAATCTCACTATACAAAACCGGAAGAAGTTATCGACTTCGTTACAAAGACTGGTGTTGACTCACTGGCTATCTCAATAGGTACAAGCCACGGTGCTTACAAGTTCAAACCGGAGCAGTGCACACGCGACCCGAAGACTGGTCGCCTCGTTCCTCCTCCATTGGCATTCGACGTTCTCGATGCTATCATGGAGAAGCTGCCTGGATTCCCAATCGTTCTCCACGGTTCTTCTTCAGTTCCACAGGAGTATGTTGACATGATCAACCAGTATGGTGGCAAGCTGCCTGATGCAGTTGGTATTCCTGAGGATCAGCTCCGTAAGGCTTCTGAGAGCGCTGTTTGCAAGATCAACATCGACTCTGACTCTCGTCTGGCCTTCACTGCTGCTGTTCGCAAGGTATTCGCAGAGAAACCGGGTGAATTCGACCCACGTAAGTACTGCGGACCGGCTCGTGACCTCATGATCCAGCTCTATGAGCACAAGATCAAGGAAGTTCTCGGTTCTGACGGCAAGCTGGCTCAGCTCGACTAATAATCGGGAAGTGCAGGCTTGGGCATTATCCTGAATGGGTGAGGGAGCAATACTTTTAAGTATGCACCGGTTGGTCACAGGCCTGTATTACTCATTTTGAATATTGAATAAATAAAGTCCTTTTGTTCTTATGTCAGTTGACTGGAGCAAAAGGACTTTTCCGTATAGTGTATTCTGCATTTTATTATTCCTGGTTACGGTTTCTTCGTACGGTTGTCGATTGCGTCAGACTGCTTTTGCCAATTGCAAACTGATGTGGAAGAAAGCAGATATTATTTTCTGTAGAAGTATTATGGCGACTGTATGTGCAGGTGATACATCCATGCGTCTTGTCTATAATATAAGAGTAATGAGCATGGTTTATTCTGTATATTCATTAATATGTGGAGTAAAATGTTACGACAATGACAATTTACGAAATAGAAAATGGAGAAAGGGATAACGCGTTTTCGGAAAGATGGAAACCGGGATGGAATAGCCGTTGCGGCTTCATGGATATTAAAAGGGGATTGATAATATAAAAAAACGGTAGCATCCATTCCGTATCGACGTTGTTGTCTTCAGACGAAAAAGGAAGCCGTATGGGGATGTTACAGATTTTCAGTATCCCGCGGTTTTTCCGTCTGAGTTTTCTGTTCTACCCCAAAAATCCAGCGCGTATTTGCGCGCGGACTTTCCTTCGGACGCAAATTCGCGAGTAATGAGAGGTTTGTGCAAAATGCTGAACATCAGTGTCTTATATTTAACAACCATTTTCCCGTCATGCAATAAGCACCGTTTCAGCATGCAATAAAGCCCATATCATAGGCTGAAACACAACATATCACACCATGATATGGACTTAATCAGCCCCTAAAATGGGTAAAATCAGAACGCAAGATGAAGCATTCAGGAATGCACTACAGGGTATATGAAAAGACGATACGAGATGAAAGAGCCTTTATGATGCGGAATTTAACATTCCTTTACATCTCTTTTGCGATTTTCTTTTGTCAAAAAAAGTCAAGAAAATCTGTAAGTTCATTGTCTGAGTTTTCTTTAAAACGGTCTATATGAGGCATGAGCAAAAGCGCGGGGAGTATGCCTTTTTCTCGCTATGAGGATTTATAAGTTGTAACAACGTGAATTTGTTGTCACGTGGGCTGGTGTGTAGCGGCATTTCATACAACCGCTCTCTGTCCGGAATTTTCCCTTCATCATGTGGCGCTTCATGAATAAAACTGATCCTTATCGAATTTCTACAAAGCCCGGTTATGATCGTTGTGAATGTGGATGAAAAGTATGAAGTGATATGAAAAAGGCCGTTCTGCATTGCGGAACGGCCTTTATTGTTATGTGATATTGTCTTTTTCGTTGTGCGAAACAGGCTTTCCTGTTATGTGGAACAGCCTTTTCCTTAGTGGTGAACAGTAACTTCTGCGAATGCGTATGGTGATTTCTGCATATCTATGCAGCGCACAGTCTGAAGTTCATTTGTCCGTGCATATGGTCCGGAGTTATGTCATACGCTCAGGTGTATGTTGCATAGTGTCCGGCATACGGCGCATGAGCTACGTCATTCCAATGGTTCGGTCTGCAAGCTTATTACGCCTCCTGTAGCCGGGTCGAGTACAATCTGCGATGTGAGTTTCTTGCCGAAGAGTGTTCCGTTGAGTGTGTCGACATTGCCGAACTGTGCCGCATACGTGTTGTATGTGGCTATTGTCTTGTTGCCGTCGGTTATTTTTATCTTTATCTTTCCCGGAACGTTCACTCCGAGAATCATGTCGTCCTTCTGTTTCTTTATCTTTTCGTCAACAACAGGACCCTCAGCCAGTATCTGCTCGTCTTCTATTTCAGCATAATAAGGTGCACCCGAGAGATCGTCGGTGTCGGTCAGTCCGAAGTGTCTTGAGAAGCGGAAAATCATCTGTTTGGTGTTTTCCTTCTCCGGAACAAACGATACTACGGTTTCGGTGGTGTCGGTGACGGTTGTTCCCTCAAACATCTGTAGCAGTGCATTTTCCTGTGTCTGCAACTGCGCGAGCATTATCTTGAGCTGTTCGCCGTCCTTTGGCATGAACTCGGCTTCGCCACGTGCCAGCTGGTTGCGGCTGTCGCGTATGTCGTATATGTCCTGTGCTATCATGCGTGCCATCTTAGGCAGGTTGGTGGACGATAGTATGTCCTGGCTCATGTAGTCGTTGGGCGAAGGCATGGGCTGGCGTGGTGCCGGTTTGAATTTCTCTATTGGTTCGTCGTCCTTGCCCTTGGTGTTGATGGCTTTCAGCACACCGTTCTTGTCGCAGTCGATGTTCAGGATGCTGTGTTTCTTGTCTATCACGAGATCGTACTGCTTGCTCGTGTCCGGCACTCCGGCTACGGAGAACTTCATGCCCACAATCCTGTAGCTGACGCTTGCCTCGCTTTCTCCTTTTGTCTTGAAGTAAAGGTCGCAGTAGTCGGCCAGTTTTCCGGGTGTGTATGTTGTCTTCTCGATGAGCAGTGATATGCTCACTTCGGTCTTCGGCAGGAAGTATGTGAAATTGCCGTTGTCTTTTTGTGCACAGGCAGGGCTCAGTGCGGCTGCCATCATCAGGGTTGACAGTATCTTTCTCATCTTCATTTATTGTCGGTTAGTTGTTTGAATGCTTGGGGAATATATTTTATTATGTCGCTTGCCATAAGACTTTCCTCTCCGGTTTCATGTGCGGCCATGTCGCCGGCGAGACCGTGCAGGTACATTCCTGTGATGCAGGCTTGGGCACGTGTGTAGCCTCGCGCCAGCAGTCCGGTGATAATTCCTGTGAGCACATCGCCGCTTCCGGCAGTCGCCATGCCCGCGTTGCCGCTGGTGTTGAAGGTCACGCTGCCGTCGGGTGTGCACAGAGCGGAGTGGTGTCCTTTCAGAATGATGTATGCTTCGAGGTGCTCAGCCATGTCGCGCGCTTTGGAAAGCCGTTCGTAATCGCTTGACGACACGCTGCCGCAGAGTCTGTCGAACTCCTTGGGGTGGGGCGTCATGATGAGCTTCTCGGGCAGATGCTGCATCCATGTGCGGTGGTTGGCTATGATGTTCAGCGCGTCGGCATCGAGTACTACGGGGCACTTGGTGCGTCTGAGCTGTGCCATCAGTGCCACAGCCGTGTCTTCGTCGGTGCCCAGACCCGGGCCTATGCCCACGGCGTCGTAGCTGTCTGTGTCTATAGTGTTGGAGAAGCAACGCTCGTTGCTGTCTATTTTCAGTATTGCTTCTGGTATGGCTGTCTGTATGATGCAGCGGTTTGTCTCAGATGTCAGCACTGTCGCCTTGCCCACTCCTGAACGCATGCATGCCCTGGCGGCCAGTACAGCTGCTCCTGCCATGCCGTAGCTTCCGGCTATGAGCAGAGCATTGCCCATGCTGCCTTTGTGCGCGAAAGCATCGCGTTTTCTGAGCTTCCCTTTTATGTCGTCAGCTTCTGTCGTCGTGTACTGGCTGCCGGTGTTTTTTATGAACTCCTCTGACAATCCTATGTCGAGCACCTTTATCCGTCCGAGGAAAGCCTGTGTGTCGGCAAACATCATGGAGACCTTCTTCTGTTGAAGTGTCAGTGTGAGGTCAGCCTTCACTATGTTGGCACGCACGTTGTAAGTGTTGTCTTCGGTCATGAGGCCGGAAGGCAAGTCGATGCTTATCACTTTGGCCGGTGACTGGTTGATGTATTTGACGAGAGAAGCAAAACCGCCGGACAACGGTTTCTTGAGTCCGGAGCCGAACAGACCGTCGATGACAAGTGTGTCGGCGTCGAGTTTCGGCGGATCGAAGTCCACCGTGACTTCTGTGAACTTCTTCATAAGTCTGTGTTCTGTGAGCCGTTCACGGTTCGTCGCACAGTCTTCTGACAGACGGTTGCCTATGTTGAACAGCCATACGGCAACATCGTAGCCGCGGTCGAGCAGCATGCGTGCCACTGCAAGCGCGTCACCTCCGTTGTTGCCCGGGCCGGCAAACACAATGACATTCTTATCTGAAGGCCATTCACCAGTGATGGCGTCGGTGATGGCTTTGGCGGCACGTTCCATCAGATCAATCGATTCGATGGGCTCGTGCTCTATCGTATATTTGTCGAGCTCGTGAATCTGTGAGCCAGTAAATATCTTCATACGGGGCAAAGATACAAAATAAATTCGTGCCTGCCAATAATTTGACTTATTTTTAGGCCTTGTGTGACGGCATGGCCTGCATGCTGCGTAAGCTCTACTGACAGGCTGTTGCGGGACGTTTCTCATGAATGACGCTAACGCCGGAGACTGTCTGTGTGACGGTAAAAAACCGAAATAAATGCTAACAGCGCACAGCGTTCGGCATATTTTTTGTAAATTTGCGAGCAAATATAAATACAGCACCATGAACAGTACAGTCAAAATAAAGGACAAGACGTTCAGAACGTCTATACCGGAGGCTGAAATATTGAAGCATGTCAAGGCTGTGGCAGACAGAATAAATGCCGACATGGCAGGAAAGAATCCTCTGTTGCTCGCAGTGTTGAACGGCTCATTTATGTTTGCAGCCGATCTAATGCGTATGATAACCATACCGTGCGAGATATCGTTCGTCAAACTGGCTTCTTATCAGGGCACAACATCTACCGGCCAGATAAAGGAGGTTATCGGAATAAACGAAGACCTCACCGGACGCACGGTGATAGTTGTTGAGGACATCGTGGAGACGGGCCTGACAATCAAACGCATGATAGAATCGCTCGGAACACGCAATCCGGAGTCCATACACATCTGTACTCTTCTGCTCAAACCGGAACGTCTTAAGGTTCCGCTCAATGTGGAATATGTCGCAATGGAGATTCCGAATGATTTCATTCTGGGTTACGGTCTCGATTATGACCAGCAGGGACGCAACCTGCGCGATATTTACACACTTGTTGAAGAATAACATAATGCGGCCGGTGCGGATAAGCGTCACACAACGCGATGCCGGCCGGTGTATATACATAAAAATTCAATTAAAGTAAAGAGATGAAGAATATCGTAATTTTCGGTGCCCCGGGTTCAGGCAAGGGCACACAGAGTGATCTGATGATCAAGAAATATGGTTTCAATCATATTTCGACAGGCGACGTGCTGCGCAATGAAATAAAGAACGGCACAGAGCTTGGCAAGACTGCTAAAGGATATATCGACAACGGCCAGCTCATACCCGACGAGCTGATGATAGACATACTTGCAAGCGTTTACGACAGCTTCGGCAAGGAGCACAAGGGTGTCATCTTCGACGGTTTCCCACGCACCATACCGCAGGCTGAGGCTCTCAAGGCAATGCTTGCTGAGCGCGGACACAACGTGGCTGCTATGATAGAGCTCGACGTGCCGGAGGACAAGCTGATGGAACGTCTTATAAAGCGTGGACAGGAATCAGGACGTACAGACGACAACGAAGAGACAATCAACAAGCGTCTGAAGGTTTATTCAACACAGACTGCTCCACTTATCGAGTGGTACAAGAATGAAGGTCTGCACCATCATATCAACGGATTCGGCGAACTCGACCGCATCTTCGCAGACATCTGTGCTGTTATTGACAACATTTGATAGAAACTAAAACATAGACAACAAGATATGGCAGAATCCAATTTTGTAGATTACGTAAAGATATATTGTCGTTCGGGAAAAGGCGGACGCGGATCCATGCACCTGCGACACATCAAGTATCAGCCCAACGGCGGACCTGACGGTGGCGACGGAGGGCGTGGAGGAAATATATACCTGCGCGGCAATCATAATTATTGGACTCTGCTGCATCTTAAGTTTCAGCGCCATGTGTTTGCCGAACACGGCGGAAACGGCGGCCGCGACAAATGTCACGGCAAGGACGGTAAGGATGTCTACATAGACGTTCCGTGCGGTACGGTGGTATATAACGCCGAGACCGGAAAGTATGTGTGCGATGTAACCTACGACGGACAGGAGGTTCTGTTGCTCAAGGGAGGTCGCGGCGGACTTGGCAACTTCCAGTTCCGCACAGCCACCAACCAGACTCCGCGCTTCGCACAGCCCGGTGAACCGATGGAAGAGATGACAATAATACTCGAGCTGAAACTTCTTGCTGATGTCGGACTTGTGGGCTTCCCCAATGCCGGCAAGTCGACATTGCTTTCTTCTTTGTCGAGCGCACGCCCTAAAATAGCCAACTATCCGTTCACGACGCTGGAACCGTCGCTCGGTATTGTGGGCTATCACGACAAGCAGTCGTTTGTCATGGCCGACATCCCTGGAATCATTGAAGGCGCGAGCGAAGGCAAAGGACTCGGACTGAGATTTCTCCGTCATATAGAGCGCAACTCGCTTCTGCTGTTCATGGTGCCGGGAGATACGGACGACATAAAGCGTGAATACGAAATTCTTCTCAACGAACTGCAGCAGTTCAATCCTGATATGCTCGATAAACACCGCGTACTTGCCGTTACAAAGTGCGACCTTCTGGATGAAGAACTCATAGAAATGCTCCGTGAGACTTTGCCTGAAGGACTTCCTGTGGTGTTCATATCGTCTGTCACAGGCTTTGGACTCAACGAGCTGAAAGACGTATTGTGGCGTGAGCTCAATAGCGAAAGCAACAAGCTGCAGGGTATTATCTCTGAGGAGAATCTTGTGCACCGTGACAAGGATATGAGTCGTTTCGCAGCCGAATTGCAGGAAGAAGGCGAGGACGAAATCATATATATAGATGAAGACGAGATAGAGGATCTCGACGATTTTGAATACGACGACGTAGAAACGGATGATTGAACCGCCTGTCATAAAATATTATGACGTCGCCGATGATGTTGTGGCGTTCAGCACAACGCGTCATGGCGGATGTGGAAAAGGAGCCTATGCAGGTTTCAGTATAAACGATTATTGTGGTGATGACGAGAACGATGTTCGTCGCAACCGCGAGGCTTTGAGTGAGGAACTCGGCCTTGACGACAGACATATCGTAATGCCTCACCAGACTCACGGTACTGAAATCAGAGTGATAGGTCCTGAATTTCTTGAACTGAGCAGTCGCTCCCGTCGCATGGTGTTGGAAGGTGTCGACGCTCTGATGACCTCCGTAAGGGGACTGTGCATCGGTGTTTCCACGGCCGACTGCATACCTGTTCTTCTTTATGATGCGGCCAACCACGCCGTGTGTGCCGTCCATGCCGGATGGCGCGGAACGGTAATGCGTATCGTACAGAAGGCTATCGTGGAAATGAATGCTGTGTTCGGTACAGACGCTGCTGCTTTGAAGGCGGTGATAGGACCGGGCATATCGCTTGACAGTTTTGAGGTTGGCGATGAAGTGTATGACAAGTTTTATGCTGCCGGTTTTGACATGCAGCGCATAAGTTGCAGGAAAGAGAAATGGCATATAGACCTTCCCGGATGCAACCGCATGCAGATGATAGAATCCGGAGTCACTGACGGCAACATATATTCATGTGGAATATGCACTTATAAGAACGCCAATGACTACTTCTCGGCGCGCAGACTCGGCGCAGAGTCTGGCCGTATTTTCAGTGCGATATATCTGCGTTAGGATATTGGCACTTGCATGACAGGGCCGGAATTGCCGGCTTCCATTCTTATAAGTTTATAAATAATTTACTGACGATGATTAGACTAAGACAGCTATTTCTTTTGGCAACGTTTGTTGTCACACTGACCGCGGCCGCTCCGGTAAAGCATAAGTTCACGGCGGCGGAGCAGCAACAGATAAGCATTGAGACGCCCGGACTGTTCAGCCGTTCGGATGCATTCAATGTGGATTTCTCTTCTGTGAAAGATAAGGAATATTCTTTTCCACTGCCGGTTGGAAAAGCCATTGTTCTGGACGATAATATTCTGAGAATAGATACAAAGGAAGGTGATGCGGTGAAAGCCATGTTCGACGGCGTCGTGAGACTCTCGCGTCCTCACGACAATATGGGAAACGTGATTGTAGTACGCCACCGCAACGGTCTCGAAACCGTGTATGCCAACAATGAAAGCAATGTTGTGAAAGTCGGTCAGAAGGTAAAGGCCGGTCAGACAATAGCCATTGTGGGAACACGTGACGGAAAGACGTTCTGCGATTTCTCCATTATGGTGAACGGATGCCGTATAAATCCTTCCACGATTATAAACGTAAACAGTCACAGACTGCGCAAGCAGACTCTTATGTGCAAGCGCAACGGCTCATACGTGGACGTGACGTCAACTTCTGGTGCCAACGTGCTGATGGCGGCGGAAAGCATGGAGGATGATCCGTTTGAGAACGAATCGAAATTCGAGCTTAATCTTTCTGATCTGGATGAAGGTAATTGGGCTTTCCCATTGCCTGGCGCCAAGGTTATCAGTCCTTATGGAGGACGCCGCGGACATTCGGGTGTTGATCTGAAGACAAAGCCTAACGACGAGATTGTTGCGGCTTTCGACGGCGTGGTGACACGTTCGGGACCGTATTACGGATATGGCAACTGCATCGTGATAAAGCATGCTTACGGCTTTGAGACACTTTACAGTCACCAGTCGAAAAACATGGTTGAAGTGGGCGATAAGGTGAAAGCCGGCCAGGTGATAGGACTTACCGGACGCACCGGACGTGCTACGACAGAGCACCTGCATTTTGAGATTTCATTCAGAGGAAAACGCCTTAATCCTACTGTTGTGTTCGACTGTGCCAACAGAACGCTGCAACAGTCGACGCTGACTCTTAACAAGAGCGGAAAGGTAAGCTCGCGCAAGAACTATTATGCGCAGGGTGGCAGTTCCTCGTCGCGTACATAATGCATGGCCTCAATGCTTCTGTATCGCCGTGATACGGGCTTTGGCGCAAAACAAGTTCTTCCTGACAGCAATATATAAATAATGTGATAATACAAATACGGCCGCAATCCGAAAAGGTTGCGGCCGTATTTCTTTATATTGGTTTCATACCGAGCATGATGACATATTGTGCAGACACGTCTGTTTTATTTCTTGTGTCTGTTAGCCCTCTGCTCGCGGTATTTGGCTTTCTGACGTGCAGAGCCACTGCCGTGCGCACCGGTTATGTATTTCTTTTTTTTGGCTTTGGTCTTCACCTTGCCGTCGTCTTTCGGAGCACTGCTCTTCTTTTTGAAGATAATTCCGCCTCCGCTTATGATATCATCAATCTCGTTGCTCATGCTGAAACGTATGTTTTTATCAATGATGGAACAGTCTCACTCCGGTGAATGCCATTGCAATGCCGTACTTGTCGCAGGTCTCGATGACATTGTCATCGCGTACAGAGCCTCCAGCCTGTGCAATGTATTCCACTCCGCTCTTGTGTGCACGCTCTATGTTGTCGCCGAACGGGAAGAAGGCGTCGCTTCCGAGAGCCACTTTAGTGTTCTGTGCTATCCATGCTTTCTTCTCCTCAGCAGTGAGAACTTCCGGTTTCTCCTTGAAGAACTGCTGCCATGTGCCTTCGCGCAGAACGTCGTCATGTTCCTCGCTGATGTACACGTCGATGGTGTTGTCGCGGTCGGCGCGGCGTATTCCGTCGATGAACGGCAGGTTCATTACTTTCGGATGCTGGCGCAGCCACCATATGTCGGCCTTGTTTCCTGCAAGACGTGTGCAGTGTATACGGCTCTGCTGGCCGGCTCCGATGCCGATGGCCTGTCCGTCCTTCACGTAGCATACAGAGTTGCTCTGTGTGTATTTCAGGGTGATGAGGCTTATGATGAGGTCGCGCTTTGCCTCGTCTGTGAATGTCTTGTTCTTTGTTGGGATGTTCTCGAAGAGCGCCGGGTCGTCGAGTTTTATTTCGTTGCGTCCCTGTTCGAATGTTATTCCGAACACCTGTTTGCGCTCTATCGGTTCCGGAGTGTATTGCGGATCAATCTTGATCACGTTGTATGTGCCTTTGCGCTTGTCTTTCAGTATCTCGAGAGCTTCCGGAGTATAGTCCGGCGCAATCACACCGTCGCTCACCTCACGCTTGATGAGTGTGGCTGTTGCAGCGTCGCATGTGTCGCTTAGTGCCACGAAGTCGCCGTAAGAGCTCATTCTGTCGGCTCCGCGTGCTCTTGCGTATGCGCAGGCCAGAGGTGAAAGTTCTATTTTCACGTCGTCCACGAAGTATATCTTCTTCAGTGTGTCGCTCAGCGGCAGACCGATGGCAGCACCGGCCGGAGAGACGTGTTTGAATGAAGCGGCGGCAGGCATGCCTGTAGCCTCTTTGAGTTCTTTCACTAACTGCCATGAGTTGAGCGCGTCGAGGAAGTTAATGTATCCTGGGCGGCCGTTGAGCACTTCGATCGGCAGTTCGCCCTCGGTCATGAAGATACGCGACGGCTTCTGGTTTGGATTACATCCGTACTTTAATGCTAATTCTTTCATGTTGTTATGTTGAGAATATAATCGTTTACTGTTGACAAAATTACTACTTTTTCACGACATACGCAAATATAAGAGGCGCGCGTGACAGATGTGGTGTGACAGACGAATTTTTCACACTTATTATTTTGCAGTAACGTTTGTTTGTATTACTTTTGCACGCACAGGACAACACTATATATGACTGCCGGCACGGGTTGTGACAACAATGTTTTTTTCTGTTGCCGGACAAGGATTTCAGGATAAGTGATATCCAATGATAAAGGAAGATTGCCCCGGAATTTAAGCGTTAGTATAAATAGAATGGAAAGAAAACATTGGGAGTTGAGCCAGTTGCTCAAAGCCGTTGAGAAGAAATTGAATGACGAGTCGCTGAAACCGGCCGTACTCAAGAAAATTGCCGCCCACATCAAAGGCACCGAAAAGCCCAAGAGAGAGACCCTCGACAAAATATCGCTTCTTGCCGGATTTCAGGATTGGGAGAGCTTTAAGGCTGCGATTCATGGCGATGCTGACGGACTGTCTAATTTTGAGGATGACGCTGCAGACAAGCAACCGGCTTCTCAAGACAAGCCTGCGGAACATTGAGTTCTGAGTTTCAGAATTCTCATAAGGTTCGGTGCAAACCTTATTTTCTTTATTTTTGCGGATGGCATCGGAAGGAAGGTGCCGTCATCAGATTTGAGCAACAGACCGACAGACTGGACATGACGCGTCTGTTGTGCGTATTGTTGCCGTCTGCCGTACTTCTGTCATGTTTCCATGGTGGGAAACATCGGCTCAATGGAAATCCTGTGGATACGGGATTTATTCATTAATCACCGTGGAATGGCGTACGGCTTTCAGACAATGCAGGACGGTATGAAGCATAACAGTGTATTTGTGCATGTGATGATAAATCCGCGTTGTCATAACGTGCAAATCATTACCGCAGGCGCGGAGTATATTCCACATGGTTCTCCTTACGCCTGATTTCAGCTTTTTAAAAGAAAACCCGGACGAGGAAGTTACAGATTTTCTTGACTTTTTTTTGACAAATGAAAATCGCGAAAGAGGTGTAAAGAAATGTTAAACCATGCGCAATAAAGGCTCTTCCATCCCGTATTGTCTTTTCATATACCCTATGGTGCAGTCCTGAATGCTTCATCTTGCGTTCTGATTTTGCCCATTTGAGGGGCTGATTTCGCCTATATCATGGTGTGATATGGTGCGTTTCAGCCCATGATATGGGCTTTATTGCATGCTGAAACGGTGCTTATTGCATGACGGAAAAATGGTTTTTGAATATAAGACGCTGATGTTCAGTATTTTAAGCAAAGCTCTTATTTTTTGCAAATTTGCGCCCGAAGGAGAGTCCGCGCGCAAATACGCGCTGGATTTTTGGGGTAGAACAGAAAACTCAGACGGAAAAACCACGGGATACTGAAAATCTGTAAGTGGCCCATACTGTGATTATTACGGTAGATGAAAAAAGACGGTTTCGGGATTGAAAACGCAGTTTGTTGATTGAGGTCATAATTACTGGGTTTCTATTGCATAGAATAATAGAGTCGCCTTATGGATATGTCATAAAATGTGATGCATGTGTTCAGAGTTTATTATATCCAGTCGGCTTACCGCGTTATAGCCGTTTGGCGTCGCAGTCGGTATTTTATGTTTCATGTCTGTGGTTACTTCTGTAGTGCAATATAACGGAAACAGACATAAACGACAAAAGGTTTTGCTGCATCGTAGCAGCAAAACCTTTTATTCCTTTTGTTAGAATGTAATCCGGGAAAATACGTATATGTATTATTCGCCTGTGATGACCTTCTTCTCTTTGATACGTGCTTTCTTACCTGTGAGCTTGCGCAGATAGTAAAGTTTAGTGCGACGTACCTTACCATGCTTGTTCACCTCGATGCTGTCGATGTTCGGTGACTCGATCGGGAAAATACGCTCAACACCTACAGTGCCTGACATCTTACGAACGGTGAAGCGCTTCTTGTCGCCATGACCGTTGATTTTGATAACAACACCACGATAGAGCTGGATACGCTCTTTGTTTCCCTCGATAATTTTGTAAGCGACAGTGATAGTATCACCAGATTTGAACTCCGGGAACTTCTTGCCGGTTGCAAATGCTTCTTCAGCAACTTTAATTAAGTTCATTTTTTGATAATTAAATTTGTTTTATCGCCCAACGCAACATGACCAGCGACTCTTCCGTTGTCAGCGGTTACGCCGAAAAGCGCTGCAAAGTTACTACAATAAATCAGAACAGGCAAATTTCTGTCTGTCAATTTGTTCGTAAACCGCTAAAATATGAATAAATAGCGGTGTAAGGAGCTGTTTTTCAGCTTTGTCACTCTTTCTGTGCTGTGCTGAGAAACACCAGTTGTCCGGGTTTCACGGCAATGATTTTGTCTCCTGTTTTTATGATGTCCTTGGTGTCTTCGAAGAAGTGTCGGTATGGTGTTCCGTCTGATTTTACCAGCCAGAAATCCTGTTTGTCGGTGCATGCCTCCACACATGAGTAGTCGGCTGATTCGAACAGACTCACGTACATGTTGCTTAAAGGATAGCTGCCGGTGATGTCGTATGCCTGATTAAGGACGAACACACTGTCTTTTTCGGTTATTACCCATAGTTCGGAGCAGTCGTAAGCCGGCATCTTGAACATGGTGCCGTCCGGTTTTAAAGCACAGCACGATTTATTCAACACGGCTTTTATGCGTCCATGACTTTTATAGTCCCACATTGTTGTGGTGGGGGCTGTGTCGTTGCGGGCTATGTGTGTTATCATGTTGTCGAACACAATGTTGTCGCCCGACGGGCCGGCGGCTGTTCCTACAACCATTTCTTTCTTGTCTGCCAGCATGCGGAACGACAGCTGACGGCCTGTGGCGGCATCGAACTCGGCAACGAACGGCCGTCCGCTTTTTACGGGAGCATAGCCCATGGCCATGCCCAGCCCGTGGTTGAGCAGGCGGAGACGGTCGCCGGAAAGTGTCATGTAAGCACTGGACCCTGATTTATCCGGCAGTTCGCTGCTCCATATCTGATGCATGTCATGGTCGAAGCAATATATACGGTTGCGGTCGGAGATGTAGAAACGCGAACCTTCTGTCACCACGTTTGAGTTAAGTCCGAATATGCGTCTGCCTACTGTGGCGGGTATGAACATTGAGGTTGTTCCTGTAGAAGGCATGGCGCCGATGGTCAGTGTCAGTCCGGCAAGACCGTCCATGATTATGCCTTTGGCCCAGGGCGTAGATGTGTCGGCTTCGGCGGAGTTCATTCTGCCGGTGCTCATGTCTATCACGTATATGTCGTTATTGACCACAACAAGTTTTGTTCCGTCCATCACCGTCGGATTTGTCCATCCGAATGTGTTGTTGTTAGGTATCTCGTTGATCCATCTTATGTTGCCGTCGCTCAGGTTCAGAGCCTTTACTGTTTTTGTGAACGGATGTTCATAGCCGATGACAATGTTGAGAGAATCGTTGTAGTAGATGGGTATCAGTTCATTACGCCACACCACCTGTCCTGTGTTGAGGTCGCGCATCTCTGTTGTGTACAGCCAGTCGCTGGTGTTTTGAGTGTCGTATGTGAGTATCAGTCCGTGGTTGGTGAGCGACAGTTGCGTACTGTTGTATTTTATGTCTGTTTCCCACAGTTGCGACATATTGCCGCTGTCGAACATGCATATGCTGCCTTTGTTCTTCCATACTCCTTTTTTGGTGGCCTCGCGTGTCTGTATGCATAAGTATTTTCCGTCGTCGTTGCACTCCGCATTGTATATGGGCAATGCGGTGTATACGGCTTTGCCCATAATGATCTCGCCTTTAGCGTCGGATGCGAATGCTGCCTTGCCGAACGTAGTGGAGTCGGTTGCTACGGCGGCGGAAACTCTGGTACAGAACGGTATGAGCATCATCAGCATGATGCCGATGAATAAGTAATGCACGGATTTTACAGTCTGCATATCTGTGACAGGCTTGTGTGTAAGTTGCATGGCAGTTGTACGTATTATGCAACGGTCATTAAATGGAGTGTGGACTGCATTTGTTGTCATTATATTTCCTCCCTGTATTGTTGTTTAAGGTAGTTTCGTTGTTGTTTTTTATGCCACCGGTATGTGGGCTGTGGCTGATTTTGTGTTTACGGTTTTTAGTATCTCTATTTGCCGTGTGGCGCTTTCGCAAATATATGGATTTTTTATTATATGAGCAAATATTGCGGTGTGATATGTTGCACCGGAGTTTATATAGTGACGCATTGTGTTTTTTTGTGAGTGCCTTGACGTGAAGAAAAAGTCCGTTTGGCTTTGCACTGTGAGATAGTTGCATTAACTTTGTAAATGAAACATCCGGTGCGGATTGCCGGTGACAGAGAGTTTCTGTACACTGTGATGTCTGTCCGGAAACAACACACACAATATGACAACAGACATGATGAACAGAAAAATGCGCAGACGTGCACTGAGTTTCGGATTGCTGCCGTCCATGCTTCTGCTTGCGGCATGTTCTTCCGGCGTACAGCTCACGGGTGTGGAGCGCGAACGCGTGCTGATAGATAGCCGCTATGACGCTGTGACCGACAGCGCGGGTGTGAAATTCCTTGCACCGTACAAGGCGAAGGTGGACAGTATGATGAGTCCGGTTGTGGGACACGCGGCCCACGACATGGCGGCCTTTAGGCCGGAGAGCGACCTGTCGAACCTGCTTGCCGACATACTGCTGTGGGGCGGAACAAAGTTTGGAGAGAAGCCCGACTTTGCCGTTTATAATATGGGCGGCATAAGGGCGGCGCTGTCTAAGGGTGAGGTTACCATAGGCAATGTGCTGGACGTGGCCCCGTTTGAGAACAAGATATGTTTCCTCACGCTGAAGGGTGACAAGGTGGAGGAACTGTTTGAAGATATTGCCGAAGCCGGTGGAGAGGCTGTGAGCCGTGGTGTGAAACTCGTTATTACGAAGGACGGAAAGCTGAAATCGGCCCTCGTTGGCGGACGTGAGATAGACAAGGACAGGCTGTACCGCATTGCGACACTCGACTATCTGGCACAGGGTAACGACGGTCTGGAGGCCTTCAAGGACAAGACCGACGTTTTTTCGCCGAAGAGTGAGGAGAACAATGTGCGACACATCATAGAGAATTATTTCAGAGAGCAGGATAAGACCGGCCGTCCGGTGGACAGCAGGGTGGAGGGCCGGATTGTTGTGGAATGAAACATTGAAGGAATATGATAAGGAATTTTATAGTTTGCTGTGCGCTTTTCGTGTCGTCGATGACGGCAGAGGCACAGACGCAGATTGAGATATTGCATACCAACGACACGCACAGCTGCATTCTGCCGCTGAGCAAGAATCTGGCCGATACGGTGGTGGCCGGACGCGGAGGATTCGTAAGACGTCTGGAGTTTGTGAACCGAGAGCGGAAGAACGATCCGCAGTTGCTGTTGTTCGATAGTGGTGATTTCTCGCAGGGTTCGCCTTACTACACTCTCTTCCATGGCGATGTGGAGGTGGAACTGATGAATCTTATGGGATATGACGCTGTGACAATAGGCAATCATGAGTTTGACTTCGGAATGGAGAACATGGCGCGTCTGTTCAAAAAGGCGAAATTCCCGGTGGTTTGCTGCAACTACGACTTCACGGGCACTCCGCTCGAAGGACTTGTGAAACCGTATGTGGTGATAGAGCGCAAGGGGGTGAAGGTCGGCGTGTTCGGCGTTGGTCCTGAGCTCGAAGGACTTGTGGACGAGAAGAATTGCATCGGTGTGAAGTATGAAGATCCGGAGGATGCTGCCGCGAGAGTGGTGAAGACACTGAGAGAGAAGGAGAAATGTGATGTGGTGGTGTGTCTTTCGCATCTTGGATGGGATGACTCCGACGACGATGGAGACAAGGAACTGATGTCGAAAACAGAGGGCATAGATATTGTCTTGGGCGGACACTCGCATTCTTATTTCGACGAACTGAAGTATGTCAAGAATGCTGCCGGTGAGGAAGTGCCCAACGACCAGAATGGCAAGCATGGCGTATTTGTGGGCAAGATAGTGCTCGATTTCAATAAGTGACAGGCGGCAGGGCCATACGGCCGGTGCATGTCTGAATATAATAATAAAGGCCTCACCTTTCCTGGTGGGGCCTTTATTTATTGTCTTGTGGCTTGTATGTTTATTCGAAGTAGAAGCTGAGGACTATCATCTTGGTGTGGGCTTCCTTCACCGATTTGGCGTAGGGCAGCATGTTTTTGTCGCGCAGCTGATTGGGATGGTTTGTGTCAAGACTGTTGCCCAGACCATACATGAACTTCAGTTCGGGACGTAGCTTGAAGAAAGGCAGGTAGAAATCGCATCCGATGCCTACTTCGGCACAGACGTCGTAGCGTTTGAGTTTGATGTAGTCGGTGCTTTTGCCGCTCAGGTTTATCATTGGATTAACGCCGGCCATGAGGTAAGGACGGTGGTTGTTGAATCGTGGCGCTGCGAATATGAGGTCGAAAGCCGACGATATATAGACCGACTTCAGATTCTGTTTCTGCTCCCTTGGTTTGCCGTCAGGGTCAAGATCCTTCAGATTGCGGAACGTAAGGTGGCGGTTGCCGAAGTACATGGCGGGCGCCACGCGGAATTGGAAGTAGGTGTTGATGCGATATTCGCCCACCACACCCACGTTGAATCCGGTGTCCCATCGGTCCTGGTCGGCAGTGACAAGAGTCTCGACAGTCGTGCCGTCCTCGCTGGTTATGATTTGGGGACCGGCATTGAGCAGTTCGAGATCCTGCACATGTGTTCCTACGACCACTCCGAAATGGAACGGGCGGAGGTCGGTGTAGGGCCTGTTCTGCACCGTACGCGTCTGCGACATGGCTTGTGCGGCGCAGGCGAGAATTGTGATTATTGTTATCGCAAAACGTCTCATATATGTATTTATAACGTCGTTTGTTTTGGCTTATTGTATAATGAGAGAGACATACAATGTATAAATTAGTTAAAATAATGGATCGGATGTAGTTTTTCGGGATAAATAATGTACCTTTGCAACGTACGGAGTCGGCATTGGCCGGCAACTTGATTGTACAATAACATTATTAACATTATAAAAATATTTAAACTATGGCTTACGTAATTGGTGACGATTGTATCGCATGCGGTACATGTATCGACGAGTGCCCGGTTGGCGCTATCTCTGAAGGAGAAAAGTATTCTATCAATCCTGATATGTGCACAGAATGTGGTACATGTGCTGATGTTTGTCCTTCTGAGGCAATCAGCCTTCCATAATAACATTTTTTCCATAAAAGTTACAGGCGGCTGCGCAGATGCGCGGCCGCTTTTTTTTATGTGTTTGTGTGCGCTTTTATTTAATATTTTATCAATGTGTCGGTATATGCCTGTTATTAACATAGGTGGTCAGCATACCGGACACTAATGATAAAATATATGATTTAAAGAGTGTATTATATGTGGTTTGTATTGAAATAATTAAAAAATATTACATTATGCCTGTGTTGATATGATATTTTTTGTATATTTGTAATGTAATGTGGTTGTTTTCTTACCATGAGGTATTGTGTGTAGTTATGTAAAGAAATTTAGTATATAATGATTGAAGTATGTATGTTTTTTATACAAATAGATTATGACAGTTTTATTAATGGTATAATATAAATAGCTATGGGAAAAAAATTATTATTTACAGTTTTTATAGCCTTATTGACAACAATTAGTGTAAAGGCTTATGATTTTAGAGTTGATGGACTTTGTTATAACATTCTTAACAGTACAGGGAGTAAGTCTGTAGAAGTAACCTATGAAACAGATGACGAAACTGAAAATTATAGTTCCCTTTCAGGTGATATCGTTATTCCTAATAGTGTAATTTATAATGGGGTGGAGTATTACGTGACTGATATTGGCTCGAATGCTTTTAAAGGATGTAAATCGCTAATCTCTATAACATTGCCAACCTATATGGGCGTTATTCGCAATAATGCATTTGAAGGGTGTGAATTACTTACTTCTATTGTACTGCCCGATTATCTTGCATATATTGATGAATGGGCTTTCTCCGGTTGCAAATCACTCCTTTCGGTAAATATACCAGAAAGCGTTACTGATATCGGCTACTATGCTTTCGAAAAATGTGAGTCGCTTACAGCTATAAATGTTAGTAGTGACAATAAAAATTATTGTTCTGATGAAGGTGTTCTTTTTAGTAAGGATAAAACAAGGTTGATAAAATATCCGGCCGGAAAAATAAACAAAGATTATAATATACCAAATGGTGTTCTACATATAGAGGATGGTGCGTTCGAAAATTGCAGGTATCTGGCTTCAGTTATAATACCGGATGGAATAACAGAAATAGGAGGATATGATGTTTTTTCCGGGTGTAAGTCACTTGTTTCTGTAAGTATACCTGAGAGTGTAACAAGAATAGGATTCAAAGCTTTTTCTATGTGTGAGTCACTTGTTTCCGTAAGTATCCCTGAAAGTGTAACAGAAATAGACAATGTTGCTTTTTCTGGGTGTAAGTCACTTGTTTCTGTAAATATACCGGGGAATGTTGTAAGAATAGGATCGGGTGCTTTTATGGATTGTAAGTCACTTGTTTCTATAAGTATTCCGGAAAGTGTAACAGAAATAGGAGATAATGCTTTCTCTGAGTGTGATGCTCTTACTTCTGTGTACATACCAAATGGTGTGACAGTACTTGGAGGAACTTTTGGTGGATGCAATTCACTTGTTTCAGTTAATATTCCAGAGACTGTTACATCGCTCAATACTACGTTTGAAGGATGCTCTGCACTTACTTCTATCGATATACCTAACAGTGTGACAGCAATTGGAGATAAGGTATTCGCCGGTTGTATATCACTTACTTCTATTGTCATTCCTGAAGGTGTGACATTCATTGGAAATGAGGCGTTCAGAGATTGTGAGCTTATTACTTCAATAAACATTCCTGATAACGTAGCTTTTATAGGAAACATGGTCTTTTCTGGGTGTAAGTCCCTCACTTATATATCTGTAGATAATAATAATGCTTTGTTCCATTCTGAAGATGGAATACTATTTAATAAAGATAAAAGCAAATTGATAAAATATCCAGCATGCAAGAGTAATACATATTATCAAATACCGAGTAGTGTTACAATGATTAGGGAGTGCGCTTTCGATGAATGCAAAAATCTTACTTCTGTAACAATTCCAGACAATGTGAAATCTATCGGGGGTGGTGCTTTTAAACATTGTACTTCGCTTAAAGAGATGACGATTAAAGTTGTTGTACCGCCAACTATATCGGAGACAACTTTTGAAGAAGTTGATCGTAATATTCCTGTTTATGTTTTTGACGATGCGTTGGAAGCTTATAAGTCTGCTGATATTTGGAAAGAATTTAATTTGCAGAAGATGTCTTTATCCGGAATTGAGTCTTTTGTTACGAATAATAACATAAGTATTAAAAATGGAATGATGCTTAACCCTTCAGGACATCTTGTTTGTCTGTATGATATTCAAGGTCGTTTGGTTTATAAAGGCAGTAATACTAGTATAAAGATGACATCTGGAATATACCTTTTACGTTGTTTGGGTAAAAATACTAAAGTAAAGTTTTGATTTATAATTAATGTTCGTAAAATTTGATTGAAATATAAATAGTTATTAGTGAGGAAACGATTTTTTATCCTTATTTTATAGGATAGTTCTGAAGTATAGCTTATAAGTATTTTATTTAAAATTAATTTGTATTTTTACGGAAAAGAATAACATATAATAAAGATTATTCTTTTCCGTAGTTTTTTAGTTATTAATTTAATAATTTAAATAGATTCTTCAATACTGATATTTTCATTATTTATATAAAGCATATAGATATTTTTATATCACTAGTCCGTTAGTAATTTGTTAATCCTAAGTTGTATTGTGTAAATTATTTACTTGTCAGCTTGAGAGCGACGAGACGATATCAGTTAAGAATGGAGCATTGAAAATGCTTTTATGTGACATGGAATGAAACTTTAGAATGGATGAAACTATCTTTATTATGTGGTGGAAAAGGATTTTAGTAAGGCGATTCATATGATTATGACGCATTTTGAGTCAAATGACAGATTGCCAGTAAATTTAGTGACTATGCTTATAAATCGCGTATTTATGACCAGTTGCATGTTTGGCTGTGAATATTGTGTCCTAGTGAGGTTAGTATTGCTTATTAATGCAGAATGGGAATAGTCATTCTGTATTAATAAGCTTAGTTATTCGTAGCTTTGTTTTTGCATAAGTGTTGGAGTCGGGCTGTGTGTTGTATGGAATAATATGTCTTTTTGTTAGTATAAGATTTTATTTTATATTCCAGAATTGTTGTGGATTGCTTGTCGTGATATAGTTTTTGTTTTCGGGAGGAAGGGTGAAACCTTCAGGTATGAGTGCCACGCGCTGAGCATCGAGTGGCATGGACTGTCCAAAGCCTATGTGTCGGTTGGTGTAGAACCAATATAGTTTTTTTGTCCAATAACTTATATAGTCGGTGCGTTTTTTGCCGCGTATAAGATATTTGTCTTTTATGTTGTGTCCTTCTTTTATACTATTGCGCATGGCTTCAAGCGACAGGGGAGTGCCGTTTTTGTCGCATATGTATGCGCCTTGGTCGGAGTCTATCATGGCCCATCTGCCGGTTTCGGGCAGCCATACATTGTTTACTACGTGACAGTCGTTGTCGGTGGAGTCGGCAGGCATGCAGTTCACATACCTGTTAGTAATGCCTGCTGCGAGCATGAGTTCGTGGAGTAGTATGGCGTGATATAGGCAGTTGAGCGGTCTGTTGCCGTTTTTATGATATTTCCACAGGTCTATTGCGTTTCTTTTATCCGGACTGATGTCATTCTGGTTTGTGTGTGGTATGTTCTTATGAACAAATGTTGCAAGTGCTTTGGCATTGTTCCATGTGGATGCATTGGTTTTGATGATGGTGTCAAGACGGAAATATTTGTATATGCTGTCGGCAATGACGCTGTCGCGCAGGATAGTGAAGGTGAGGCTATCAGTTGTTTTTGAGTCATAGTCGGGTGATAAACGAAGTGTGTTGAGTCTTTCTTCATAAAGCAGTTTATGAGCATAGACTACTATCTGATTGCGGAAAACGAAACGTGCGAGAATGAATGCCACAGTGAGGAACAATGTAATAGTGAGCACGGTGTATGCGCATATTCTGGCTGGCTTGTTCTTTATCATGTGTGCGAATTTTTAGATTGTTTGTATTAGGTCTTCTTTTCGGTTTGACGTTTCTGGATATTTCAAAGTTGCAGGATAAGTGGTGTAGATAGGAATTTATGGTAGTATTGTCTTAATGATATGCGTTTTGGTTTAATGTATTAGGATTATATTGCATAAAAAAACGCATGCGACTGAATATTGTCGCATGCGTTTGAATTATTTGAATGATGTTTTTATTTTGCCTTTGTCAAGCTGAGTGCCTGTTTAGCCATTGCATTTTCTGGGTCGATTTCAAGAATCTTGTTCCAGTAACTGTCTGAGTTAGTTTTGTCATCCTTCAGCAGGTAGTAATAACCCAGATAACGGTATGATTCTATCAGACGTGTGTTGTCTGTGTCATCCTTCTCTGGTTTTGCGAGGATGAGTTCAACCAGTTTCTCGTAGTGAGGTTTTGCCAGACCGTCTTTTGTTTCAGGGTCGAGTGCATAACCTATGTGAGCACGCTGGAGTGTTGCGAAGTCTGCTACACTTGGCATTTTGTCTGCCATTTCAGCATAGATTGAGTCAGCCTTGGCATAATACAATTTCTTCTTGTCTTCTGCCACAGTAGAGTCTGATGCCTCTGCCATGTACATTGTTGCAAGTGTGTGGATGTCGTTGGCTGTCTTCTGTTTCAGGTTGTCAAGATATTTCTCGTATGTGCTGATAGCATTTGTGAAATCACCTTTTTTCTTGTATGCTTCGGCGATGTTCTTCATTGCGTCGTTCTTGTCAGCCTCGTTGTCCTGGTTGTTCTCGATAGACTTCTGGAACATAGCGATTGCATCGTCGTAGTTGCCCTTGCCCAGGTGTGCATAACCGTAGTAGAGGTAGTCGCTTTCGGTTATCTTTGTTTCTTCAGAAGCATTGAAGAGTTTTTCTGCATACTGCAGAGCTTCGTCGTAGCGCTTGAGGTTGGTGAGGTCGAAGAAAGAAATACGGTTGAGGGCAGGATTGCGTGGGAACTTGTTGTTTCCAAACTGTGAAATCTCAAGACTCTTCTCAAATTCGCCTTTGAGGAAGTAAGAGAGTGCGAAGTCTACCAGCTGATAGTCTTCCATCTGAGATTTGTCAACCTGTGCATAGTACTGGATTGCTTTGTCAAGATCTCCTGATTTGCTGAATATCTCGGCGGAGATAAGTGCTATAGGATAGTCAGGTACCTGCTTCTTGAGTTCTTCCAGTTTTTCAACAGCTGCTGCCGGGTTGGCTTTGCTGTTTACCTGTGCATAACGACGATATCCGTTGGGGTTTTTCGGATCGAAGTAGATGGCCTGCTCGAAAAGTGCTGATGCTGCACCACCATTGTCGTTGATAACTTCGATGTCACCAGCCAATACATAGGCGTCACCATAGTTCTTGTCGCGCTTGATGGCCATATCAGCATACTTCTTGGCATTCTCAGTGTCTTTAATGTCGAGGTATGCACGACCTATAGCTACAATTACGTCTGGCTCTTTCTTGTACTCTTTGAAGAGATCCTTTATCTGATCCTCCTTGTCGGCTGCGTCAGATTTTATAACTTTAGTGAGTTGCTCAATAACAGCTTTATGGTCTTCCTGTGCTGTAGATGGAGTGTTGATGCCTATCATCAAAGCTCCGATTAATAAATATTTTATTGCTTTCATATCCTTTATGATGTTTTATTTGAATATTCTTTTTTGTTTGCAGGTTTGCGGAGTGTCAGTCACTTGTCACGTTAACATCACGGATAGTGATGTTGCCTTGTACAGGCAGTAGTCCTGCGTTGAATATAATCATCTGTCCTTTAGGGGATGAAATGAAATTGGAGAATCCCCAAGGCAGACCACGTAATGGGTCGTTCAACAGTGCCCATATTGTGCGTGTAAGCGGATAGTTTCCATTATACATGTAATACTGGTATGGTTTCCAACTGTTGGCCGGTGTTGCATCATCTATTCTGCTGACAGACATTACACGTATGTTTTTCTTGAATGTGAGGTTTGTTGAGTCACGCTTGTCGTTGAGCCAGTTGCTGCCAATGATACCTATGGCATTTGGTGTCTTTTCTACGTAATCGATGACATCTGCGGTTTTCTTTGTTGCATACACATTTGGACTTGTAATGGGCTTTCCACCAAGAATGCTGTCTTCTGCAAAATGTACGGTGCTTGATTTCATGTTATCAAATACAACTACAATATCTCCATGTTTTGAATTTGGATATATGTCGCTCCATTTTGTAGCTTTACCGCTGAGTATATTTGCAATATCTTTTACTGATATGCAAGTGTCATTATTTTGATTATTTACGATGAGTGCGAGTGCATCGTAGGCTATGGCATTTGAGCGTGGATTGAATCTTCTATCACGTAGATTTTGCCTTTCATTTTCCTTGAAATCTCGGGCTGTTATTGCCAGACAAACCTTGCCTTTTAGTAGCATATTGATTGCATCTGACTCGTTTGTGTAGATAGGATTTACCTTAGCCTGATTGTACATCATTTCGAAGATTTCGCGTTCTTCTTCTATTATGGGACTAAAACTTTCGTCAGAGGCGAAACTTATCACCCCTGACGAATATGTATCTGTCCTGCCGTCTTTGCGTTTCTTATTGCAAGAGACGCAAAGACATGCAAGCAGTGCTAATCCTACGAATATGTAAGATATTTTTTCTTTTCTCATTCCTTTTATTTTGTTACTGTAATCTGAATGTAACCGGTACCTGATATTTTACACGTACGGCAGATCCGTTCTGCTTACCAGGAATCCAGCGTGGCATGCTCTTTACAACGCGTGCTGCTTCACGGTCAAGTGATGGATCTTGAGACTTGATGACTGTTACATCTGTGATAGAACCGTCTTTCTCAACAACGAAACCTACAACAACACGACCCTGTACGCCGTTTTCTGCTGCAATCGTTGGATAGTGAGTGTTCTCCTGCAGATACTTCATCAAAGCAGCGTCACCGCCTGGGAATGTAGGCATCTGCTCTACCACTTCGAAGACTTTGTTTTCCTCTTCTTTCGGTGGTTCTGGCTGTGCGATTACTTCCTTGGCCTTGAGCACTTCACCGTTGGCATCGTCATTACCTTTTACGTCAAATGTACCGATGGCAACTTTTGTGTTCATAAGTTCGTCCTGTGTCTTGAGTTCCTCTTCAGGTTTTACTTCTTCGTCTTTCTTGATGACAGGAGCAGTAAACTTGATAGAGCTCTTCACACGTTCAACGACCTTTTCCGGCTGCTGAATCTCAACCTTCTTCTGCTTGACCTCTGGTTTCTTTTTGGGCTGATCAAGTTTTGTAAGCTCGGTTACCTGTGTTACGGCTACTTTGGCTCTCTGCTCGTCAACGATATTCTTAAGAGTAAGTATAACGAAACAAGCAACAACCAAAATCAATACTGAGATGATAGCAATTATATTACGCTTGGTTGTACTTCTGCGGAGTCTGTATGCTCCGTAAGAGTGATTGCGACCTTCAAATACTAAATCAACCCAGTCGTTTGAAATCAAATCTATTTTTGACATAGTCTTTTCGTTTTAATTGTTCAACATTCAACGACTATTTCACTCCGACTTTGTCGAGAAGTTTCTGGTCGTCCGGGTTAATCTTGTCGATCACATATTTACCAATGCTGCATATCTGCATTTCATCGAGTGCCTTAATCAGATTTTTATAAGCTGATTTGTCTGTGGCTTTGATAATAACGGTCATTGTTGATATTTTCTGTCCGTTTATCTCACCAGACTTGATCTTTGACAGTTCTTTGTTGTAAAGAGAGTCGGGATAGTTTGGATCTGCCAATTTCTTTTCATCAAGTTTTGCTTTTGCAAGCATTACCTGCTGAACAGGTTGGGTTCCATCTTCTGTAACGTGTGTAATGAGAACCTTGCGGATTCCGTCTTTGCCCCATGTAGTCTTCTTCAGACATGTCGGATCATCATATTTTGGAAGTCCGGCGATGTAGTAAATCTGATCGTCTGCTCCAACATATATTGTAATAGTGTATGAAGCTTTTGATACAGACTTGTCTTCATCTGTCTGGTTCTTATCGTTACTTGGCATACTCAACTCCATTGTCTGTGGCTTTGCCAGTGAGGTACAGAGCATGAAGAATGTGATAAGAAGCATCATCATGTCCACCATAGGCGTAAAGTCTACACGGACATTCATTTTTTTCTGCTTGCTTGCTTTTTGCTTTGCCATTCTTTAGTCCTCCTCTGTTTTTAATGAAGTTATGAGATAGTAACGGTTCTCACTCATATCCTGAAGCTCTGACATAACAGTCTTGATGGCACTATAAGGAGTGTCCTGGTCGGCTTTGATAGCAATCTTGATGTTCTCATTCACATTGCGTGCTTCTGAAACCCAGAGCTGGAATTCGCTCTTATCTTTCTTGCCTGTGCCGTCATCAATACTGTCTGTCGGGATTCCCTCTTTCTGTATGGCTTCAGACATCTGATCCTCAGGAAGACTGAGATAAGCTGTCAGTTTGTCCATACTTACACCGAGCATAGAGTGCTTTTTAAGCGTCTCCATCTGAGTGCCTGTAAGGGATACTCCGAATTTTCCTGCCATAGCATCAACCATTGAAACAAGATCGTTTGTGTTGTCAATGGTCATGAACACTTTGCCATCTTTGGCAACATGTACGTTCAAGACATCTTTTTCCGGAACTTTGATCTCCGACACCGAACCCGGGGTGAGAACTTTTACAGGATCATTCTTCACGAATGTTGATGTCAACATGAAGAATGTCAGCAAAAGCACCATCACGTCGGACATAGGAGTCATATCGATCCAGATGTCATTTTTCTTAATTTTTACTTTACCCATAGTGATAAAAGTTTAAAGGGTTAGCAAAAATTAAGCCTCTTCTCCGTGGTTGGCTTCGTATGTCTGTGCGATAGTGTAACCAACTTCATCGAGAGCGTATGTCAGCTTGTCGATTTTGTTTGTAAAGAAGTTATAGATAATAACAGCGAACCAAGATGTCAAAATACCTGATGCTGTGTTAACCAACGCCTCAGAAATACCAGTTGAAAGAGCCTGAGAGTCAGCACCACCACCGGCTGCCAGAGCTGCGAAAGAACGGATCATACCGACAACGGTTCCGAACAGAGCGGTAAGAGTACCGAGTGTTACGATTGTTGCAACGATAGGAAGGTTCATCTGAAGAGTAGGCATTTCAAGCTGAGTAGCTTCTTCGTGTGCCTGCTGGATCTTAGCGATCTTCTGGCTCTTCTTGATGCCTGAAGTCTTTTCCATATCCTCATATGCGTTGAGAGAAGCAGAAACAACGTTTGCTACAGAACCTCTCATCTTGTCGCAAAGCTGATGAGCAGCAGCGAAATCACCGCTCTTGATAGCTTCTTTGATCTGTGCAGTAAATTTAGCCAAAGGCATTTTACCGAATGCAGAGCGAAGAGCAAGATAACGCTCAACACCAAGTGAAATAACTGTGAAAAGCAATGTGAAGATTACAGGAACGACGATACCTCCTTTGTAGATTGTACCAAGCAGGTTTGCAGGTTCGCCACTGTTGTCTCCGCCGTGGAAGTTTGACGGGCCACCGAGGAAGAATTCATAAAAACAGAATGCAATTACGCCACATATTACTATGATCCAAATTGCGTCTCTAACTCCTTGGAAGCCCTGAGATTTGGGGCTGTTTTTTTGTGTAGTTGCCATAATTTAAAATTTTAATTTTAGTTGTTAATAAATTTTTTGGTTGTTATTTTTTTATCTTATTGTCGACTGTTTACTCTTATTGCTATGTGTAATTTTGCTTTCTGGTATGTATTCTAGAGGCAAAGATAGCAATTTAAGTATAATTGAAACTTGTATTTGCGTATTTTAACAATGAATTTCTTTAAATTAGTCTGACATCAGTGCTGTTTGACGTTATTTCAGGCGTGAAAGCACATTCTTTATTCTGTTCATTGCTTCACGTATGTTTTCGTCACTTGTAGCATAACTCATACGGAAACATTCCGGATCTCCGAATGCATCACCGGCAACAGTTGCCACGTGACCTACTTCAAGAAGGTACATTGCGAAGTCTGTTGAATTGTTTATTGTGCGGTTTCCGTCGCTCTTTCCGTAGAAACTGCTGCATTTCGGGAACAGATAAAATGCTCCTTGCGGTATGTTGACCTCAAGTCCGGGAATGTCTTTTGCCAATTCAACAATGAGATTGCGACGGCGTTCGAAAGCCTGTCTCATTGTTTCAACGCAGTCTTGTGGAAGAGTGTATGCTGCTTCTGCGGCCTTCTGGCTTACAGAACAAGGACCGCTTGTATATTGTCCCTGAAGTTTATTGCATCCTTTTACTATCCATTCCGGTGCTGCGATGAATCCGATGCGCCATCCTGTCATGGCGTATGCTTTAGAAACACCGTTGACAATTATAGAGCGCTCTTTCATTCCATCAAACTGTGCAATGCTTTCGTGATGTCCTGTGTAATTGATGTGCTCGTATATTTCATCTGCAAGTACAAAGAGGTTTTCATGTCTCTTTATTACTTCAGCAAGACTTTCAAGCTCTTCTTTTGTATAGACACTTCCGGTAGGATTGCTCGGTGAGCAAAGAATAAGCATTCTTGTTTTCGGAGTTATGGCTTCCTCGAGCTGTTGTGCAGTTATTTTGAAATTCTGTTCAAAGCCTGCATTGATAAAGACAGGATTACCACCAGCCAGCTTTACCATTTGTGGATAACTTACCCAATATGGTGTTGGTATAATTACTTCGTCACCGTCATTAACGAGAGCCATTACGGTGTTGCATACGCTTTGTTTTGCTCCGTTTGACACCAATATCTCATTGATGGTGTATTCCAGATTGTTTTCGTTTTTCAGTTTTGCAACAATGGCTTTTCTCAGATCGGCATATCCCGGTACTGGAGAATAACGAGAATAATTGTTGTCAACAGCTTCCTTGGCAGCGTTTTTGATTTGATCAGGAGTATTGAAGTCGGGTTCTCCCACACTCAGATTTATAACGTCAATGCCTTGTGCTTTCATCTCGCTGCTTTTCTGCGACATTGCGAGTGTTGCAGATGGTGCGAGTCTGTTCAGACGATCAGATAATTGTGCCATAATTTTCGTGTTTTTATTTTGCAAAATTAAAAAATTAATTCATTCTGACGAAAGAAAAGATAGTATATTTCTCCATTATTAATGGATTTGTAATATTTTGCGGTTTCACAAATTTCTTCTGTTTTTTATGTATATGAATACATGAATTATAGCAGAAATAAAGCCTCCTGTAAGAATTCCTAATGCCAGACCTGATTTAATGTTGCCGGATTTTGCTCCTATTGCAACACCCAACATTACGGAGATTGAAACAATCACTCCTTCTATAATAAGGTATGGCATGGCTTTCTTTTTGTACACGGATATTTTTGCGGAACCGTTGTTTTTATTTCAGGTGCAGAGTGTGTCCCATTCTGTCACGTTTTGTTTTCAGATAACGCTCGTTGTATTCGTTCGGCGTTATTTCTATCGGAACATTCTCGGTTATTTCCAGTCCGTATGCTTCAAGTCCTACGCGTTTTACCGGATTGTTGGTCATGAGTCTCATCTTGTGCACACCAAGCTTGCGCAATATCTGTGCGCCGCATCCGTAGTCACGCTCGTCCGGCTGGAAACCGAGATGTATGTTGGCGTCCACAGTGTCGTAGCCTTCCTCCTGCAGTTTGTATGCCGCAATTTTGTTCATAAGACCGATTCCGCGTCCTTCCTGTTGCATGTATATTAGTACGCCTTTGCCTTCTTTTTCAATCATCTGCATGGCCTTGTGGAGCTGTTCACCGCAGTCGCATCTCTTGCTTCCAAGTATGTCGCCTGTAGCGCATGATGAATGTACTCTTACAAGAATGGGCTCATCTTCGGTCCATTCACCTTTTACAAGTGCCATATGCTCCATGCCGTTGCTTTGCTGACGGAAAGGAATTAGGCGGAAGTGTCCGTATTCTGTCGGCATGTCAACTTCTTCGCCTATTTCAATTATAGATTCTTTTTTCAGACGATAGGCGATAAGGTCCTTGATGGTAATTATTCTCAGACCCCATTTCTCTGCCATTTCTATCAGTTCTGGCATTCGTGCCATTGTGCCGTCCTCGTTCATTATTTCCATCAGTGCTCCGGCGGGGTAGAGTCCTGCCAGTTTGCAAAGGTCTATGGTAGCTTCGGTGTGTCCGCAGCGTCTCAATACTCCGTTGTCTTGTGCATACAACGGATTTATATGGCCTGGTCGTCCGAATGTCTGAGGCGTGGAGGCCGGATCTGCGAGCGCCTTTATTGTTTCAGCCCGGTCGTGAGCTGAAACACCGGTGGTACATCCTTCCAGTTTGTCTATTGTCACAGTGAAAGGTGTGCCGAGCATGGATGTATTGTTGCTCACTTGTCTTGGCAGGTCAAGCTCCTCGCAGCGTGAGAGTGTTACCGGAGCACAAAGGACTCCACGTGCATTCTTCAGCATGAAATTCACTTTCTCTGCCGTTATCTTTTCTGCAGCGATAATCAGGTCGCCTTCGTTTTCGCGGTCTTCGTCGTCAACTACTATTACGAATTTTCCTTCCTTAAAATCTTTTATCGCATCTTCAATGCTGTTGAGATTGAACTCTGTCATATTTTTATGTTCTTTATTAATATTCTTGTTGTATTTATATTGTTGTTCCGGCGGTTTCACATCTTGTTTATCCGCGCTATTATTCTATCGTTTGTTTTCTTTATATTTTTCAGATCCTGCAGCAGTCTTAGCCTGTAACGCCACATTCTGACATAAAGTATAATGCCCAGCGGCACTATGATGGCCGCAGCAATGTTGAGCCACTTGCGGTCGAAAGGTCTTGTATGTGCCTTTTCTGATATTATAGGATATGTGTTGAGTTCATTAAGTATCACACTGTCTTTTGTGTTTGCCAGATCCTCAATGATTTCCTCCAGTTCGCTGTTTATGCGTTCTATTTCATGATCCGCCTCATATCTGAAGAATACTTTTATCCAGTTTGGAGCGGATTTCAGTTTGTGCTGCTTGGAGTATTCGTAGATTTCCGTACTTATTTTCTGCAATCTTGCGGCATCTTTCTCGTAATCAGGATTTTCTATTATCACTTCCTTTGCGGCGACATGACGTTTAATCCTTAATCCGAGAAGTTTGCGCAATATGTTGATATACATGTCGATATTGAATACGGTGGAATCCTTGTTAGCCTTGTATGTGAAGAAAATAGCAGTAGGAATGAGCACTGCGGATGCCAGACTGGTTCCGAACCAGATGCTCCACATGCCTCCGCGTGCCATGCGGCTGCCCGAATTCTCAAGAATATAATACACGATGAAAACCAGCACTGATATTATCACCGGCATACCGAGACCGCCTTTTCGTATGATCGCTCCAAGAGGTGCGCCGATAAAGAAGAATACAAGACATGACAGAGCCAGTGTGAATTTTGCGATACGCTCAATCTTGTGCTGCCTTATAAGCTTGTCTCCATCGTTGGTGATCATGCTTTTGAAGTCGAGGTCGCTCACATGCTGCTGTATCTTGTTCAGTGCGTCGTTGGCTGCCATACGTTTTTTCTCCGGCGACAGCTTTGCATAGGCTGAATCTACATTGAATGTGACCTCCCCGGCTCTTTTCACTGCTGTTATCGAATCTTTCTTTGAAACAACCGGGAGTGAATAGAACGCCATCTGGTCATAATTGTAATATACACGTCCTATGCTGTCATAGTCGTGTCTTATTGAGTCGATGAAGTGGTTTATCTGCGTAAGACTTTTGGCGCGGGCGTCGTTTGAAAGAGATGTGGCGTCCGCCATATTGAAGTCGCCGTCGTAATCGAGCACAATCTTCTTGTTCACAAAAGTCTCGCGTCTGTATGGCACGGATGCACTGTTGGCGAATTCCTGCGACTTCATGTTCTCAAACCATTCTCCGTCCCACAGTGTCAGCAGCATGTGTTTTTTCTCAGCCGTGGCCTGCAGCATACCTGAGTCGGCGAGTATTATGGCCTGGTCTTCATAGCTGCCGGTCATGCGGTAGATCATTATGCCGTAGAGCTTACCTGTATTCATGTCTTTCTTCTGCACATACAGGTTGCTGTTCGGTATGCCGTCATAGAAGACACCTTCCGGTATTTCAAGCTCCGGACTTTTCTGCTTCATTGACATCATGATCTGTCCCATCTTCATGTTGGCGGCAGGTCCTACGCTGTTCTGAAAATAGAATGATGCCAGACAGACAAGTATGGAAATGACAATGAGCGACCTGAATGTCTGCATCAGCGATATGCCGGCTGCCTTTATGGCTGTAAGCTCGCTGCTTTCGCCAAGGTTTCCGAATGTTATGAGTGATGAGAGCAGAATTGCCAACGGAAAAGCCTGTGGCACAAGCATAAGTCCCATGTACCAGAAAAACTGTGCCAGCACGTCCATTGACAGGCCTTTTCCTATCAGTTTGTCAATGTATCTCCATAAAAATTGCATCATCAGCACAAACTGGCAGATGAAAAATGTTCCTATAAAAAGGATGCCGAACTGTTTGGCGATGAATATATCTAATTTTTTTATACGAAACATTGTGGGCGAAACTTTTTGCACAACGGCGTGCATGTCAGCCTGCAAAATTAGTAAAAAAAATAAGAAATAGTCCTATTTATGCTTTTTTATTATTTATTTAATAGGTGTGCTCACGGGTTACAGACCGCTTGTGCGGTGCAGTCTTTTCATGTTGTCACGCCATATTCCCTGCAGACCGTCCACGTCTTCTTCTTCCGCAAAATCGGTTATATGCAGTGTGTATTCTCCGGTCAGTATGTTTTTCTCCATTCTCAATTCCACATACGCGTTCTCGTCGTCCTCGTCTTCCCATACAAAGCGTATGTGGCAGAATTTCTCACACTCGGTTATTTTCGCACGTCTTATTTCATGACTGCTCCATACCATTCCCCAGGTAAATGTCAGTATGCCATTTTCCTGTTTTATTTCATCAGCGATCCATTTCCCCAATCCCTCAGGAGTTCCGATAAGGTTCCATATAATATTTGGAGATTTAGAATTCAGTCTTTGCTCTATTGTTATTTTTCTTTTTTTCATCTGGTATATGGTGTAGGTTGTTTTCTCCAGAACATCTTACATCTTACCTGTTTATGGTGCAAAAATAATATATTTGATATTTAAAACAATAAAAAGTGGAAAAATATTTTGCAGTTTAATAAAATTGTATTACCTTTGCACTCGCAAAAACGAAAGGCGGGATAGCTCAGCTGGTTAGAGCGCATGATTCATAATCATGAGGTCCCCAGTTCAATCCTGGGTCCCGCTACAATCTAAAACAGAAGTTTAGCCATAATCGGTTTTCCGGTTATGGCTTTTTCTTTTTCCTTTCTTTTGTGGTTCTGTGATTATCGTTCTGATGTGGTCGTATATGGCCGCAACTTTTCTGTATCCGGCAGAAAACAGTAGGGCAGGTTTCAATAAAAACAGTGGTTTCAATCCTTAAATGGCACTGTTTTTCTCTCTTGGGATGAAAGCAATATGGGGCACTTACAGATTTTCAGTATCCCGCGGTTTTTCCGTCTGAGTTTTCTGTTCTACCCCAAAAATCCAGCGCGTATTTGCGCGCAGACTCTCCTTCGGACGCAAATTCGCGAGAAATGAGAAGTTTATGTAAAGTGTTGAACGTCAGTGGTTTATGTCTGATGGTTGTTTTTCTGTCGTGCAAAATGCACCGTTTCAGCATGCGATATTGCCCATATCATGGGCTGAAATGCACTATATCACACCTTGATATGGGCGTAATCAGAGCCCCAAACAGGCATGATCGGAATGTGATATGGACCATTCCAGACTGCACTACAGGTTATATGAAAAGATGATACGGGATGAATGAGCCTTTATTATGTGATATTTAACATTTCTTTACATCTCTTTCGCGATTTTCGTTTGTCAAAAAATAGTCAAGAAAAACTGTAAGTTCCTCGTCCGGGTTTTCTTTAAAAACGTGATGATGAGCCGTGAAGTATAGCGTGGAAATTGTGCGTTGCTTTTTCGCAGATGATTGATCGGCAGGTTGTCGCAATGTGAATTTTTTATCACGTGATGGACTGCGCTGTCATGTTTTATACCACACCGCGTTGTCTGTAAGTTCTTGTCATTCAGTGGTGATTCATGAATAAAACCTATCTCACGGCATTTCCATTGAGCACCGTTTTCGTCCGGTGTTTTCGCTAATCACCAATATTCATCGAACCCACGTTAAAATACATTTTCTAAAAACTACAAATTGTATGTTCTAAGTATAAAAGAGCATTATCAAACTCATTTTGGTTCTATGATAATGCTCTTATTAATAGAATTACGATGACTAAGTTTTTGTTTGTAAGTTCGCCCTTATGAAATTTAGCTTTTGGGTCATCACCGTGTATTGAAAGAAGACTGTTGAAGGGATATTCGTATTAATCAACTTGATAGTAGAGTGGTTTGTGCCCTCTCATGCGGTGTGTCTCTGAATGATATGTTCTGTCTGACCTTCACTAACAGGCCGGACAGTGGAATCTATTTGCCGCTTTTCGAGTAAGAGCGGTAGTTCCTATACAAGTTGAAGATGCTGATAACCTCCATTACAGCAAAAAATACCTTCGTCCAAATAGTTGAACTATTTAGAATGCTAATTGCTAAAAAATATATCCATAATAATATTGCGAATACATCAAGTAGCAAGATTAAAATGTAATACCGTCTATTTTTTTTCATCTTGTATTTCTTGTTTACCATTCCAGAATTCAAAACTAGATGCAGCAACACTAAGAGATCTGTATATATTAACGTGAGTTCGGCGAATTGTAAGTGCTTGTAAATTTGGTGATTAGTTTGTATATTTATAGTGTTGAATTATAAAGTATTACGAACAATAATCGCTATGATCACCGACAGCAAAGTTATAGAATTATTTTGTATGGCAGATGATTTTTGCAAATTTTTTTGATGCTATGATGTCAAAATATACGCTTAAACCTACCGCAAAACGCAATTATCACCGTGATTCCACCATGTCCAAGGCTGAAATCATGCTTGTCATGATACTTTTTCATGATTCCGGGTATCGATGTCTGAAGCACTTCTATCAGGAAAAGGTCTGCAAGCATATGCGTCACCTCTTTTCCAAAGTCGTTTCTTATAACCGTTTTGTTGAATTGGAAAAAGAAGTGGGCATCCCATTGGCCCTGTTCATCAAGAAGTTTCTTTTGGGCAAATGCACGGGTATCAGTTTTGTTGACAGCACTCCCTTACGTGTATGCAAGAACCAGAGAATCCATATTCATAAAACGTTCAAGGAATATCACAAAGAAGAAAATGTTCTATGGGCTGGTTCTTCGGATTCAAATTGCATCTGATATGTAACGAACGTGGAGAACTTCTAAACTTCATGATTACTCCCGGAGATGTGGATGACATCGAACTCACGTTAAATAGTTTTCATGCCTTGTGTTCTTATAATAACGCAAAATTTCTTTTATCTGAGTGATAATTATATATAATAATGTGGTGTTATGTTATATTTTGTTATATATACAGGAATAATGATTTATTAACATTTGGCTATGCAATTATTCTTATCCCACGGTATTTATGTTATTGAATCAGCTGATAAACTTAACGTAAGTATAACTTAAAAACAGAAAATATGAAAAAGATATTCAAGTTACAAAATTTCTATATGTTGATGTTCTTAATGGGAAGTGTTGTTGCTTTCACTTCATGTGATGATGAAGACGACAATCCGCCACACACACCGGTTGTACAGGACATGTATGGTTCCTATACAGGAAATATGGCTTTCTCGGACATTTCCCTGCAGGATGCTTCTGATGATTCGTCTGTGAGCGAAGCTGTGACAGCAAAGGTTGACAACGACACCATATATTTCGACGATTTTCCAATCAAAAACATTGTAGTTTCCGTTGTTGGTGACGAGGCTCTCGCCGACAAGATTGTTGAAGCAGTAGGAAAAGTGGAGTACAAGATTGGTTATAAGCCGGAACTCACAGAAAAGAAAGACAGCATTCTTTTCGCAATGGATCCCAAACCGTTCAACATATCTGTTACTATACCGTCTGAGGTTGAGGGAGAAGAGGATGAGCAGATGGACATAACAGTAAATGTTCTGCCTGTTGACGGAGCCAATTATGAATGCAAGACAACAAATTTGAAGTTTAATATTGATGTTGATGAAGTGCAGGTTGGAGGAAGCAGCATAGGCTTCGAACCCAAGAGATTTGATTTTGAAATGAAGAAAAAGTAAGAAAACCTGCGAAGCAAAAAGAAGGAGAAGAATGGCAGAAGGCGTTTCTGTCATTCTTCTTTTTTTGTGACTGTCCGTCTTATTGATATTTTGTTTTACAGATTTATTATCCGTTCTTTTTATAACTGTATATTGCCAGAGTGTTTGCTGCGGCGGCGAAAACAGCCAGTGCAGTGGTCTGTGGAAGTATGTTGCCGAATGTTCCGCCCTTTATGAATACGGTACGCATGCCGTCGATAAAATATTTCATCGGATTTATCGTCGTGATGTAGATAGCCCAGTCGGGCATGGAGCTGACCGGCGTGAACAGTCCGCTGAGCAGAATCATGCACACCATGACAAACCACATGACAAACATCGCCTGCTGCATCACACGGCTGTAGTTGCTTATCACCAGTCCGATGCCGCTGAAAGTCAGTGCAAGCAGCATTGCAAGCATATAGAGCAGCAGGATGTTTCCTTCAGGGGTGATGCCGTAGACAATCCAGGACAGCAGAAAGCATATTGTCATCACTATCATGCTGATAATCCAGTAAGGAATGAGTTTGGCGATGATGAAGGTCGATTTGCTTATGGGTGTCACATTTATCTGTTCTATGGTGCCGTTTTCTTTTTCGCCCACTATGTTGAGCGCAGGCAGAAATCCGCAGAACATCACAATAAGTATTGCCATCAGTGCCGGAATCATGAATACCTTATAGTCCTGTCCTTTGTTGTAAAGAGAGAATGTTGTAAGTTTCTCTTTGTTGACAGCAGTGTTTGCATGCACAGCTTCCTTCAGATTGTCGTTTATGATGTTGGCAAGATAGGCCGACCCCATGCTGCCCTTTGTGCCGTTCACCGCGTTTGCGCTTACAAGTATTCTTGGCAGTCTGCCGTTGGTTATGTCGCGCTCGTAATTTTCGGGTATCACGACAGCCACGTCTGTTTTGCACATGTCTATTTTCTTCATCGCGTCCTCGTAGCTCCTTTCCGTTCCTGCGAATATGAAATAGTCGGAAGCCTCAATCCTGTGTATCAGTCGCGACGATATGGATGAGTGGTCGTTGTCGACAACGCTTACTATGATGTTTTTTATCTCAAGGTTTGTCACCCAAGGCGTCACACACATTATTATTATAGGGAACATGACAATCATTTTGGGAATGAACGTATTCCGCATGATTTGTCTGAACTCCTTTTCTAACAGATATTTTATAGTCATATCATGTGCTTTTTTATTTCAGATGTTCTTTAAATTTCTTCAGTGCTATGCCAAGCAGTATCACTGTCATTATGAGCAGTACACATGTCTCTTTGACAATCGTCGAAGGATCTGCGCCCATTATCATGAGCTTTCTTATGGCGGATATGTACCATCTCGCTGGAACTACGGCCGAGACGTACTGTAATATCTGCGGCATGCTTTCCACCGGGAAGATCATACCCGACAGCAGAAGCGTGGGCACAAGCATCATCATTCCTGAGGCAAGCAGCGCGGCGACTTGCGTCTGTGTGGCAACGCTTATGAGAAGTCCGAGCGACAACGCGAGCATTATGTACAGAAACGACACCAGCGCAATTAGGAATATGCTTCCTGCTATGGGTACGTCAAGCACAAAGTGCGATATAATGATGATGCAGGTCAGTATCAGTGTTGACAGAACAAAATAGGGTACGGCCTTGGCTGTTATGATGACGATGGGCTTCACCGGCGAGACGAGCAGGATGTCCATGTTGCCACGTTCCTTCTCTCGCACAATACTTACAGACGTCATCATGGTGCATACGATGAGCATCAGCATGCCCATGATGCCCGGTACGAAGTTGTACGAGCTTTTCATTTGCGGATTGTACAGCAGTTTTGTCTCGGCTGCCGAAGCTGTTGCAGACTGTCCGTACATTGTTCCTGCCACAACCTGTCTGACGTAGTTGCCGTGCTGTATGGACATGTTTGGGTCGGAGCCATCTGTCATTATCTGTATGTCGGCGCTTCCGTCGTGTCTGTGGTTGGCCATGTGTGGCTTGAATATCACAGCCATGTCCGCCTTGCCGTTTCTTATCATTTCTATGGCGCTTGCCGGAGAGTCGGTGCTGCCGGTGACGATGAAGTATTCAGATGCCTGCAGCTGTTCTGTTATCTGTCGGGTGAGCATGTCTTCAACCGGTGTTACCGTTACTATTCTCACGTTTCTCACCTCTGTCGATATGGCAAAGCCGAACAGCAGCATCATCACAATCGGTATGCCGAACAGTACCATTACCGTGCGGTTGTCGCGCATGATGTGTTTTGTCTCTTTTGATATGAATGCTATGAATTCTTTCATTGTGTTCAGTCTCCTCTCTTTGCCATCATGGCAAGTTTGGTGAATACGCCGTCCATGTCGGCACATTTGTATTTTGATATCAGTTCGTCGGGAGTTCCCATGGCACGTATCTTGCCGTCCACCATTATTGATATACGGTCGCAGTATTCGGCCTCGTCCATATAGTGGGTTGTCACAAACACGGTTATGCCGCGTCCGGCTGCTTCGTATATGAGATGCCAGAACTGTTTTCTTGTCTTTGGGTCCACTCCTCCGGTGGGTTCGTCAAGAAACACCACTTCCGGATTGTGCATTATGCTCACCGTGAAGGCGATCTTCTGTTTCCATCCCGGTGGCAGTTCTCTTACAAGTTTGTTTTCCAGCCCTTTCATGTTGAGCTGTGTTATAGCTTCGTCTGTTCTTCGTCTTATGTCCTCATCCTTCATTCCGTATATGCCGCCGAACAGTCTGAGGTTCTCTTTCACGGTCAGATCGCCGTAGAGCGAGAACTTCTGGCTCATGTATCCGATGCGTGTCTTCACCTTTTCGTATTGTGTGGCGATGTCGTATCCGGCCACTTCGGCATGTCCGCCTGTAGGTTGGCTCAGTCCGGTAAGCATGCGCATGGCTGTGGTCTTACCGGCACCGTTTGCCCCGAGAAATCCGAATATCTCTCCCTTCCTTACGTTGAACGATATGTCGTCCACTGCTCTGAAATGTCCGAATGCTTTCACGAGATGACTTACCTTTATTACATCCATCTGTCCGGCATGTGTGTCGGCGTCTGCCATTTTCAGTTTGCCGGGGCAGAAGATGTCGGCGAAGCGTGTCAGTATTTCGTCCGGAGAGCCGGTTCCCATCACAGTTCCTTTATCAATGAACACCGCGCGGTGGCATCTTCTTATCTCGTCTATGTAGGGTGTGGCTGCAATGATGGTCACGCCGCTTTTGTTTATTATTTCGAGAGTGTCCCAGAATTCCTTTCTCGATACAGGATCCACACCGGTGGTAGGTTCGTCGAGCACCAGCAGTTGCGGCTTGTGCACAAGTGCACAACATAGGGCCAGTTTCTGCTTCATACCGCCCGAAAGGGCTCCGGCACGTCTGTTCTTGAAGCGTTCTATCTGGCAGTAGATGCTTTTTATGTTCTCATATCCTTCCTTTATGCTTGTACCGAATATCGTGGCGTAGAAT
Organism: Prevotella sp. HCN-7019; assembly: GCF_037890215.1. Lineage (NCBI taxonomy): Bacteria > Pseudomonadati > Bacteroidota > Bacteroidia > Bacteroidales > Prevotellaceae > Prevotella > Prevotella sp. HCN-7019. Next base: position 311,886 of record NZ_JBBKBO010000003.1, on the reverse strand, counting down.
TTCAGGTTCTCCTCAATAGTCAGATCTTCGTAGAGTGAGAATTTTTCGGGCATGTATCCGCATACCCGTCTTATGCCGGCAGTCTGATTACGGATGTCGTAACCACCTACTGTTCCGTTACCACCGTCTGGAAGCAGCAGTGTGGTGATGATGCGCAGCAGTGTCGATTTCCCCGCGCCGTCACATCCGGTCAGGGCGACCATCTCGCCGCGTTCCACTCTTATCGACACGCCGTCAAGCGCCACAACGCTGCCGTAACTTTTTGATATGTCGTTAAATGCTATCATTTCAGAAATTTCACTTTGCCATACATTCCTATCTTTGCGCCGCCGTCGTTGTCAATGGCTACCTTTACGGCATATACGAGGTCGGCACGCTCGTCGTCGGTGAGAATGGTTTTCGGTGTGAATTCAGACTTCTGTGATATCCATGTCACCGTTCCGTCGTATGTCTTGCCTTTCTTGTTGCCGTAGTCGCAGGTAACCTTTGCCTTCTGGCCTATTTTCACATCGGCCAGCTGTTTGGACGTGATGTAGGCTCTGATGTACATTCTTCGTGTGTCTGCAATCTTGAACAGCGGTTTGCCGGTTGTCGCAAATTCTCCCTGTTCGGCGTATTTCTCGATCACGGTTCCGCTCACCGGTGCCACTATTCTGCATTTGTTGAGTCGGTCGAGTATCTGCATACGCTGTATTTCCGTGGCACTCATCTGTTTGTCGAGGCTGCGTGTGCTGTTTCCAAGTGTCGAAAGCTGTGCCTGAAGCTGACGCTGCAACACCTTCAGTGTGCTTTCGGCGTCGTCCAGTTGTTTTCTGTTTGCAGCGTTCTCACCGACAAGTTTCTCGAAGCGTAGCTTCTCCATCTCCGCCTTTTCTATCTGTTGTCTTGTGGCGGCAATCTGTGCCTGGATGTCCGGACGGCTGCTGGCGATGCTCTCGCGTGTGGCTCCAATCCTTATGGCGCTAAGTGCCAGCTGTACGGTATCGATGAGTCCGGCCTGTTGTCCTTCTTTCAGCATGGTGCCCTCTTCGGCATTGAGTCGCATGATTTGTCCGGTTTCCAGTGCCGATACGGTTATTTCGGTGGCCTCAAATGTGCCGGTGGCGTCAAAATCGTTGTCTTTGCCGCTGCAGGCAGTCATTATTGCTGCAGCCGTAAACAGTGTTATTATCTCTGTTTTCATGATTGTTTGTTTTATTTGTTGTTTTTATTATGTATGCCTGTTTGTTGTATATGTATGTGTGCGCAATTGTTCAGATGTTGTTGGTATGGCGTAGTGAGTAGAGCTCGCGTATCAGTGCGATCTCGTGCATTGCCTTTGCCTGCCGCGCCTCGCTTACGGAGTTGATGTGGCGTAATAGTTCGTTCACGGTCTCTGTGCCGTTTTCCACTTTCTTTTCTGTGGTCTGCCTTATGTTCTCGCGCAGGGTGATTATCTCGTCGTCGAGCGCGATCTGTTTTTTCAGACCGTTTATGTTGCCGTATGAGTTCTCGTTCTGCATGCGTGTGTTGAGCAGGAATGTCTCGCGCTGTGATTCTGTCTGCAGTTTCTGTGTCTCTATGTCTCTTATGTCGTTTTTGCGGGTGTAAAGTGCTCCTATGTTCCAGCTCAGGGTGACACCTGCCGCAAGTGTTCCGTTTTTCAGAAGGTCGTTGATGCGGTTGTGATATACAGCTGCACCGAAGAATGATATCTGTGGGCGTAGCTTCGTGTCGAGAGTGTGGCGTTGTTCGTCAAGCAATCGCAGGCGTGCTGAGTAATATTCCAGTTCTGGCCGACGGTTTGTTATTGTTCCGTAGGATGGCGTTATGGTGTCGGAAGGTTTCTCAAACTGTGTGGAGGAGGGCATATCCTTTCCCGTGAAGGCAGCGAGCATTCTGACGTAAGCATCGCGTGAGGTGGTAAGGCTGCTTTCCTGCTGCGAGGCCTTGAGCTGTTCTACCTTTATGGCGTCCTTATCCGACAGGTTTGCCAGGCCGCCGTTTATCATTCCATTCACAGTGCGCATGCTCAGTTCGAGGTCGTTCTGTAGCAGTCGTATCTGTTTCAGTTTCTCGTCGATGGTAAGTATTCCGAAGAAAATTTCCTCAACACGGCTGTTGATGTCGTACATTGTCACGTCGAGACGACCTTTCTCTACGTCGGCTTCGGCGCGTGTCACGCGTTTTCTTGCAGCCGTTGTACCACCGTCGTATATGGTCTGGTTCACCTGAAGCATGGCTCCATAAATTTCGTTACTTATGTCTGTTGCCGCGCCTGTTGCCATCTTCTCAGTAAGGTCGGTCATGGCAACGGCTCCTGCCGCAACACTTACTTTGGGCAACCACGCCTTGGAGGCGTTGTCAACTGTGTAGTCGCGGCTCAGTTCTATAAGTCGGTATTGTTTCACGGCAGGATAGTTGTCTCTGGCCGAAGTCTTGCATTCGTCTAGCGTTATCTGTGCACTGACCGACAGCGACAGTAATGTTGTGACGGTTGCTAATAATGTTCTGTTTGTCATTCTTATATTTTGTTGTGTTTTTTAATCTGTTGCAAAGATAAAGGGTAAATCTTTATACAACATTATCATTACTTATGTAAGAATGTTCTTTTTGTAATATCATGAATGATATATTGTACATTTTGACCGTAAAATAATTACTTTTGCAGTAGAGACGGATAAATAGGCGCAAATGCTGGCGTTTTTTTTATGTGGTGAACAAATCCGTCCGGTGTCTCGTGAAAGCAAGATTAAGACATTATTATATATAATATGGCAGAGAGAAATAATAAGTTTGCCCGCATTTCTTTTTCGGATATGCGCGAGATGGTTAAAGGTAGAAAGACTGACGACAAGACCTTTTTTCTCGAACATGATTTTGCAATGGCCAAGGGATATAACAGTGTTTTTGACAGGGTGTTGAATAATAGTGCTCCTTTTCTGGTAGAAGACAGTAGGTTTATCCTTCTTATGCGGGGAGAGGCTGATGTGACTCTTAATCTTATGAACCAGAAGTTTCATAAGGGTATGTTGGTGTATGTGGGACGTGGAAGTGTAGCTCAGATAAATCGTATAACTCCGGAGTTCTGGCCATATGCGATGATTATGGGCGATGATTTTCTTAATTTCGCATTCGACGGACGCTTGCCAGTATCGTTTTGTGGAAGAGAGTCTTCATTCCACATACTTCTGTCCGAAAAGGATATGACGATGCTTGGCGACATGATGCGCATCATCTGGGATGTGGTGCACCAGTCCGACTTCAGTCAGTACACTGTGCTCAGTATGGCTTCGGCTTTTGTCAATTATGTTGACTGGCTTAGGCAACGTCAGATGGCATCGCCGTTGAACGAACGTACACGTGAACGTGAGGTGTTCGAACAGTTCATAACGCTGGTCAATACATACTGTCGTGACGAGCGTCGCCTGGCTTTTTATGCCGACAAAATGTGTATGTGCGAACGATATCTCGGCACTCTTGTGCGGAAGGCGAGTGGCATCACCGCGAAGGAATGGATAGATAAAGCCGTGATAACTGCAGCAAAGGTGATGCTCTGTCATACGTCGATGTCGGTGAATGAGATTGCATACAGGTTGCATTTTGCTAACGATAGTTTTTTCTGCAAATATTTCCGGAGGCTTACAGGAAGTACTCCGAGTACGTTTAAAGCGGAATATGACAGGTTGAAAAATGTGACGGCAAATGTATAAATATACGTTTTGATGGTAAAAGATCTTGACAGTTGAAAATCGTAAAATAGAAACCTCAGAATATGAAAAGGTTTGTTTTACATCCGTCTGGGCTTTGACGGATGAGTGAAGAGTGCTCGAAGCGGTGCGAAATGTACTTTATTGCACTTCCGAATAGTACTTTTTATTATGCGAAAATAACTCTTTCGCACTATTATATACGCTATTTTATGGCTTGAGAAAATGTTTCTTCAAAATGCTCTTGTAACTATCTGAAAATGCAAGAAAACGTGAACTGTTGATTGACATATATTTATCCAAATGTTGAATTTTTACGATTTTAGGAGCGAATAGTCTTTCGCGTGCAAAGATTGAATTTTTATGGATTCGAGATGTCGTCTTTGTTGATGTTTGTGCATGAATATACGGGAATTTATGTATATTTATACAAAAATGTGATAGTATATTTATGTCACATTAATATCTTTGTTGTTACTTCGCCTTATGTTGTCTTACGGATGGTGATTCATATAAATGCAGGTGGCGGCTTATTTTTTCTCTTTTTTTAATATGTAATATCATGCCTTTTTCGTAACTTTGCATCTCGAACGTATTTAATTAAGTAAAAATGGCTGGAACAAAACAAATCAAGACTGCACTTGTGTCCGTTTTCCATAAAGACGGACTTGACGAACTTCTCGCAAAACTCAATGCCGAAGGTGTGAAATTCCTTTCAACTGGCGGTACTCAGAAATTCATTGAGTCGCTGGGATATGAATGTCAGACAGTGGAGAGTGTCACAACTTACCCGTCAATACTTGGTGGCCGTGTGAAGACTCTTCATCCGAAAGTGTTCGGAGGTATTCTCGGACGACGCGACAATGAGGGCGACCGTGAGCAGATGGCTCAGTATGAGATACCTGAAATAGATCTCGTTATCGTGGATCTCTATCCTTTTGAACAGACTGTAGCAAGCGGTGCTTCCGATGCTGATATAATTGAGAAGATAGATATAGGCGGTATTTCTCTCATACGTGCCGGAGCAAAAAATTTCAACGACGTTGTCATTGTTCCGAGTAAGGCTGAATACGGTGTGTTGCTCGATATACTGAATAAGAAGGGCGCACAGACCGATATTGAAGATCGCAAGATGTTTGCAACAAGAGCTTTCGGTGTGAGCAGTCATTACGACACTGCAATTCACGAGTGGTTCAGCAAGTGATATCCTGATTCGTTCATTGCGTCAGGCTGCAGGCACTGGAACCGGTTGCCGTGATGAGGTGCGGCGGCCCTGGCTTGATATAGGTAGAAAAAGAAAAACAGAAATTCAACAATTAGGGAAATGGGATTTTTTTCATTCGTTCAGGGGATAGCAATGGATTTGGGTACGGCCAATACAATTATTATCAGTGATGATAAGATTGTAGTTGATGAGCCGTCCGTGGTTGCGCTCGACCGTCGCACAGACAAGATGATTGCTGTGGGCGCGAAAGCCAAGATGATGTATGAGAAAACGCATGACAACATCCGCACCATCCGCCCACTCCGCGACGGCGTGATAGCCGACTTTACGGCTTGTGAGCAGATGATGCGCGGACTTATAAAGATGGTGCATACAGGCAGCCGCCTGTTTTCGCCGTCGCTCCGCATGGTGATAGGTGTGCCTTCGGGAAGTACCGAAGTGGAGTTGCGCGCTGTACGCGACAGTGCCGAGCACGCCGACGGCCGCGACGTTTATCTTATTTTCGAACCGATGGCTGCGGCTATTGGTATCGGTATTGACGTTGAGGCTCCGGAAGGAAATATGATTGTCGACATAGGTGGCGGAAGCACCGAGATCGCTGTTATTTCGCTCGGTGGCATTGTGTCCAATAACTCTATACGTACGGCAGGTGACGATCTGACAGCCGATATACAGGAATATATGGCACGTCAGCATAATGTTAAGGTGAGTGAGCGTATGGCTGAGCGTATCAAGATACATGTGGGCTCGGCTCTCACAGATCTGGGTGAGGAGGGACCGGAGGACTTTATTGTCCACGGACCAAACCGTATAACTGCGCTGCCTATGGAGGTTCCTGTATGCTATCAGGAAGTTGCACATTGTCTGGACAAGACGGTTGCCAAAATAGAAAATGCCGTGCTCTCCGCTTTGGAGAATACTCCACCTGAGCTTTATGCCGATATCGTGAAGAACGGTATATATCTGACGGGTGGTGGTGCGCTGCTGCGCGGATTGGACAAACGTCTTACCGACAAGATAAACATCAAGTTCCACATTGCCGAGGATCCTTTGCACAGTGTTGCCAAGGGAACTGGTATTGCGCTGAAGAACATAGACAGGTTCTCGTTCTTGATGAGATAATTTTCTGATAATTCATGACTCCCTGCCCATGACCGGTATTCCAGCATGTCTTCCCGCATCGCGGGAGGGTGCGTCCGCTTATGGGCCGGGAGTTGTGAATTGTTTTTTATGGATGATGAGTTGAACGATGCGGAATCTTTTAGATTTTCTTGCAAGACATAACCACTGGTTTTTGTTTCTGCTGCTCGAAGCAGTCAGCATCATACTGCTGTTCCGTTACAACAGTTATCAGGGGAGTGTGTGGTTTTCGTCGGCCAATGCCGTAGCAGGCAAGGTGTACGCGTGGAGTTCTGCTGTAGAGCAGTATTTCTCGCTTACTGAGGTCAACGAAAAGCTCACACAGCGCAATCTGTATCTTGAAAGACAGCTTGCGGCCGTGGCTGAACAGCAGGTCAAGGTGAACAAGGACACCACATACCTTGAGCGTTTGCAAATGGAAACAATGCGCGGATTGGTTACAATCCCGGCAAAGGTGGTGAGCAATTCTGTCAATAAGCTCGACAACTTCATCACAATCGACAAGGGTTATGCCGATGGAGTGAGAAAGGATATGGGTGTTGCATGCGGTTTTGGAGTCGTAGGCATTGTTTATCTCGTGTCTGAACATTATTCTGTTGTCATTCCTGTTCTTAATTCGCATTCAAATATCAGTTGTACCATACGTGGAAAAGGTTATTTTGGCTATCTGCACTGGACTGGAGGAGCCGCTGATGAGGCTTATGTAGATGATGTGCCGCGCCATGCCCGTTTCCGTATAGGTGATGTGGTGATAACGAGCGGATACTCTTCTGTTTTCCCGCGTGGCGTTGTTGTCGGCGTGATAAAGCATGTATATAATTCGGACAACGGTCTTTCGTACAGACTGAGAGTGAAGTTGTCGACCGATTTTGGATGCCTGCGCGACGTGTGTGTGATAAGCGATACTTCTATGAAAGAGAGGCAGCAGTTGCTCAATGCGGCCATCGATTCCATAAAGCCCAAGTACTGATGCCTGGCGAAGACGTGTTGTCTGCGGTTGTTTGAAATGGATAATAACAATTTCTGAAAGATGAATCTGGAATGGGTTAAGACTTTGTCATTCTTTATAGTTCTGCTGCTGGTGCAGGTGCTTGTGTTCAATTACATCCATCTGTTCGGTTATGCCACACCTTTATTATATGTATATTTCGTGCTTCCGGCACGTCGGGGCTTTCCCAGATGGGCTTTGTTGTTATGGTCTTTTCTGCTCGGACTGTGTGTGGACATCTTTTCCAATACACCAGGACTTGCTGCGGCGTCCATGACCTTTGTTGCACTCATACAGCCATATCTGCTCGAACTATTCGTGCCACGCGACAGCCCTGACGATTTGAAACCTTCTTTCAAGTCGCTGGGAGCAGCCAAATACATGGCTTATACCTTCATTCTGGTATTTGTTTACAGCATCGTGTTTTTCTCACTCGAGATATTCAGCTTCTTCAACTGGCTGCAATGGCTTGCAAGTGCCGGTGGTAGCATGATTATAACACTTGTTCTTGTGTGGGTTATAGAAAACTTAGTTAATAGAGAATGAAAGACTTCAGTCTTGAAAATCGGCGTTTTGTCATCGGTGGTGTGGCCGTCGTCATAGTGGTGATTTATATCATCAGACTTTTCACTCTCCAGCTGATGAGCGACGACTATAAGAAAAATGCCGACAGTAACGCCTTTCTTAAAAAGATAGAATATCCGTCGCGAGGAATCATAAAGGACCGCAACGGCAAGCTTCTTGTGTATAATCAGCCTGCCTACGATATAATGGTGGTGATGAACGAGGAGAAAGGACGGCTCGATACAATGGAGTTTTGTCAGACGCTCGGTATCACCAAAGAATTTTTCATAGAACGTATGGCCGAGATAAAGGACCGTACGAAGAATCCTGGATACTCGCGTTTCACTCAGCAGTTGTTCATGAGCCAGCTCTCGAATGAGGAGTTCAGTATGTTTCAGGAGAAGATTTTTCGATTCCCGGGCTTCTATGTTCAGAAGCGAAGCATACGTCAGTATCAGTACAGTCACGCCGCACATGTGCTGGGTGACGTGGCCGAGGTTTCTCAAAGTGACCTGGAGGATGACGAATATTACCAGCCCGGCGATTACATAGGCAAACTGGGAGTTGAGAAATCTTACGAGAAAGTGTTGCGTGGAGAAAAAGGTGTTCAGATACTTCTGCGTGATGCACGAGGCAAGATACAAGGAAAGTATATGAACGGAGCGTACGATCGCAAACCGATAGCTGGCCGCGATCTTACGCTGAGCATTGATCTCGATCTTCAGGCGCTTGGAGAAAGACTGCTTGAAGGCAAAATCGGAAGTATTGTTGCCATAGAACCATCCACCGGCGAGGTGCTTTGCATGGTGTCGTCGCCAACGTATGATCCGAAATTGATGGTGGGAAGAATGCGCGGAAAGAACCATAAGAAGTTGTCTCTTGATTCATGGAAACCGCTGCTCAACCGTAGTGTGATGGGACAGTATCCGCCGGGCTCTACGTTCAAAACGTCGCAGGCGCTCACGTTCATGTCCGAAGGAATTATCGGTCCGGGTACCGCTTATCCATGTCATCACGGATTCTATTGTCGCGGAATGCATGTTGGATGTCACTCTCATTCCTCTCCTGTCGCACTGGTCGGTGCGTTGAGCACATCGTGCAACTCCTATTTCTGTTGGGGATTGTATAATATGATAAGTAACCGTCGCAAGTACAAGAGCAAAGCCGAAGCTCTCAACACCTGGCGTGATTACATGGTGAGCATGGGATTTGGTTATAAACTTGGCATCGACTTGCCCGGAGAGAAACGCGGAATGATTCCTAATGCGTCTTACTATGGCGACATGTATCAGGGCTATTGGAATGCGCTGACGGTAATCAGTATTTCAATTGGCCAGGGAGAGGTTACACTCACTCCGCTTCAGGTTGCCAATTTGTGTGCGACAATAGCCAACCGTGGATATTATTACGTTCCGCATGTTGTGCGGAAAATACAGGATATGCCGCTTGATACGACATATACACGCCGTCATTATACCAAAGCCACGCGCCGGGCATACGATTATGTGGTGGCCGGAATGCGTTCGGCTGTAGTCAAGGGAACATGTCGTGCGGCCAACAGACCCGATTACGAGGTATGTGGAAAGACCGGAACGGCGCAGAATCATGGCCAGGACCACTCTATATTCATGGGCTTTGCACCTAAGGACAATCCTAAAATCGCGGTAGCAGTGTACGTGGAGAACGGTGGTTACGGAGCCGACTTCGGTGTTCCTATAGGTGCGCTGATGATGGAGAAATATATTACAGGCAAGTTGTCTCCGGAAAGTGAGAAGCGTGCTACGCATTTTCAAAACAGTAGAATTTCATATGGTACAAGGAGCAGGTAGGCGTCAGAGCGTTTTGTCTTCGATAGACTGGTGGACCATCATTTTCTATCTTGCCTTGCTGATATTCGGTTGGGTGAGTGTGTGCGGTGCTAGCTACACTTACGGTGATAATGATATTTTCAGTCTGGATACACGTTCAGGCATGCAGATTGTATGGATAGCAACATCTGTGTGTCTCGGTTTTTCCATTCTTTTGATGGATACCCGTTTCTTCGATACTTTCTCATATATCATCTATGGCATTCTTCTGCTTTTGCTGTTTGCCACAATATTCAATCCACACGATATCAAAGGTTCTCATTCCTGGATTGTTCTCGGACCATTACGACTACAGCCCGCCGAGTTCGGAAAGTTCGCTACGGCTCTTGCTTTGGCCAAACTCATGAGTTCGTTCGGGTTCAATATACACCGATGGAAGCATTTTGCTGCAGCCTGCGCCATAATTCTCATGCCGATGTTCTTCATCATCGGACAGCGCGAAACCGGTTCGGCACTTGTTTATCTGTCGTTTTTCCTCGTGCTCTATCGAGAAGGCATGCCCGGCAGTATATTGTTCACGGGTGTTGCTATGGTTGTTTATTTTGTCGTGGGAATAAAATATGAACAGGTATTTCTGGCCGGAACACCTACTTCTGTGGGCAAATATGTTGTGTTCCTGCTTGTTCATATATTCACGGCATCAATGGTTTACGTCTATTGCAAAGACCGTAAGCAGACGCGGCTCATATTGCTTTATGTACTTGGTATAACACTTATTGCCACTCTTTTTTCGGTTTTCGTGATACCGTTTGACATCGTTCTTGTGCAGATAACGCTCAGCGTACTGCTCATGATATATCTTTTGTATCAGCGGTTGCGCAGCCGTATTCCCAACTATCTGTACATCATGCTGTTCTCGCTCGGTTCAATAATGTTTTTCTATTCGGCCGATTATGTACTTAACAGCGTTATGGAACCACACCAGAGAGTGCGTATCAACGTGCTGCTCGGTCTTGAAGAAGACATTTCCGGAGCTGGATACAATGTGCATCAGAGCGAGATAGCCATAGGTTCTGGCGGTTTGAAGGGTAAAGGATTCCTCAACGGGACCCAGAACAAACTGAAATTTGTGCCCGAACAGGATACAGACTTCATCTTCTGTACCGTGGGCGAGGAGGAAGGTTTTCTTGGTTCGGCAGGCGTGTTGCTGCTTTTCCTGGCACTGATATTAAGGCTGATATATCTTTCCGAACGACAACCGTTCAAATACGGGCGTATTTACGGCTATTCGGTATTGAGCATATTCCTTTTCCATGTGTTCATAAACGTAGGTATGGTGCTTGGTCTTACGCCTGTGATAGGCATTCCGTTGCCATTCTTCAGCTATGGAGGTTCTTCTTTGTGGGGATTCACCATCCTTCTGTTTATTTTCCTTCGGATAGATGCCGACCGCAAGTTAGTCAACACTTAACGATATTCCCACATCGCTTATACCCGGCAGCATTTCTCTCTTCATGTCGTGTCTTACACGTATGTGAAGCGAATCACCCTTGCTTAGCTGCATCTTTTTTACGGGAAATCTGAACTGATAGTAGCTCACACCCTTTCCTCTTGTCTTACCGTTTCTGTCGGTCAGTTCGCATTTCACGGTATCCGTGAATATTGTGTCGGCCGGCATAAGCCGCTGTTCCACAATAAGTGTGAGCCCCATGAACGGATAGTTGTCGGTTATTCTCAGGCCAAGCGTCGACTCATACATGCCGTCGGCAGTAAGCCGTGGAATATCAAACCGCAGCGTATCGTTCTTTTCCCACCCTGAAAGAGGTGTATGATCATATTTGTCATACACCTTGCTTTCATTGCAGGACTGTAATGCCGTTGCGGCAATTATGCCCATTATAAGAGTTGAAAATGTTTTTCTCATTCCTGTTTTGGTGCCGGAGCGTTTTTCTTCGGCTGCTTTGGCTGTTCCTTGCCGTTATCCTTGTTTTTGGCGTTGGCGGCGTTGTTCTGCTGTTTGTTTCCGCCGTTGCCCTGTCTGTTATTTCTGTTTCTTGAGCCGTTGTTCTTTTTCTTCTTCTTGCTCTTGTCAAATCTGCTGATGTCGGCTTCGGCAAGCAGGTCGGCCGGACGGCTTTCTCTCTTCGCCTTTCCGTTGTCGGTGAGTGAGAGAGGTTTCTCTCCGCGCTTGTTCATATCGATTATCTCGTGCGCTCTATCAAACGAAATCGTCTCCACGTTGGACATTGTGTTCTTGTCGGTAGAGTAGGTCACAAGCCCCGTGAGAATATCGCTTTTCACGAGATAATAGTCGCTGTCCTTAGTCTGGAGCACTATTTCCTTGCTCGGCATTCTGCGTCTTGCCTCTACATAGTCGTCAGCCTCATAGTTCAGACAACATTTCAGTTTTGCGCACATGCCCGCCAGTTTTTGCGGATTGAGCGATATGTCCTGTATGCGTGCGGCGTTGGTGCTCACGCTTACGAAGTTTTTCATCCATGTGGCGCAACACAGTTCGCGTCCGCACGGGCCAGTTCCTCCGATGCGTCCTGCCTCCTGTCGTGCACCGATCTGCTTCATCTCAATTCTCACATGGAATGTTTCTGCCAGCACCTTTATGAGTTGTCTGAAGTCAACACGCTCATCTGCAATGTAATAGAATATCGCCTTATTGCCGTCGCCCTGATATTCCACGTCGCCGATCTTCATCTGCAGTCCCAGGTCTTTCGCTATCTGGCGGCTCTGTATCATTGTTGCGTGCTCTCTGCTTTTCGCTTCATAATACTTGTCCATGTCCACAGGTTTGGCTATGCGGTATATTCTCTTGATGTCGTCGGCCGATTTCAGGTTGGCTTTCTTTATCTGAAGTTTCACCAGTTCGCCGGTAAGAGTGACCACACCTATGTCGTGTCCGGGATTGGCCTCCACCGCTACGATGTCGCCTTTTTTCAGATCTATGTTGTTGACATTATGATAATATCCCTTGCGCGTGTTCTTGAACTGCACCTCCACGAGGTCTGTCCTGTCGGTGTTTCCGGGCACGTCGTACAGCCAGTCGTATGTGTTGAGCTGTTTGTCCTGCCTTCCGCACGCTCCGCAGCTGAGGCCCCGGTCGCAGTCGTGCGCTATTTTGAATTTCATATCTTTAAAGTCTGTCATGTCTCGAAGTTGTATATTGAATTATAAAATGTATATATTGAGTTATTGAATGTCTTACGTACGTTTATGCAGCAGGATTATTATCTGCAGCGACATCTCGAAGAACACCATTTTTGCGTTGGCGTTCTGTCCTATGTCCCGTTTGGCTTTGGCCATGAGTTCTGCCATTTCTATGACGTTGGCCTCGTTGATGAACGGTGCAAAACGCTTGGCAAACTCCTCTTCCTCCTCTGTCATGTAGTTGAGTTCGGGCGTGTGGAAGTTGTAGACGAAGTTCTCCCTTACCATGTGTGTGAAGTAGTCGAGCATCCGTCGCTGTTTCTCACGGCCGTATCCGGCCACGCTGTCGCTCCATTTCTTCAGTTCCTTCACCTTGCGCTGGTAGGCCAGACGCATGAGCATGGTGAACATGTCGAAGAACATCCTGTTCTCGTTGCCGGCGTTAAGAGTCTCCACCGCCTTTGTCCAGCTGCCTCCTGCCAGACGGGCTATGCGCCTTGCCGCCGTTTCGTCAATACCGCGCCGTGCGATGAGCTCCTGCTCCATGTCGGCGGTTTCGATAGGCTTGACGTCTATACGCTGTGTGCGGCTCCGTATGGTTTCGAGCAGTTGCTCCGGTTCCTCGCTCACCATTATGAACAGTGTTTGTCCGGGTGGCTCCTCGAGCAGCTTCAGCATCTTGTTGGCGCAGGTCTGGTTCATACGCTCCGGTAGCCATATTATGCTTACCTTATATCCGCCCATGCTTGGTTTCAAGCTCAGGATACGTGTCAGTTCGTCGCTTTCCGCTCCGGTTATTATGGCCTGCTGGCTTGTCGCTCCTATGGCGTTCATCCACTGTTCGATGGTGAAATACGGTCCATTTGCGAGCATTCCGCGCCATTCCTTGGCGAAGTCGCCACTCACGGGCTGGTGTTCCTTGCCCATGGACGGGAGTTTTATGGTGGGGTATGTGAAGTGAAGGTCAGGATGATTGAGATGATCGGTGAGCGTTGTTTCGCCGAGCATGTACGATGCGAACCCCATGGCTATGGCCATTTTGCCGCATCCAGACGGTCCGCACAGCAGTATGGCGTGCGGCACCCGGCCTTCGGTCTTCATCTCCTTCAGCCTTCCGATAGTCTCTTTCTGTCCTACGACGTCTTCAAACCTCATTCTCTCTTCAGTGTTGTATAGTTTGTTTTACAGAATTTTTCTCAGAATCTCCCTCACCGAGTCGGATGCCGACATTGTGTAGAAATGTATGTTGCCCACGCCGGCGTCGTACAGTTCACGACACTGCTGTGTGGTCCATTCTACGCCGAGCGCACGTGCGTCGTCATCGCTCTTGCATTTCAGCGCTTCCTGCGCCAGCTCCTGCGGAAGGTCACAATGGAAAGTACGCGGCACGGCAGTGAGCTGTGACATCTTTGTGAATGGCTTGATGCCCGGTATTATCGGCATGGTGATGCCCATTGCGCGCGCTTTCTCCACGAACGCGAAATACTTGCTGTTGTCGTAGAACAGCTGTGTCACGGCATACTGCGCACCCAGTTCCTGCTTGGCTTTCAGCCATGTCATGTCCATTTCGAGGTTGGGTGCCTCTTCGTGTTTCTCGGGATAGGCTGCCACGCCATAGTCGAACGTACCCATGGGACATTTTATCGGTGTGCCGTCGGCGAAGAATCCCTTGTTGAACATGTTCACCTGCCTTATCAGGTCGGTGGTGTGTGCGTGTCCGTTCTTTGTCGGTATGAAGTTGCGGTCCTCCTTCGCCTTGTCGCCACGCAGCAGCAACAGATTTTCTATTCCGAGAAACTGCAGATCGAGCAGTTCGTATTCAATGTCCTCTATCGTTGCTCCGCTGCATATCACGTGCGGTATTACGGGTATGCCGAACCTGTTCTGTATGGCTGCGGCAACGGCAACCGTGCCAGGACGCCGTCTGATACGGCGGCGCTCATACAGTCCGTCGCCGGTTTCGCGATATACATATTCGCTGTGGTGTGTGGTTATATTGATGAAAGCCGGACCGAACTCTCTGAGTTTCTCTATTGTGGAGAACAGGCTGCCTGTGCCGGTACCTTTGAGCGGCGGCAGCACTTCAAACGAGAATCCGCGTCCGTTTGTGCGGCTTAACATTTCCTTTATGTTCATGCTTCTGGGCGTGTGTAGTCTTAGTTTCTGTGTCTTTTTTCTTACATTGTGGCGTCGGTCGTGTGGGGCTGACCTATGCGCGGCTGTCTGTCCGTGCTATTTTGACATTTCGCCTTTTATCAGCAGGCAGGCCGGTGTCACCACATTTCCGTGGTCGAATCCGCTAAGTTCGTGTATGGGAATCTCTGTGTTGCCCACGCCCTCAAGCACCGATTTCAGATAGAGATTCTCCTCATAGCGTGCCATCTGTTCCAGACGGCGGTCGCCGGTGTAGAGCACCAGACGCGTGCCAAGCTTTCGCGCGTTGTTGAGTGGCGCGTATTTGTCTATTATAGGCATTGTGAACGAAATCTTACGTTCCTTGCGTATGGTGTAGTGAGTGGCTGCCTGACCGCTCACGGGGAAGTAAGCCCGTATGGAGTCTGCATCAATGCCGTATTCAGCCAGATAGTTTTTGTCGAGAGCGAGCATCAGTGTGAGGTAGCCACCTGCCGAATGTCCGCCCACGTAAACCTGCGAAGGGTCACCGCCATATTCGGCTATGTGTTTCACGGTCCATGCCACGGCCGCCGCAGCATCGCGTGTGTAGTCCGGGCATTTGCAGCGCGGGAACAGCCGGTAGTTGGGTGCCACGATGGCTATACCGGAGTTCTGCAGTTCGGGACGCAGTTCTTTAGAGCCCCCTTCGAGAGCGCCGCCGTGAAACCACACTATGGTCTTGAAGCCCTTGCGTCCTTCGGGCATGTATATGTCGAGCTTGCAACGCTCGCGTCTGTAGGCCGATGTGTCGTCGGCACTGACGTATGATATGTCTTTCAGTGTCTTGTATTTATCCTGTGCGGCAAGCGTCAGCGATATGCAGAGAGCCGCTATTGCGAGTACGAGTCTTCTCATTTTTCTGTTTTGTATGTTTTGTGTTGCGGGTTTCAGTGTATTGCCTTATGGCAAAATACCCCCTTAAACTTACAAAGATAAGAAAATTATTGAAAAATGAGGGCATATTGCCGTTCTACGCATTTTTATTAACTTATTTTTATAGACTTGCGCGACGGAATGTTAAATCTGTATTGCTGACATTCTATGATTTGCTGTCGGGTGGAGCCATGCGTGCTTCTGTGCGATTTTTGAGCACCACTACAATTACTGCACTGTGTGTCGTGTGTCAGCCGGTTGGGACTGACGCCCGCGCTGAAGCGGTGGAGAATGTGTTTCGTCACGCTCTGTTTCAGGGTGCGAAACGGAGTTTGTTGAGTGCTTATAAATGCTGTTCCGGAGTGTGAAAAATGTTTTTTGTTACTTGGTGAAAATCCGATGGGCTTTGGGTTTTATCAATGATCTACAATGACATGCCGGGAAAACTTGTGTCAATATGTGACCGTATAAACCATGGCTGTCATTTCCTCATGTAATGATGAGTCCACACTGCCGCTTACGATTTATCAACCACGCGTGACAAGTACGTGTCTTCCGTGGATCTCCTCGCGCACGATACAAGTGTTTTAACAGAAAACTCGGATTACGGACTTACAGATTTTCTTGACTTTATTTTGACAAAATAAAATCGCAAAAGAGATGTAAAGGAATGTTAAATTGTGCCTTATAAAGGCTCTTTCATCGTACATCGTATTTTCATATACCCTGTAGTGAAGTCCGGAATGATCTGTATCACATTCCGATTATGCCTGTTTGAGGCTCCGATTACGTCCATATCAGGGTGTGATATGGTGCGTTTCAGGCCCTGAAATGGGTTTTATCGCATGCCAAAACGGTGCTTTTCATAATTCGAAAGAATTATCGTTGTGTGCAAGTGTTTGGCATCCAGTATTTTAGAATAACCTCTAATAATTCGCGTATTTGCGTCCGAAGGAGAGTCCGCACGCAAATACGTGCTGGATTTTTGGGGTAGAACAGAAAACTCTGACGAAAAAATTGCAGGATACAGAAAATTTGAAAGTTCCGTATTTTTCCACATTCGGCAGAAAGTGACAATGTTGTAAGAATTCCTGAATCCGCCGCCTTTTTGTTTAGATCAGTTCCCGCAGAATTTTTGCAGAACCGCTTTTATGGAGGCAAAAGAACCTTTTGTAAAGAAAAAACGTCGGAAGCGGTTTTCGTATGAAGCCGTTTCCGACGTTTTAGGTCTGTTTTTCTGTGTCGCGTTATGCCGGATTGCGTCCGGCGGTATGTTAAACGTAAACAGTTCTAATGTTAATTAATGCAAAACGATGCAGGCTTTGCAATTTGCCCGACAGCGTCTTATCCCATGATGTAGCGCGCCTTGCGGCCGAGCAGTTTGTACATTGCCCAGGTGAATGCGTAGGATATGATGAATATCATTATGGCCATGACAGGCACCTGGAGCGGTATGGGCAGCGACATCTTGCCGATGAGTATGAACACCGGACCTACAACAAAGTAGTGTACTATGTATATTCCGAATCCGTATTTCGGCATTGTGGCGAGAGCCTTGCGCAGGGGTTCGCCGTTTATTCTGACCTTCTGCAGCGGCAGGAACACAGCTATGGTCATGAGCACCACGTTGGGACTACAGAATGTGAAGTACAGTTCCATGTCGAGTTCCGTTGATGCCGGATTGGCTGCGGCTGCGCTGAAACCGGTGAATGTAACGGCATATCCGGCAGCAAACATCACAGCACTCACGGCGAGAGTCTTGCCGATGCTCCAGTCGTTGCCGCGACGCAGATAGTGGCCCAGCAGCAGATAGCCGGAGAAACCAGCGAAGTAGTAGAACAGTCCGAACTCATTCCATGTGGCTTCGCCGAACAGATATTTGTTGATGTAAGCCTCGCCGTAGGGCAGGAAGAGTGATACTGCCCAGATGGTGAGGAATATGCGCTCGGCGCTGCGGCCGTATTTCTCTATCCATGCCGAGAAGAACGGTATGTAGAGATACATTCCTATGAGCAGATACATGTACCACATGTGGTTTTCGGTGAAGCTGAACTGCAACGGTATCATGGCTACGTTGCGCAGCGAGTCGGCCAGAGCCTGCGACTCGTTGCCCTGCACGTAGCAGAAAAAGTCGCCTATTATCTCCTTTGGCAGTCCGATGACGCCTGTGAACCAGGGGAATATGTTGTAGAGCACCGACCATATGAGCATCGGCCAGAGAATGCGCAGTATACGCTTTTTGTAGAAATCCTTTATGCTCATGTCGCCTACAGGGAGCAGCAACAGACCGGTCATCATTACAAAAAGCGGCACGGACGGACGTAGCAGCGAACCGTAGATGGCGGCCCAGTTTTTGTATTCGGGCAGTTTGCCGAGGACGGGCGAGATGTAGAAAGGATCAATGCAATGCACGCCGATGACCATAAGCATGGCTACGAGGCGCACGACGTCGAGCCACACTATGTGGTCTCTTTTGTTCAAGTTGTTCATTGTTTTATGGGTTTTTAGAGAGTTAACGGTGCAAATATACGCATTTTAGTTAAGTTAATGATTGGGTGTTTATATGTGAAGTGTTAATTATTTTTAATTATTATTATACATCTTGACTTAAGTTTCTTTTTTTTCTTTCTTTGTAAAAAAGAAATGGTATGAATATTGTACAAACTTTATGGACAGGAAATAGAGATCTTATCTCAGAAACGTTTGGATGGTGTGATTCACAAACGCATCTTTTTTCATGGGTGTTAAGTTGTCTTACATTGTTGAAATATAAAAAGAATTTAGTTTTATATACAGATTCAAATTGTGCAAAAATATTTATTGATAAATTACATCTACCTTATACGGATGTAAGGATTTGTTATGATAAGTTAAAATGCCCATTGGAACATTGGGCTTATCCTAAAATGTTAACCTATGCCAAACAGACAGAACCTTTTATTCATGTTGATGGTGATTTGTATTTTTTTAATGGATTCACTGAATATTTACAAAAAGCTCCACTTATTGCTCAGAATGAAGAGATTGGTACTTTGTATTATAAAAATATGATGGATAATATTTTGCATACAAATCCAATATTACCATATTATTTGATTACTGAATTAAACAAAACTCATATTGGATCTTATAATGCAGGAATATTGGGAGGAAACGATATTGATTTTATACAATTATATTGCGAAGAAGCTTTTAAGGTCATAAAAAATAATGGATTTGATTTGTTATTCTGTGAAAACAGAAATGTAAATAACAATTTACTTTATGAACAAGTTTTATTTTATGCGCTTGTGAAAGAAAAATCAAAGCAAGTGTCATGTATTGTAGACAGAATTGTAAATGATAATGGATATACATATGATGAATTTTGTAATATTTATAAGTATGAATCATTAAATTTATTACATATTCTAGGTGGATATAAGCGAAATAAAATTATAGCTAGACAGATAGAAAAAATGGTTTTACAACTTTACCCAGAATATTACTTACGTGTGTTAAGCTTATTCCCACAAAAAAATAAACGTTTTAATAAATTGGAATTACAAACTTTCTATAATATACAAGATTATATTAATGAGTATTTCCGTTGGTTATATAAAAATTTAGTTAATTGGGAGAAAATTTCGCAAGAAGAACTTTTGGATATAGAACAGCGTATTGGGGGGTATATACGGTTTATCAATTTACCCTTAGAGGAACAGGATGAATGTTTATTGGAAGTACATCCATATTTGAATATTTTTTATGTTCCTCAAGAATGGCCTAATGAAGTAAAAGAAATAATATTATATATTGTAACTAAAAATATGGATAGGAATTATGTAAAAAATATTGTATGTTTACCGTGTTTAAAAGAAAATGGGTTTAAAAATATTGTAATAGATGATATCTCATGCAATATTATTAATTTTATACAGAATAATTCTAACGTGTCTATTCTAAAAATAAAAATATTTTTATGTAAATTATTAAAAATAAGCTCTGAAAGTAAGAAAAATTTTTTTAATAAAGTAGACAATATAATAAAATATTTAATGAGTAAAGGTCTATTATATGTTTATATAAATTAATTACAATTCTAATTGTTTAACATTATGAAAGAAAAAATAGATGAAAATTCAGAAATTTTATTATCTGAAAATGTTCAAGGAAACGCTATTTCTGGTACTGGTACGGGGCCAGATGATTGTATGCCTGTAGATGTTTACGAAACATTGTTGGAAAGTGGTGCACTAAAATCTAGTGTTTATGTATGTGGGCTTGGTTGGAAGCAACCTTCTATAAGTATTGAGGGTTGTGGCTGTGGTTGTGGTTGTGGCTGTGGTTGTGGTTGCGGCTGTGGTTGTGGCTGTGGTTGCGGCTGTGGTTGTGGTTGTGGTTGTGGTTGTGGTTGTGGTTGTGGTTGCGGCTGTGGTTGTGGTTGCGGTGATTCTGGTTTGTCGGAAAGCGTATATAATATAAATAATATAATGGCATCATCTATAATTATGAACGCAATGAGAAGTATGTGGAAGCAAATGGTTGCTGATGCAAAACAACATTTACGACGTGAAATAGGGTGCTGGTTGTATTATGATCCGTCAACAAAAAAATATTATATGGGAGAAAAAAAATATGGTCCAAATGTTAGTGGTAATCAAGAAGGAACTGTAATTTTAGGAAATTCGTTACCTCAAAACAATGGTGTTCCTAAATCTGCTGTTGCAATAGGAGCATGTCATGTTCATACAACATTGTCATATGAATCTGGCAATTCTTATTATAAGACTCCAGGACCTTCTCCTGCAGATTTTAATTTGTTAAATAACGCACCAGACAGTTCTTTTGGTATAATAATAGATTACAGGGAACAAAACAATCCGGGTGATCCGGTTGATTCTCCATTATCATTGTATTATTACAAAAAGGGTGGACATGTTGAAAAATATGATTTTTGGTTGTAATAAGGTATCATCGTAGATGTATTTATTTTTATTTTGTCTTATATTCTTATCTAAAATAACATCACCATATGCTATTACAAAACTGTCGCGGCCTGACGCGAGGGTGCGCGACAGTGTGATGGTGGCACGTGTTCAGCATCTGATGATGACGAAGCGTCCGTGGCTCTACCGTCGTGAAGTCAGACCGGTGGTGAAAAGTTGGGTGATGGACGATCCTGCGGTGGCAGGTAAGGAGCGTGAACCGTACATATGGCTTGTGGACAAGGCTGTAAAGGTGAGGAAGGGCGACGTGTGCTATGCCGTCACTCTGTATTACTGGAACTGGATGGAGGAGGGTTTTACGGAGGATTATACAGCCCGTGGTATATTTCTCGACCGCACCGGCGAGCTGCTTACGTTGTGGGACGGATGGGGATACGGTTGGTCTGATCCTGACGGTATGACCGATCAGCGAAGGCTTTCGCTCATGCCCGTGGCGGCGCGTGACTCGGTGCTCGCGGCGGTGTCGGCTGATGTGCTGAAGCGTCTGCTTCCGCGTCTTTATTATGACGGCGCCCGTGTGACTGACGTTCGGGAGGAGACGTTCGAGAAGTTGAAGTATCCGTGGCTCGGTGATGACGTGGCTGATCTTCACACAGCCAATCCTGCCGACCGTTACGGCATCTTTTATGTGGTGACGCTTACGGGAGAACGCCCGTGTGGAGAGGACGGACAGCGGAAACCTTACCGGATGGAGGTGTATGTGGCGGAGAAAGACGAGATGCCATATAAGGCAGTGGATGCGGTGAACAACCGCGTATATACGCTTATGGAAAGTTCGGTGCTAGACGACATGGAACGTCGTCTGCCTACGGTGGATAACGGTTGCAGGGAGTGGATAAGAAAACAGCGCGTGGCGATAGACTGCTTTCGCGATGTCGAGTTTGCCAGATGAGCAGTGACGGAGGGTGACGGCAGTGTGACGTGCCGTCGGGAGTTGATTCAATAAAGGATATTATGAAAAGAGCGTTTTTATTCATATTGTTTGTTGTGTGCGGTTCTTTCACGATGATGAACGCGCAGAAACTGTCGTCTATGTGGAGACTGCGGCGCGACAGTGTGATGACAGCTTGTCTGCAGGCTGAATTGAAAAGCCGGTGTCCGGAGTTGTATCGTGAGGATGTCAGTCCGCTGACGGTGAAAGGAGACTTCAGATGGCTCGCCTCAGACGTCAGTGCATGGAACGGCATACGGCGGAGTGATGTGCCTGCACATGTACGTCCCGACGATGTGTATTATGAAATGACGCTTTATTATTGGAACTGGCGCAACGAGGGTCTCACCGGTCGTTATACCGCGCGTGGAGTGTTTCTCGACCGTACGGGAGAACTTCTGTTCATGCGTCCCGGTCCCTACAACAGGCTTGAAGCCGACCCTCTCACGCTCATGACACTGGGCTGCCGTCTGGCCGGAATGTCTGGAACGGCGCGCGACTCGCTGCTGGTGATGAAGGCGCGTCGGGCGGTGAGAGAGCTGATTCCGCGACTCGATCATGACGGCGTGGCGGTGAAGGTGGAACGGAATGTGTTCTGTAAGGCCGACAGCGTGTTTGTTCCGTTCTATGCCGATTATGGCGACGTATATTACCGGTTGTGGTTCAGCCGTGACGAAGGTACGGAAGGATGGAATCTGTCGGAGACGGTACAGAGACCTTATATGTGTGTCTGGGTGTTGGAGAAAAACGGCGAGCCGTTCATGCTCGATGATCTGGGGCTCCGGCGACGCTATACGCTCGTCGATTATAACAGGCTTACGGCGGTGCGCGGACGGGTATGGAATCACAATGTGCCGCGCTACCGGTGGTTGATGATGCAGGAGAATGTCATAAAATACAATAACCGCGACATGGACGGAATGGGTACGGCGGGTTATTATCAACAGAATGTCAGGCCTTTTGAGTGACGGAAACCTGTTGCGAAAACGGTGTCTTGTTATGCATGTGCACTGCCGGATATGACTGTAGTGTGCATAACTTGTTGTGTTGCAGCGTGCATTTGTGTTGCCGCTGCCTTTTTTGCCGTATTTTATTTGGGCAGCCGTTTTTTATTTTGTATCTTTGTCTCTGTATTGATTAATATGGTTTTTACTAACCCATAAGCCTGATTATTTTAATA
Organism: Prevotella sp. HCN-7019; assembly: GCF_037890215.1. Classification (NCBI taxonomy): domain Bacteria; kingdom Pseudomonadati; phylum Bacteroidota; class Bacteroidia; order Bacteroidales; family Prevotellaceae; genus Prevotella; species Prevotella sp. HCN-7019. The sequence goes on along the minus strand of NZ_JBBKBO010000003.1, from coordinate 289,166 downwards.
AAAAATGACATACAATAGTTTATTGAACCGGATACTGCTGACAGTGGTTGTGCTGGCAGCGTTCGGTTGTGGATGTGTGAATGCTGCGTCTGAGGGCGGCAGCAATGCCTATCTGATGAAAAGAGCGTCGCAGACATTCGATGCAGTGAAGAAACATATGGCTACGGACGACAAGGTGCTGTTGCAGGAAGCGGTGCCTGCGAAAGCCGATCAGAATCCGTATTCTTATCTTTGGGGATACTCGGCAATGGTGTCGTCGGTGAGCGCCATGTATGAGGCTTCGGGCGACAAGCAGTGGCTGAATGTTATGGACGGCATGATGATAAAAGGCCTTGACAAGTATTATGACAACAAACGCAAGCCTGCCGGATATGCGTCGTATGTGAATACAGCACCGCAGAGTGACCGTTTCTATGACGACAACATCTGGCTCGGCATTGATATGGCCGATCTCTATGCTGCCACCGGCAAGAAAACCTATCTGAAACGCGCCGAAGAGATATGGACGTTTGTGATGTCTGGTTATGATGACAAACTGGGCGGCGGCATTTATTGGTGCGAACAGAAGAAGGAGAGTAAGAACACATGTTCGAACGCTCCGGCCAGCGTGTTCGCTCTGAAAATGTATAATGCAACGAAAGAAAAGAAATATCTGGACCGCGGACTCGATATTTATACATGGACTAAAGACAGTCTGGAGGACAAGAGTGATCATCTTTATTTCGACCACCTTACATTGAAAGGCCGTCTGGGACGTGACAAGTATTCGTATAATACAGGTCAGATGCTGCAGGCTGCGGCAATGCTTTACAAGATAACGGGCGAGAAGAAATATCTTGACGACGCTAAACTTATGGCTGAGGCTGCATACAACAGATTTTTCGAGGACAAGGGCCGTGCCGACGGACTGCGTATACTGCGTGGCGGGGAGATGTGGTTTGACTCTGTGATGCTGCGCGGATATATAGAGCTTTATGCCATAGACAAAGACAATAAATATCTGAAGGCATTCCTCGCTTCGATGAATACAGCATGGGGAGAGGACGGATCGCGTGACGCGAACGGACTATTCGGCAAACATTATGACGCGCGCGGAAAGAAAGGTTCGCGTACTTTGCTCAACCAGGCAGCCATGATCGAGATGATGGCACGCCTCTCGGCAGTGAAGTGAATGTGCTTATATATAATAAAGGTAAAAATATAATAATGTATAAATAATATCATATCTATGAATCAGAGACTTAAATTCTTTGCCGGTGCAGCGCTGATGCTGGCACTCTCGGCAAATGTTGCGCAAGCAGAAGACTTTGACGCACAAAAGTACATCACTCATGCCAAGGATGCCACGGCTTTCGTGTCAAAACGTCCGGCTGAGTCGGAGCGTCTGTTCCGTTCGGATGCAGTGGAGAAGAAGATAAAGGAAGTGAAGAAACTCCTGAAGGATAACAAATATCTTGCATGGATGTTTGAAAACTGCTTCCCTAACACAATCGATACTACTGTGCACTTCGACGGCGAGGATGACACCTTTGTTTACACCGGCGACATCGCCGCAATGTGGCTTCGCGACTCAGGCGCACAGGTATGGCCTTATGTTCAGTTGGCAAACAAGGATCCGAAACTGAAGAAAATGCTGCGTGGCGTTATTCTGCGTCAGCTCAAGTGTATCAACATCGATCCGTATGCAAATGCATTCAATCCAGGTCCGAAGGAAAACAACGAATGGGACAGCGACCTTACTGATATGAAGCCTGAACTGCACGAGCGTAAGTATGAGATAGACTCACTGTGCTATCCGTTGCGACTGGCTTACCACTACTGGCAGGTTACTGGTGATGATTCTGTGTTTGGTGAAGAATGGAAGGCAGCGGTTAAGAATATTCTGAAGACTTTCCGTGAGCAGCAGCGTAAGAACGGACTTGGTCCGTACAAGTTCCAGCGTGTGACTGCACGTCAGCTTGACACTGTATGTAACGACGGACTCGGAGCTCCTGCAAAACCATGCGGACTCATCTGCTCATTCTTCCGTCCGTCTGATGACGCTACGACATATCTTTATCTCATACCTTCAAACTTCATGGCAGTTTCTTCACTGCGCAAAGCAGCTGAGATTCTGACAAAGGTGAACAATGACAGCGCAACAGCAGGAGAGTGCACCGCACTTGCTGATGAAGTGGCTGACGCTTTGCAGAAATATGCCGTATACAATCATCCGAAGTATGGTAAGATATATGCTTTCGAGGTTGACGGTTACGGAAACTACAACCTTATGGATGACGCCAATGTGCCGAGTCTGCTCGCAATGGCTTATCTCGGTGATGTAGATATCAACGATCCTATCTATCAGAACACTCGCCGTTTCGTATGGAGTGAGGATAATCCTTACTTCTTCCGCGGTTCAAAGGGTGAGGGTATAGGCGGTCCGCACATCGGATATGATATGGTTTGGCCGATGTCCATAATGATGAGAGCTTTCACAAGCCAGGACGACGCTGAAATAAAATGGTGTATCGAGACACTGCAGCGTACTGATGCTGGAACAGGTCTTATGCACGAATCATTCAATAAGAATAATCCTGACAATTACACACGTCCTTGGTTTGCATGGCAGAACACTCTCTTCGGTGAACTTATCATAAAACTGATTGACGACGGAAAAGTTGATTTGTTAATAAATGCAAAAAGATAAAGACTGCGTCTGGCGGCATATACGAGCCGTCAACTAGCAGAATTAATACAAAAAATGGCGGCAGAAGCGTCCTCGTATACGGGTGTGTGCTTCTGCCGCCTGTTTTATTAATTTGTAAATATGATACATGAGGTGATGAATTTGTTATAATCTGTATTATAGCAAGTTATACTAAAAATGAATTTACACATTATTATATATATAGGGATTGTGTAATACATTTTATAAATACATCCGCCCTTTGAAAAACAAAGACCATTATGATATAACAGTTGTGAATGCATTGTAATAAGAGTAAAGTGTTAAAAAACAGATTTTAGGTGTTTATTTTTTTATTTTCTTCGTCTTTTATTCTTTTTTTTACAAAAAAATGGTTTACTTTGCATCATACAAAGGTTTTGAAGCATCAAATAAAGATTCTAACAAGTTTAAATAAGATTCTGATCATATATAAGATATATAATGATGGTGCTTGGGCTTTTCTTGAAAGGTAAGCAAAGATTGCTTGAAGGGTAACATGAAAAATTATAAGTAAGGTTGATTATTAACTAACTTTAGAATTATAAATTTGATGAAGAAATTATTAATGTCTGTTGCAGTATTTGCTACTGCAGTGTTTGCCAATGCTCAGACACCGGAGGACTTCGTGCCCTATAAGAGCACAAAACTTCGTCTGCCGTCTGTGCCGCTGGTAGTTTCTGATCCTTATTTTTCTATTTGGTCTCCGTATGATAAGCTCAATGACGGTGATACACGCCATTGGACCAACGACGAGAAACCTCTTGAGGGACTTCTGCGTGTTGACGGCAAAACTTATCGTTTCATGGGATCGAAAGAAAGATATCTTCTTGAATCAATCGTTCCTATGGCTGATGAAGTTGAGTGGAAGGCACAGTACACACGTACAAATCCTGGAGCAGGCTGGGAAAAACCTGATTTTAATGCAAATGGCTGGAAAGAAGGTACAGCTGCGTTCGGATCTCCTGATCTGAGCAATGTTCGTACACGCTGGTCTGAAGAAAACTCAGATCTTTATGTTCGCCGTACTGTTGAACTTACAGAAGATGATCTGAAGAACGATCTTTATCTGGTTTATTCTCATGATGATGTTTTTGAGATCTTTATCAACGGAACTTCAGTTGCAAAGACAGGTGAGACTTGGCGTGAGGGTGTGAAGCTTCATCTGAATGATGATGTTAAGAAGCTTCTCAAGCCGGGCAAGAATGTTATTGCCTCTCATTGCCACAACACAACAGGTGGTGCATACACCGATTTCGGTCTGTTCAAGAATCTTGCACGCAGCAACGAACAGATTCTTCAGGCAGAGCAGAAGTCTGTTAGCGTACTCGCCACATCTACTTATTACACATTCGTGTGTGGACCGGTTGAACTTGATGTTGTATTCACAGCTCCTATGCTGATAAATGATTATGATCTGCTGTCAATGCCGATCAACTACATTTCATATCAGGTTCGCTCTACAGACAAGAAAACACATGACGTTCAGTTCTATCTGAGTGCAAATCCTCTGCAGGGTGTTAATAAGAGTTCACAGCCGACAGTTTCTTCAACTGTTATAAAGAATGGTGTGAAATACCTCAAGACAGGTACAATTGATCAGCCGATTCTTGCAAAAACAGGTGATGGTATCTGCATCGACTGGGGTTACTTCTATATGCCTAATGTGAACGGAAATGTAAGCCTTTCTTCAGAAAACAAGATCAAGGATGCTTTCCTTTCTACAGGTGAACTTCCTGAAAGTGAAGAAAAAGTTGTTTGCCGCAAGGCTTCACAGATGCCTACACTGGCTTATGTTCATAACTTCGGCAACGTAACAACAGCTTCAAGCTTCACAATGCTCGGATATGATGAGATTCAGGATATTGAATATATGTACGAGCGCTATAAAGGCTATTGGGCACATGGTGGCAAGGTTACTATTTTCGATGCATTCGACCGTCTTAAGAACAGTTACTCTGACCTTATGGCAAAATGCCGTGAGTTTGATAAGATGATATATGATGATGGTCTGAAAGCAGGTGATGTTAAATATGCTGAAATTCTTTCAGGTTCTTATCGTCATGTGATCGCTGCTCACAAACTCTTTGAGGATAAAGATGGTAATCTGTTGTTCTTCTCAAAGGAAAATAACTCTAACGGTTGTGTAAACACTGTTGACCTTACATATCCGGAAGCACCGTTGTTCCTTGTTTACAATCCTGATCTGCAGAAGGCAATGATGACAAGTATCTTCGAATACAGTTATTCAGGCCGTTGGACAAAACCGTTCGCTGCACATGACCTCGGACAGTATCCGCGTGCTAATGGTCAGGTATATGGTGGTGACATGCCATTGGAAGAAGCAGGTAATATGATTACTCTTGCTGCAATGATTGCAAAGATCGAAGGCAATACAAAATATGTTGACAAGTATTGGGATGACATCACAACTTGGACAAACTATCTTGTTGAAAACGGTCAGGATCCAGCCAACCAGCTTTGTACTGATGACTTCGCTGGTCACTGGGCTCATAACGCAAACCTTTCTGTGAAGGCTATCATGGGTGTTGCCGGTTATGCAGAGATGGCTCGTATCAAAGGCGATGCTGCAACTGCAGACAAGTACATTAAGATTGCAAAGGATATGGCAGCTAAGTGGGAGAGCGATGCACGTGAGGATGATCACTATCGTCTTGCTTTCGACCGCGAAAATACATGGAGCCAGAAATATAATATGGTATGGGATAAGTTATGGAATACCAATATCTTCCCGAATGATGCAATGCAGCGTGAAATCAAGTATTATCTGAAGAAACAGAATAAATACGGATTGCCGCTTGACAGCCGTAAGGATTATACCAAGAACGACTGGATCATGTGGACTGCAGCAATGGCTCCGAACAATAAGACATTCTTGAAATTCGTTGCTCCGGTTTATGATTATATCAATGAAACAGAGTCACGCGTTCCAATCAGTGACTGGTATGACACAAAGACTGGATTGATGACCGGATTCAAGGCTCGTTCTGTGATCGGCGGTTTCTGGATGAAGGTTCTTGCTGACAAACTTGCTGAGAAAAAGTAATCGTTTGTAATCCTTAGGGGTTATATATGAAAAATATGCTTGTCGTCGCATGGGAATTTTATAGATTCCCTGCGACTGACAATCAAGACGATTGTTTCATGGCATTGGGAGTTCCCAGTGTTGTGATACTATGAATATGCTGACTATACAATCAGATATAAACTAAAAACAATCAATCCTTAATCAATTAATATGTTAAAAAACTATGACACTTTGCACAGATATCTATATGGTATCGTGCTGGCACTCTTCGCATGTTGCTTTGTTTCATGTAGCGACGACGATGAGGCGACATCTTCGGAATATGATCCGAACAAGTCAGTGGCTATTACCGATTTTATTCCAAAAACTGGTAGTGCAGGTCAGAAACTTATCATCTATGGTGATAACTTCGGCAACGACACTTCCAAAGTTGATGTGACAATTGGTGGTAAGAAAGCTGTCTTGATCAATTGTAAGAGTAATGTGAAGAACGGTAAGGACGGTATTTATTGCTTCGTTCCTTCTGGTGCTTACACAGGTGAAATTGAAGTTACAGTTGGTGATGAGACAATGGGAACACAGACCGCTGTTTCTCCTGAGAACTTCAATTATGAACTTAAAATGGTCGTAGGACGTATTGCAGGTTATCGCAATGAGTTTGACGACCAGGGCTGGCATGACGGTCCGTTTGATGAGTGTACAGGATTCGCTGCTGATGGTGAGATGAAGTTCGATCCATTGTACCCGAAACACCTGTATATTGCATACGATAACGGAAGTCCTGGTATTCAGCTTATGGATTTTGAAACAGAAACTGTAACATCAGTAATGTCTTCTTCAAGATTCGGTACAGGTCGTCTGCGTTCTGTAGACTTTACTTTGGATGGCAAGTACATGATTGTTTCTGTGGATATGGATAACAGCCAGCAGCGCAGTAACTCTGTTTGGATTGTTACACGTAATGAGGATGGTTCTTTCAATGACAATTCTCCTATTCAGCTCTTGGCTGCTTACAGACAGTGTAATGGTGCTTATATCCACCCGATCAATGGAGAACTTTATTTTAACTCTTATGAACAGGGACAGGTATTCCGTCTTGACCTTCAGGATTATTTTGACGTTGTTGATAATGGCGGTACATGGGTTCCTTATGTTCTCGACAATGACGCATTCCAGATGTTGTTCACAATCCAGGATATCAACTGGGAGTTCAAGATGGTTATGCACCCATCAGGAAAATATGCTTATATAGTTGTTGTCAACCAGCATTATATTCTCCGTACAGACTATGATGAGGCAAATAAGAGATTTACTGCTCCTTACGTTGTCGCTGGTCAGATGAAGACAGCAGGTTGGAATGACGGTGTTGGTACAGCAGCACAGCTCTCAACACCTTATCAGGGAGTGTTCGTTAAGAATGAAGACTATGTTGCTCAGGGTAAGGATGATATCTATGATTTCTATTTTGCAGAAAAAGGAAACCATGATGTACGTGTCATGACACCGGAAGGCATCGTTCGTACTTTCGCAGGACGTGGTAGCCGTACTTCTGCTGCTGATAACAATATCTGGGGTACAGATAATGGTGATCTTCGTGAAGTTGCACGTTTCCGTGACCCGACAGGTCTTGCTTACGATGAGAGTAAGGAAATGTTCTATGTACTTGACACTGTAGGACGCTCTATCCGTACAATAGGTATGGAGGAACTTCCTGAAGAAGAAAGTGGAGATAATAATGAAGGTTCCGGTACAGAAGAAGGAGATTCTGAAGGTACAGAAGGCGGAACAGAGACAACTGCTAATTAACAATCAAAGTTATGAAGAAGTATTTATTAATGCTGTTTATAATGCTGGGCATGACTGTAAATGCTCTGGCGCAGGAGACTTTGGAAATAACCGGTGTTGTAACCGATCCTACCGGTGAACCTATTATCGGTGCCAATGTCAGTAAAAAGGATGACCCGGGACTTGGTGCTATTACCAATGCCGATGGTGTATATAAAATAAAGGTAAAACAATATCAGACTCTTGTTTTCTCATATCTTGGTTTCAATAAGGTTGAGGTGCTCGTTAAGGGCGATAAGACCAAAATAGACGTGAAGATGACAGAGGAAACTGTTAATGCTGTGGACGAAGTCGTTGTAACAGCTTTGGGTACACAGAAGAAACTTAATGTGACAGGTGCTATTACCAACGTTAACATGGGTGATTTGAAGCACTACACATCTTCTAACTTGTCAAATACTTTGGCCGGAAATGTTCCTGGTATCATTGCTTACCAGACTTCAGGTCAGCCGGGTAAGAACACTTCTGAGTTCTGGATCCGTGGTATATCTACTTTCGGTGCAAGTTCTTCAGCTCTTATCCTTGTTGATGGTTTCGAGCGTGATAATCTTGATGAACTTAACATTGAGGATATTGAGTCTTTCACAGTGCTCAAGGATGCTTCTGCTACTGCAATTTACGGTTCTAAAGGTGCTAACGGTGTTGTACTTATTACAACAAAACGTGGTAAGGCTGGTAAGATCAACGTTAACGGTAAATTTGAAACATCTTATAACACACGTACCATTACTCCTGAATTTGTTGATACAGGAACATACATTGATCTTTTGAATGAGGCACGTATTACAAGAAGTATGGGTGCTGCATATTCTCAAGAGGAAAAGGAATTGTTCCTTAACGGACTTGATCCGGACCTTTATCCAAACGTTGACTGGAAGGATGTTCTTCTTAAGGATGGAGCTTTCAGCTATCGTGGTAATGTGAACCTCAGTGGTGGTGGTAATACATCACGCTATTATGCTTCTATTGCATACGTTGAAGACCAAGGTATGTATAAGACAGATAAGACTTTGAGAGACAAGTATGATACAAATGCCAATTATAAACGTTGGAACTATCGTTTGAATGTAGATATTGACATCACACCAACAACAGTTTTGAGACTTGGCGTATCTGGTGACTTGAACAAACGTAACAGTCCGGGACTTGGTGATGATCTTGTATGGGGACAGCTCTTCGGTTACAACAACATTCTCTCACCGATTATGTATTCAAATGGTTATGTTCCTCAGATCAATATCGGTCGTGATGATAACCACGTGAACCCATGGGTATCTGCAACACAGACAGGTTATAATGAAGAGTGGACAAACAACCTCTATTCAAATGCTTCACTTGAACAGAACCTTGACTTCATTACACAGGGTCTTAAATTTACTGCACGTTTCGGTTACGATACATACAACGACAACTGGATTAACCACAGACGCTCTCCGGCCACTTATCACGCAAACGGCCGTGATGATAATGGAAATATTATCTGGGATCAGATACGTGCAGAATCTCCGATGACTCAGAGTTCCGGAAATAATGGTTCACGCCGTGAGTTCCTTGAGCTTCTTCTCAACTACAACCGTACATTTGCAAAGGTTCATAATGTGGGATTGAACGCTCGTTTCACACAGGATACAAGCATTCAGACTCAGAACTTGGGTGATGATATCAAGAACTCTGTATCACGTAAGAACATGGCTCTTGCCGGTCAGTTGACTTATAATTATGCAAACCGTTATTTCATTGACGGTAACTTCGGTTACAACGGAACAGAGAACTTCTCTGATGGTCATCGTTGGGGATTCTTCCCGGCATTCTCTGTTGCGTGGAACGTAGCAGAGGAATCGTGGGTACGTAAAGCTGCTCCTTGGATGAATATGTTTAAGATACGTTATTCTTATGGTAAGGTAGGTAATGATGGTATCTATGAAAATGGTGCTCTAGTACGTTTCCCGTATCTGTATACAATAGATTCTGCAGGAGAAAATGTATATAATTTCGGTACATCGGTTTATGCTAAGAACTATAATGGTCTTCATTATTCACAGTTGGCATCTCAGAATGTAACATGGGAAGTTGCGCGCAAGAGTGACCTTGGTCTTGATCTTGTGTTGTTCAACAATAAATTCTCTTTGACTGTTGACTACTTCTATGAGAAACGTAGTGGACAGTATATGAAGCGTAACTACATTCCTGCAATGGCCGGATTTGAAAGCACTCCTTGGGCTAACGTAGGTGTAGTGAAGAGTGAAGGTTTTGATGGAAACTTCTCTTATAACCAGAGAATCAGTGAAGTAGATCTTACTGTACGTGGTAACATTACATATAGCAAGAATGAGGTGCTTGAATCAGATGAACAGTTCAACGCTTATCCTTATCAGTACAATAAAGGTTATCGTGTAAATCAGCAGAAAGGTCTTATAGCTCTTGGTTTGTTCAAGGATTATGAGGACATCCGCAACAGCCCAGTGCAGACATTTGGTGATTACCAGCCTGGTGATATCAAATATAAAGATGTAAACGGTGACGGTCAAATTACTGACGGTGATATGGTTGCGATAGGTTCAACATCTACACCGAACCTTATTTATGGTCTTGGTTTTACTGTAAGATGGAAAGATTTCGACTTTAACCTCCACTTCCAGGGCGCAGGTAAATCTGATGTACGTATTGAAGGTAAGTGCGTTTACGCATTCCGCGAGAATCAGTGGGGTAATGTATTCAAGGGTATGCTTGACGACCGTTGGATTTCTTCAGAAATATCCGGTACAAAGGAAACCGAAAATCCGAATGCTTCATATCCTCGTCTGACATACGGTGTGAACGAAAACAACGAGAAACCGTCTTCATTCTGGCTTCGTGATATGAGCTATCTTCGTTTGAAGAACCTTGACTTTGGTTATACATTGCCGAAATCAATTGTAAACAGAATACACTTCAACAGTATACGTTTCTATATCACAGGAACAAACCTGCTGACTTGGTCTAAGTTTGATACATGGGATCCAGAGTCACTGCAGACACGCGGTGAGGAATATCCTCTTACAAAATCAGTAACTGTGGGTGTACAGGTTAATTTGTAAAAAAACAGTCAATATGAAAAAGAAAATTGCTATATTAATGTTCTCTGTTCTTGGCGTAGGATCTCTGACTTCTTGCGTTGATTTGGACTCAGACAAATATTTTGATGACCGTAGAACACTGGAATCTGTGTTTGCGGATAAGAACCAGACTTTGGAATGGCTGGCATACGCTTATTCTTTTCTGAAGAATGAGAACGTAGACGTGGGATCAAAGGGCGCAGGATTTTATTACAGCTTTGACGACTGTATGTATTATGGCGACCGCGACTCAAAACTGTTCGGAGATAATAAGGACGATGTGAGAGTTTCTTATAACTCTTACAGAATGGGACTTTATGACGAAAACTATGACAACAATGCATGGGCATCTTGTTATAAAGGTATCTATCAGGCTTCAGTATTCATTCATAATGTTGATAAGAACAAAGATATGAGTGAGCTTGAGAAGCTCGATTATAAAGGACAGGCTCGTTTCGTACGTGCATACTATTATTGGTTGCTTCTCCGTAAATATGGTCCGGTGCCAATCGTTCCGGATGAAGGTATTGATTATACCCAGACTTATGAGGAAATGGCTATAGCACGTAGCACTTATGAAGAAGTTGTTGAGCATATCGCAAGCGAAATGGTTCAGGCTGCAAAAGAAATACAGTACACCAAACGCGATCAGGAAAACATCGCACGTCCGACAAAGGGTGCATGTCTTGCAACACGTGCTTTGGCTTACATCTATGCAGCAAGTCCTCTTGCAAATGGTCAGCTTGCAAATGGTCAGCATGATCCTTCAAAGGTAGATGCAAGCATTGCTGAGGACTTCAAGAACAAGAACGGTGAATATCTGCTCAGCAAGGAATATGATGAGAGCAAGTGGGCTCGAGCTGCTGCTGCCTGCAAAGATGTAATGGAACTTGGTGCTTATGAACTGTACCATGCTCCGTTCAGTACATCTGATACAGATATCAGCCCGGCAACTATCGTACCGCCAGCAGACGGAAACTTCTCTGAGAAAAACTGGCCTGATGGATGGAAGGATATAGACCCGCAGAAATCATATGCAAATATCTTTAACGGAAATGTATATCCACAGGATAATCCTGAGCTTATTTTCTCACGTATTAATAATATGTTGAGGAATAATAATGGAAGTATCGAGTCTTTTGTTCTTCATGAGATGCCGGTTAGCTGTGGTGGATGGAATACTCACGGTCTGACACAGAAGATGGTTGATGCATATTATATGAACGATGGAACAGATGTTCCTGGTAAGGACAGCGAATTGAACGGTGGCGATGGCTCTGAGCGTGTTCAGGGATGGACTACACGTCAGAACTATAAGGATTATCCGCCATTGAAAGCCAATGTTTCCTTGCAGTATGCTAACCGTGAACCGCGTTTCTACGCATCTGTAGCTTTCAGCGGAAGCGTGTGGGAGTGTGCCGGTGACCCGACAACATCAAACCGCAACCGACAGATATTCTACTACCGTGGTGGTGGAGACGGTTACATCAATGCATTCTCTTATCTGCGTACTGGTATCGGTGTTAGGAAATGGTATAATCCGAGTGATTATATTTCTGGAAGTCACTCAATGGACAATATCTCTGCAAAGGCTGAGACTGCTATCCGCTATGCTGACATTCTGTTGATGTATGCAGAAGCACTCAACGAACTTGATGGAACACATAATGTTGAATCATGGGATGGTAGCACAACATACACAATTTCTCGTGATGTAAACGAAATCAAGAAGGGAATCCAGCCTATCCGTATACGTGCCGGTGTACCTGATTACTCAGATGCCACATATAACGACAAGAATGCATTGCGTGAGAAAATCAAGCGTGAGCGTATGATTGAGTTCCTCGGTGAAGGCAAACGTTTCTTCGATCTTCGTCGTTGGATGGATGCTCCAATTGAAGAGTCACAGCAGATTTACGGTCTGAACGTATTCATGACAAGTTCTGCAAAAGACGACTTCATGCGTGTAATTCCTACAACAAACCTCCAGCAGACATTCTCAGAAAAGATGTACTTCTGGCCGGTTACTCACGATGAGTTGAAGCGTAACAACAAACTTGTACAGTCTCCGGGTTGGACAAACTATGACTAATCATAAAATATGAATAATAAGATGAAACATATAGCTATATTAGGTGCATCACTTTTTGGAGCACTTTTGCTTACAACATCCTGCAATGACGAGTGGGAAGACGAGCAGTATGCACATTACATCAGCTTCAGCGCTCCGTTGAATTCTAATGGTGTGCGCGATGTCAATGTTCCGTATACACGATGCCTTTTTGACGAGGAAGGTAATGTCACAGGCAACAAGTTCGAGTCAGAAGGCAACGGAGGTATCGGTATTTCAGAGTACGATCTGCCGGTTATCGTTTCAGGTTCTACAACAAATGACAGAAATATCAATGTACATCTGTCTGCAGACCCCGATACATTGGCAACGATGAACTATGCACGTTTCCAGAATCGTACCGACCTTTATTATCAGGATATGACTTCTTATGCAACTTATCCAAGTGAACTTCTGATTGCCAAGGGTAAGGATGTTGAGCTGCTGAACATTAAGTTCAACTTTGCAGGAATCGATATGTCAAAGAAATGGGTTCTTCCTATTCAGATTCTTGATGATGAGAGCTACAATTACGTATCTCATCCGCGTCAGTACTATGCAAAGGCACTTCTCCGTATCTATCCGTTCAACGACTGGTCGGGTGTTTACTCAGGAACTGCTCAGCAGATTTCTATGAAGGGTGACGAAGCTAATGCTTCTGTTGTTGAGAATGTACGTCTGTACGTTGTTGACGAAAACACTGTTTTCATTTATCCTGGTACTATCGATGAAGATCGTGTTGACCGCGCTAACTACAAGGTTAAACTCGAATTTGTACCAACTGACGATACTCATGGTATTGTCAAGTTCTCATGCGACAATCCAAGTGTGAAGTTTGAGGTGACAAAGAATGAGGCTACCGGTGAGGAAGAGATCACACGTTACACTGTTGTAGAAGAGATGGATGCCGTTAAGGACTACATCCTTCACCGTTATGTCATGATCAACAATATCAATTATAGCTTCACAGACTATACATTGGTTCCTGGTTATGAAATGACATACTCAGTACGTGGTTCTCTGACAGGTGAGCGTCAGATCAACACTCAGGAGTCTGACCGTCAGCACGCAATCGACTGGGATTAATAAGACAAAACTCTTATCGAGTATATTCAATCACTCTCCGTATTTTCGGAGAGTGATTTTTCATTTACGAAAGATTCTTCATACCGGATGTCCAAATATTTTTTGGAACACGACCGGCGTAATAATTCTTTTTTGTATTGTCAGTTTACGGTTAATAGCTGTATGTGCAATACACGTTATGCTTAATTACAATGCTTAATTACAAAAACCAAATCTGAACAGCATTATGAGAAAAAACAGACATCATCTCATGGCTTTATTGTTGCTCTTTTCGTCCGGTCTTGCCGGGGCGCAGACAGCACAGGTCGTAGAGAGACCAGACAATGCAAGCCAGAGCAACAATTATGTGAACAGTCGTGCACCTTTGCTTCAGCAGAGTTTCATTAAACTTCCTGTCGGCAGTATACGTCCGGCAGGGTGGGTCAAGCGCTATCTTGAATTGCAGCGCGATGGTCTCACCGGCCATCTCGGTGAGATTTCAGCCTGGCTTGACAAAGAGAATAACGCATGGCTTACTTCCGGCGGCGATCACGGATGGGAAGAAGTGCCCTACTGGCTTAAAGGCTACAGTGATCTTGCATATATCCTTGGTGACAAGAAGATGCTTGATGAAACCAAGCTGTGGATTGAGGCCATATTGAAAAGCCAGCGTCCCGACGGTTCGTTCGGACCGGTGAACATGCATGGCGACAAACCGGAACTGTGGGCTCAGATGATTGCGCTGTCCACGCTGCAGACCTATTATGAATACAGTGGTGACGAGCGCGTAATAAAGCTCATGACCGATTACTTCAAGTGGCAGCTCACCATTCCAGACGACAAATTCCTTGAGGATTATTGGGAGAACAGCCGCGGAGGCGACAACCTCTATACTGTATTATGGCTTTACAACCGCACGGGAGATAAATTCCTTCTCGACCTTGCGCACAAGATACACCGCAATACCGCCGACTGGTGTCAGCCCACAAGCCTGCCCAACTGGCACAATGTGAACATAGCCGAGTGTTTCCGCGAGCCGGCAACATATTACATGCTCACCGGCGACAAGGCCATGCTCCACGCCTCGTATAACGTGCAGCACCTCATACGCCGCACCTTCGGACAAGTGCCTGGAGGCATGTTCGGCAGCGACGAGAACGCACGTCTGGGCTACATAGACCCACGTCAGGGTGTAGAGACCTGCGGAATGGTGGAGCAGATGGCGTCTGACGAGATAATGCTACGCTTCACAGGCGATCCTTATTGGGCAGAGAACTGTGAGGATATAGCCTTCAATACATATCCTGCCGCAGTGATGCCCGACTTCCGTTCTCTGCGTTATATCACGTCGCCCAACATGGTGCAGAGCGACTCAGAGAACCATAGCCCCGGCATAGCAAACAGCGGACCGTTCCTATCTATGAATCCGTTCAGCAGCCGCTGCTGCCAGCACAACCATTCGCAGGGATGGCCTTACTATTCGGAAAACCTTGTATACGCTACTCCCGACAACGGTGTGGCCTTCGTGATGTATGCTGCCTGCACCGCAGATGTGAAAGTGCCCGACAACAAGAAAATAACAGTCACGGAAGAAACCAATTATCCGTTCGACGAGAACATCACCATAACGATAGACAAAGGCAAGGCCGAATTCCCGCTCTATCTGCGCATACCTTCGTGGACTAAGAATGCCGAGGTATATGTCAATGGCGAGAAACAGACCGTAACTCCTGTGAGCGGCAAGTATTATCGCATCAACCGTGAGTGGAAAAAGGGCGACCGTGTGAGCCTGCGTGTGCCCATGTCGCTCAGTATGCGCCGCTGGCAGGTCAACAAAAACAGCGTGAGCGTTGACTACGGACCTCTCACCCTGTCGCTGAAGATTAAGGAACGCTACGTGAAACGCGACAGCAAGGAGACTGCCATACACGACAGCAAGTGGCAGAAGAACGCCGACGCATCGCAGTGGCCGACCACCGAAATATATGCTGACAGCCCATGGAACTACGCACTCTATCTCAATCCGGAAAACGCGCTCGGCGACATAGAGGTGGTGAAGAAACCGTGGCCGGCCGACAACTTCCCGTTCACTCTTGAGAGCGTGCCGCTCGAGTTCAAGGCCAAAGGCCGTCAGGTGCCGTCGTGGACGCTCGATGCCACCAAGCTGTGCGGAGTACTGCCCGACGAGTGCGCGCCGAAAGCCGCCACGCTCGATGACATAACGCTCGTGCCGATGGGTGCCGCCCGTCTGCGTATATCAGCTTTCCCGACCACCGACAAATAGTCTGTCACGTCATAAACAACCGATGTCCGCATCTCTGTCACAGGGGTGCGGACACTTTGTTTCTGTAGAAATCAGGTGAAGATCGGTTTTTAATGGAAATCCGATGATTAGATATCAGATAATCATCGTTTTCTTTCAGCCCGTATGAAAACAAGATATAGGGGACTTTCAGATTATAACCAGATTTTGATTTTTCCGTCTGAGTTTTCGGTTCTACCCCAAAAATCCGGCGCGTATTTGCGGGCAGACTCTTCCTCAGACGCAAATTCGCGAATTATGAGAGGTTATCCTAAAATGTTGTATGCCAGACACTTGCGTGTGACAATATTTCTTTCAGTTTGTAATAAGCACCGTTTCAGCACGTGATATTGCACATATCATGAGCTGAAACGCACCATATCATGCCCTGAAATGGGCGGAATCAGACCCTCAAACGGGCATTATCAGAACGGGAAACGAATTATTCCGGAGCACGCTCCAGGGTATATGAAAAGACCGTACAGTCCGAAACGGCCTTTGTAATGCCATATCTGACATTCTCACGCATCTGTTTTCCGATTTTATTTTGTCAAAAAAAAGTCAAGAAAAACTGTAAGTACGTCCTCCGGGTTTTCTTTAATAACATTGATATCTGGTGTGAGTAAAGGCTCCGGAAGGACGCGCCCGTCTTACTGTTATGATTTATCCGTTATGCCAATGCGGATTTATTATTCAGCCGCACAAAGTTTATCGAATAATCTGATATTTATTTTTCCATTGTGCAAAGACATTTTCTATTCTTTCCCATCACTATTTATCGGGTGAGTCATCGCGTTGTTTTTTGTCCTGTCATGAGTCCATGGCAGCACAAAATGCTATACCTTAAACAGTTTCTTTTCTTTTAATATTCAGCAATATCAATATGCAGGCTGCGCTTTTTGATATTTTTCACTATACATTCTGACACCCTCGCACCAAAAACACGTCCGCATACGTCGTCCGTACAAAATATTTCCTTAACTTTGTCTTTGGTGCATGTGCTGTCTTCAGCTGCTGTTCCGCATGGTTCTTTCCTGTGGATGAAAAGTCAGTTTACGGCACAGAAGTCCGTCCGAATAAAGCTAATGACTAAAACATGAGAATGTCCGATCTTTTTATCTTTCCGACCGCATTGTGTGTCGAACTGCAAAGCCGCGTCTCCGACCGGTTAATTTAGCGGATGTTCAACACAGACTGTTTGAACAGATTGATAAAATACGGTTTGTCTGCTGCATGGGGCGTACGATAGAATTTTATAAAATCAAAACAAAATATGATGAACTACAGACAGATGCTTTATTGTGCAGCACTCGCAATGCTTACGGCTTGCGGCACTGCTGACAAGAAAAACGTGGGAACACTTATCGATGGTTTCGATGGCGAAGCGTGGAAAAATTCTGAATGGATTTCAGTAGTCAATGCACCTGTTGTGACGGGCACCGTGAACGATGGTGCACGTGCGGCTGACGGTGCCAACTGGTTCGTATCGACGCTGACCAACGAAAACAAGGTGGAACGCGTGGAGTGGATGACCGCAGGACTTGGAGTCTACGATTTGTATGTCAACGGAAAACTCATCGGTAAAGAGGTGCTCAAACCCGGTTTTACCCATCCGTTCAAAACCAAACGCTCCTTCACTTATGATGTCACCGACGCGTTCGATACTCGCTCCGGAGCCGTCAACCAGCTGGCTGCGCAGGTTACGCCCGGATGGTGGGGCGACAAGATTGTCACACCCGGCGGAAGCCAGGGCATGTATGGAACGAAGTGTGCCTTCCGCGGTGTGTTGCGCGTGACTTATAAGGACGGAACAACACGTCTTTACGGAACAAACACCGATACATGGAAAGCCGGTATAGCCGGTCCGGTGAAGCATGCGGCCATCTTCGACGGTGAGATATACGATGCACGCGAAGCACAAGGCTTCCTCACACCGGCATTGCTCTCAAAGCCTGAAGTGAACCGTGAGTTCCAGGGACAGATACGTCCTAACAACGGAGCGGAGATATACATGCGTCCGGACATTGCGCTTGCACCTGTAGAAGCCTACATATGGCAGGACGTGACAGGGCAGAGCGAAGAGGCTTACGGCAAGGTTGTAATAAAGAAGAAGTTTAAGGACGGAGAGGCGATACAGGTAAATCCCGGTGAAAATCTGGTTATCGACTTCGGTCAGAATGCCGCTGCGGTGCCTGAGTTCCTCTTCCAGGCAAAGGAAGGCACAAAGCTTCATTGCGTGACAGCAGAGTTGCTCAACGACGGAAACGGAGCGAAGAGCAGGGGTATGGACGGTCCGGAAGGCAGTGTTCACCGTCTCAATCTGCGCATACCCGACACCGGCATGATGCTCGATTATACTTTTGCGTCAGGCGACAAACCGGTTTCTTATCGTCCGCAGAACACTTTCTTCGGATATCGTTTCATCTCCATCACCGTAACAGAGCCGGTTACTATCAAGAAGATACGCAGTGTTCCGGTTACATCAATAGCCAAGGAACTGGAAACGGGACGCATCACTACGGGTAATGACCTTGTGAACAAACTTATCTCAAACACATATTGGGGACAGTTGTCCAACTATCTGTCCGTTCCAACCGACTGTCCGCAGCGTAACGAACGTCTTGGCTGGACAGCCGATACACAGGTGTTTGCCGAGACAGGTACATTCTTCGCCGACACCAAACGCTTCTTCCACAAGTGGCTTCAGGACATGCGCGACACCCAGTCGCCTACAGGCGGTTATCCCGGTGTGGCACCTTTCGCACAGTACGGATGCGGCGATCAGGACATGATGCGCCTTGGTTGGGCCGATGCCGGAATCATTGTTCCATGGGTTGTATGGAAACAGTTCGGCGACAAGAAGGTCATTGACGAGTCGTGGGAGTCTATGGAGCGCTTCATGAACCATGTGGCAGAGACCAAGTATGATCACAATGCGCTCAGAAGCGAGAACGGAAACTATCAGTGGGCAGACTGGTTGAGCTATGAGCCGCTGGAGAGTTGCAGCGGACGTGCATTCGGTCCTAATGGTCCGCTTCCCGAGGCTGTGGACTACTGGAACTTCCTTTGTGCAAGCTACTGGCTTATGGATGCCGGCATGATGCACGATATGGCGAAAGCCACCGGCCGCAACGCTTCACGCTATGCGTCGATGATGGAAGAGGCGCGTGAGTACATACGCCAGCAGTTCTTCACTTCAGACGGCGAGTTCAAGACCGAAATACTGAACACTATGCAGACACCGGCTCTCTTTGCTCTGAAGAACAACATACTGGAAGGTGCTGCCAAAGAACGCATGATCGCCCGTCTGCGCCAGAACTTCAAGGAGCACGACAACTGTCTGCAGACCGGTTTCCTCGGCACTTCCATCCTTATGGGCACACTTACCGAGAACGGTATGTCCGACATTGCATACGAACTACTCTTCCAGCGTAAGAATCCGTCGTGGCTCTATTCTGTAGATAATGGTGCCACTACCATCTGGGAGCGTTGGAACAGTTACATGAAAGACAAAGGTATGGGCCCGCAGGGCATGAACTCATTCAATCATTACGCCTATGGTTCGGTGTGCGAGTGGTTGTGGGAGACAGCTGCCGGTATAGCAGCCGATCCTTCTCAGCCCGGTTTCCGTCGCATCATCATGCGTCCTGTGCCCGACCGTCGTCTGGGTTATCTCACCGCCGAATACAAGTCGGCAGCCGGACTTATCAAGAGCTCATGGAAGTATGATGGCGACACATGGAAGTGGACATTCACCATTCCTGAGGGAGCGACAGCCGATGTAACGCTTCCCGGTGAGACGGTTTCCAAGGAATATGGCTCGGGAACCCACAGCCTGAGTGTGAAGATGTAAGACGTTTTATTCAAGTGGATGCAATAATTCTCAGTGACGGCCATGTGTCTTTCTGACACGGGCCGTCACTCTTTTTGGATAAATATACAGTTCCCGGCAGTAACATATTTTACAAAAGAAAATCGTGAAATAGAACATCGCTGACGTTTTCCGGTGTCCGTAGAGGTCATTATCGGAAAACTCACCCAACGTGTTTCCTGCTATTGTTTTACGGAATGTCCTTCTTTGGCTCATGTTAATGCCTTTTTTGCATGTCCGGAATCTCGGTTCCATGCCATGAAAAAGCCCGTTCGGCACTCTCATAAGGCCTGTTCCGTATCACGTTGGAGGGCATATGACAGCATAGGGGAGTCCTTTCCGTTGACAGTCGGAGATTTATGTGAGGCGTTCAGGCACTGCACATTTACGTCTGGAAATATTCTTCTGACTTCCATGGACACACTAGTGAAGTTGACCTCTGCCGGCTATGAATATTTATTCATAAACCAACCGAAGAATGTATAAATATACACAGCTTTTGGACAAGCATTAAGGAGCATCAAATTAAATGGATTTTTTATTTTGCAGTGCGGCCAAATTGTAGTATCTTTGTAGCATGAATGTCCTTATGCGACATACATCCATCGCCTTGTGATGGCATAGCCTTATGAAGCCTTCGGTTTTCTGCGTTGTCTGCAGTGCGTGTGCGCCGGAGAAGCTTAAGCCGTAATAACCCGAAAATTCAATAATTATAATTACAATATGAGATTAAAAACCTTATTCACCGCATTGTTTGCATTGGGTACATTGAGTGCCGGTGCAGCCAAGACTGCCGAGCCTGTTGACTATGTCAGCCCGCTCGTGGGAACACTTTCTAAATTCGAACTGTCCACCGGTAATACCTATCCGGCTATTGCCATGCCGTGGGGTATGAACTTCTGGATGCCGCAGACCGGTAAGATGGGCGACGGATGGGCATACGTCTATACGCAGGACAAGATCCGTGGATTCAAGCAGACTCATCAGCCAAGCCCGTGGATCAACGACTACGGTCAGTTCTCAATTATGCCTGTTACAGGAACTCCCGAGTTTGATCAGGACAAGCGTGCCTCATGGTTCTCTCATAAGGCTGAGATAGCAAAGCCTTACTACTATCGCGTATATCTGGCAGACCACGACGTTGTTGCCGAAATGGCTCCTACAGACCGTGCCGTTGCCATGCGCTTCACATTCCCGGAGACAGACAAGTCGTACATCGTTGTAGATGCTTTCGACAAAGGCTCTTATGCTGAAATCATTCCCGAGAAGAACATGATCATCGGTTACACCACACGCAACAGCGGCGGTGTGCCTGACAATTTCAAGAACTACTTCGTTCTGAAGTTCGACAAACCTTTCACATACAAGGCTGCCGTGGCTGACGGAAAGGTTGATGCATCGCTTCTGAAGTCTACAAGCAACCACTCTGGTGCCATCGTAGGTTTCAAGACCAAGCGTGGCGAGCAGGTTAATGTTCAGGTGGCTTCTTCGTTCATCAGCCCAGAGCAGGCTCTGCTCAACCTCAAGGAACTGGGCGATGGCGACTTTGACCGCGTGAAGCAGCAGGGCCGTGACCGCTGGAATGAAGTGTTGGGTAAGATCGAAGTGGAGGATGAGAATGTAGATCATCTGCGCACATTCTACTCTTGTCTCTATCGTTCGGCACTGTTCCCCCACAGCTTCTATGAGATCGATGCAAACGGTCAGCCTGTACACTACAGCCCGCACAATGGCAAGGTGCTGCCAGGCTATCTCTACACAGGCACTGGTTTCTGGGATACATTCCGTTGCCTCTTCCCGCTGCTCAACCTCGTATATCCTTCTGTAAACGAGAAGATGCAGGCTGGTTTCGTGAATGTTTACAAGGAGAGCGGATTCCTTCCTGAATGGTCAAGCCCCGGCCACAGAGGCTGTATGGTTGGTAACAACTCTGCTTCAGTAGTTGCTGACGCTTATCTGAAAGGTCTGCGCGGTTATGACGCAGAAGCATTGTGGGAGGCTGTTAAGCACGGTGCCAATGCTGTTCATCCTCAGGTTTCTTCTACCGGACGTCTCGGTTTCGAATATTACAACAAACTGGGTTATGTGCCTTACGATGTTAAGATCAATGAGAATGTGGCACGTACACTCGAATATGCTTACGACGACTGGTGCATCTATCAGTTCGGTAAGGCTCTCGGTAAATCAGACAAGGAACTGAAACCGTTCCTCAAGCATGCTTTCAACTACAAGAACGTGTTCGACAAGGAGACAAACCTCATGCGTGGACGTAACAAGGACGGCAAGTTCCAGACTCCGTTCAGCCCGCTGAAGTGGGGTGACGCTTTCACCGAGGGTAACTCTTGGCACTACACATGGTCTGTATTCCACGATCCGCAGGGACTCATCGACCTGATGGGTGGCAAGGCAACATTCAACGCTATGCTTGATTCTGTGTTCAGTGTTCCGCCATTGTTCGACGACAGCTACTACGGTGGAGTTATCCATGAGATACGTGAGATGCAGATTATGAACATGGGCAACTATGCTCACGGTAACCAGCCGATACAGCACATGATTTATCTCTATGGTTATTCTGGCGAGCCTTGGAAGACTCAGTATTGGATTCGTGAGGTGATGGACAAACTCTACAACGCAAATCCTGATGGATACTGCGGCGACGAGGACAACGGTCAGACTTCTGCATGGTATGTGTTCTCTGCAATGGGATTCTATCCTGTATGTCCTGGTTCTAACGAATATGTGCTCGGAACTCCTTACTTCGACAAGATGACTCTGCATCTGGAGAACGGCAAGACCGTCACAATCACTGCCAACGACAACAGTGCCGACAACCGTTACATACAGAAGATGACACTCAACGGTGCTGATTACACAAAGAACTATCTTACACACAGCGACCTGCTCAAGGGTGGAAACATTGTCTACAACATGTCTGCCACACCTAACAAGCAGCGTGGTATAGCCGACAGCGATGCTCCTTATTCATTCTCTAAAGAGGTGGCAAAGGGCAAGAAAAAGAAATAATAGTCGGTAGACAGAATAAAATTGGAGAGGTATGGAAAACGGAATGCTTTCCGCCCCTCCAATTTTTTTATAACCGGGTTTACGGAATTTATCCTGCTTGTATACTTAACAAAACAACATAACTATTACAATCATGAAAAAAACAATCCTTTTACTTGCGGCCGCAGTGTTTGCTACGGGCATGAAGGCGGCCGATGATCTGACTTTGAAGTCGCCTGACGGTACTGTCGGTGTGAATGTCAGTCTGGGTGACAAAGTTACCTACACAGTAAGTGTTGATGGCAACGAGGTTCTCACTGGATGTGAGCTTGCCATGACTATTGGCAATAAACAGCTGGGAGTGAATCCGAAACTGAAGAATGTGAAGCGCACTACTGTCAACGAAACGATAAAGCGTGAGGTGCCACTGAAGAATGCCATGGTGAAGAACCACTACAATGCCATGACGCTTAACATGTCAGGCAACTACGCCATTGAGTTCAGAGCATTCGATAACGGTGTGGCTTATCGTTTCGTGACAAATATAAAGGGCACGGCCGACGTGAAGGACGAGACATTCAGAATAGGTTTCCCCGGTGACTATATGGCACATGTGTCTTATACAGACGGCTTCAAGACTTCTTACGAAAGTCCTTACAGCCATATAAAGACGAGCGATTTCAAACCGTCGGACAAGATGATATATTTCCCGGTGCTTGTAAGTACTGACAAGAACTATAAGATTCTTATCTCAGAAGCAGACTTGAAGGATTATCCGTGTATGTTCCTTAAAGGCACCGGTGAGAACGGAATGAGTTCGGTGTTCCCGAAAGTTCCGCTGGAATTCGGTGACGATGGAGATAGAAGCGTTAAGATACTGAAGGAGGCTGACTATATCGCCCGCACACAGGGCAAGCGTTCGTTCCCGTGGCGTTACTTTGTCATCTCCAAGCAGGACAAGGACCTTCTGGCCAATGAAATGACCTATGTGCTATCTTCACCGTGCGAACTGAAGGACTGCAGTTGGATAAAGCCGGGACAGGTGAGCTGGGACTGGTGGAATCACAAGATGATATGGGGTGTTGATTTCAAGGCCGGAATCAACAACGACACTTATAAATATTACATCGATTTCGCATCGAAGTTTGGTATACCTTACATTATCCTTGACGAGGGATGGGCCCGCACTACACGCGATCCCTTCAACTCTATCGACGCAATCAATATTCCCGAGCTCGTGGCTTACGGCAAGAGCAAGAACGTGGGTCTTATTCTTTGGTTGCCGTGGCTGACTGTTGAGAACAATATGGACCTTTTCAAGCGCTATGCTGAGTGGGGTGTTCCAGGCGTGAAGATTGACTTCATGGACCGCAGTGACCAGTGGATGGTGAACTTCTATGAGAGAGTAATAAAGGAAGCAGCAAAATACAACATGGTGGTTGACTTCCATGGCTCGTTCAAGCCGGCCGGTTTGGAGCGCAGATATCCAAACCTTCTGTCTTACGAAGGAGTGCGCGGTATGGAGCAGAACGAGGGCTGTCGTCCGGAGAATACGATATATCTGCCGTTCATCCGCAACGCTGTGGGAGCAATGGATTTCACTCCCGGTTCTATGAACTCTGCACAACCGGAGCACAACCGCTGCACCGATCCAAACCCGATGGGTATGGGTACGCGTGCTTGTCAGATGGCGATGTATGTCGTTTTTGAGAGTGGCATACAGATGCTTTCGGATACTCCGACAAGATATTATGCCGAAGAGGAGTGTACTAAGTTCATAAGTTCAGTGCCTGTGACATGGGATGAGACACGTGTTATCGATGCCAAAGTGGGTGAATATGTGGTTGTTGCACGCAAGAAAGGCAGCCGTTGGTTCATTGGAGCCATGAGCGCAGGCAATGCGAGAACCGTGACTGTGCCGCTCGATTTCCTTGGTGATGGTGGCAAACGCACCCTTACGTTCTTTGCAGACGGCGTGAATGCCGACCGTCAGGCTTTCGACTATGTGAAGGGTGAGAGCCAGGTGGACAAGTCTTCGGTGCTCACACTGAAGCTGGAACGCAACGGTGGCTGGTGCGGAGTGATTGAATAATCACGCAAGAATATAAAAAAGAGAAACGCGCGAACTGTGTTGTCTGCAGTCAGTGACACATTCTGGTCCTGCTGCCGGCCGCGGTCCGCGCGTTTCTCTTGTCTTTATTGTCGGTTATTATCTATCTTTTCATTATCTTTCCAACCTGTTCGGCTATCTGTTTCATGCCTTTCACGGAAGGATGACCGTTGAGTTTGTCGATGTCTTTCAGCATCACATATTTTACTTTGTAGTGCTCGCAAACGGTTCGGCTCGACTCTGTTATTTCCTTGGACAGCCCGTCGTTTATGATGACATATATCTCTACGTTCGGATAGCGTGCTATTGTGTTGTCTATCATATACGCCATTGCCGGGCGGAAAGAGTAGAGATCTTCTTTTGTCCAGTCGCTGTATTTGTATTCACCGATGGGTGATCCTGCCCAACTGTCGTTTGTTCCACCGAAGATGAAAATTATGTCCGGGCATCCGAGGTTCCACAAGCGTGTGCAGAACGAGCGGTCGCTGAAGTCTTCCTTGTTATAACCGGTGTTGCAGATAGTGGCACCGGAGAACGAGTTGTTTATGCACAGACGCAGTCCTCTGCTGCTTATGAGCTGGTGCCACCATGTCTCTTGCACCTTTGTCACGTCTGTGTTGTCGTGTTTGCCGGCGTTGTACCACACGAAGTTTGTACTAGGATAGAGATAGCCTTGGAATGTGCTGTACGAGTCGCCAAGTATTGATACAGACTTCTTCGACTGGGCCGTGCACAGTGTGCAGGCCATTGTCAGAGTAAGGAAGAGAAATAGCTTTTTTATTTTCATGTCTTTGTTTCTATCGAATTATTGGTTTACGGCAGTGGCTGGAGTCTCCGCGCTCAGATAACTGAGCACTTTACCACTGAGTTGGAGAAGTGATATCTCACATATTTTTGTGTCGTATTCGGCCACGAGAATGCGCTCTCTGGCATCGAGCAGACTTTGTTGTGCCTCGCGCATCTCGAATCCTGATATGCTGTGCTCAAGATATTTGAGATTTGCAAAATAGTAGTTTGTTTCGGCGGCGACGAGGTTCTGACGTTCTTTCTGTAGTATTTCCCAGTTGTTTTTGTATGCCTGCCAGAAGTTGTTAAGCTCTGATTTCAGTGAAAGCTTCAGGTTATCACGTTCCAGTTCAGAGTATTTTATGTCGAGTTCTGCATTTCGTTTCTGCATTCTGCGCTTGCCGTCGAACAGTTTGAAGCCTACGGTTATTCCGGCATTCAGCCCCCAGTTGTCGCGCTTACGTGTGGCTGAGAGCTCGTAGCGGTTCATTGTGTAGCCGTAACCCATGTTGAGTCGCACGTATGGATAGTCGCGCGACATTATCTTCTTGTAGTCGGCTTTCACGATGTCTGTGTTCTTGTCGGCCAGAAGCAGAGAGGAGTTGGCTGTCAGAGTAGCTTCCCACAGTTCGTCGTAGCGCAGTCCCGGATTTACGTCGATTGTTGTGTCGCGTATTCCAAGCAGTGCGGTGACATCCTCGTTGGCCAACATCTCGTTCAGTTTTATCCTTGAAGTAGTGAGCGCTTCACGCTGTTTCATGTACTGGGTACTGTCAGCGTTGAAATCGACTTTCGCCTGCAGATATTCCAGTTGTGAGAAACTGCCGACGTGGTAGTTCACTTCCACGATGCGCAGACGTTCGCGTGAGAGCTTCATGGCGTTGTGGAAGTTTTTCAGACGGATGCTCTGCTGTATGAAGTTATAGTATTCGGCGGCAAGCGATGCCACGTAGTCCTCCACGGCGATTCGTGTCTGCAGCTCGCCCTGTTCCTTCATCATCTGCAGCTGTTTGTAGTTTGTCCACACGTTGAAGCCGTCGAATATGGTCCAGTTGAGTTCAATACCGGCATCAAGTGTTCCGTCAAGGGCATTGCTTTCTTTTGAAGTTACGCCCGATTCTCTTGCTGTTGTGCTGGTGGTATGATAGTTTCCACCGTATGAGGCAGTGAGATCCACCTCCGGCAACAGTCCTGCGTTGGCTGCCGTAGCGTTGTTGGAGGTCACTTCCTGACGGTTTTTCACCATACGGATTGAAAAGTTATTCTCAAGACCTTTGGCCAGACAGTCCTGCAATGTCATCACTCCGACATCATGATATTCTGGTTCCGGCTGTGCTGATGCGGCGCAGGCACACATCAGACAGAGTATTCCGGTAAGGATTTTATTTGCCATTTGTTAGTTTTTTAATTCTGTTTGTTGAAATGAAACTGTAAACGGAAGGCACCACATACATTGTAAGAATGGTGGAGACAAGCATTCCTCCGACCACTGCCACACCCATGGCGATGCGCTGGTTGCATCCTTCGCCCGTTGCAAAGGCTAGAGGGATGAGGCCGAGAATGGTTGATGCACTTGTCATAAGGATTGGACGCAGGCGGAGCTTTGCGGCTTCGCGCACAGCAGTCAGTTTGTCCATACCTTCCTGTTGTTTCTGGTTGGCGAACTCAACGATAAGAATACCGTTCTTTGCAACAAGACCGATGAGCATGATGATTCCGATCTGGCTGAACACGTTCATGGTTATATCGCCGAAGAACATGAATATCAGCGCACCTGTTATGGCGAGCGGAACGGTCAGCATTATGATGAACGGATCCTTGAAACTTTCGAACTGAGCAGCAAGGATGAGGTAGATGAGCACCAGAGCCAGGATGAAAGCGAACATAAGACTTGACGAACTCTCGCGGAAATCCTTGGAGTCGCCTGCCAGTGATGTGCGGAATGTGTCGTCGAGCACTTCCTTTGCAATCTTGTCCATCTCGTCAAGACCTTGTCCGATGGTTTTTCCTTCTGCCAGTCCGGCTGATACTGTGGCCGACACGAAGCGGTTGTATCTGTACAGCTTTGGCGGAGCAATGGTGTTCTCAAGTTCGATGAGGTTGTCCATCTGTATCATTTTTCCGTCGCTGCTGCGCAGATATATGGAGCGCAGATCGGCCGGTTTGTTACGTTGCTGACGGTTTATCTCACCGAGTATTTCGTATTGCTTGCCGTTCATGTAGAAGTATCCCATACGCTGTCCGCTGAGTCCGTATTGCAGAGTTTCGGACAGATCGCGTGTGCTTACGCCCATTACGTTGGCCTTGTCGCGGTTGATGTGTATGCGCGCTTCGGGTTTACTGAACTTCAGATCGACGTCGGCCATCTGGAATACAGGATTCTCATACACCTTCTCCATGAATTTCGGGAGAACCTTTTCGAGCTTTTCGAGGTTCGTAGCCTGCAATACATACTGTATAGGCATGCGCGAACGACGTCCTCCGAACGATGACTGTTGCTGTACGAAAGAACGGGCTTTAGTCTTTTTCTGCACCGCAGCCGACAGTTTCTCGGCTACATCCATCTGGCTGTAATCGCGGTCGGCCATGTCTTTGAGTGTCACCTGGACGTTTCCGCTTCCACTCGATACGCGTGCCGTAACGGCTTCGGCGTCTGGTATTATGGAGTCAACCACACGGTTGATGTCTTCCGTATAATCCCTTATGTATTCATAAGTAACACCCTCGGCACCGCGCGTATTGATCGTAATCATTGAACGGTCTTCGAGCGGAGCCATCTCCGACGGTATCTTTCCCCACAGTACCACGATGAGTACAAGCATTATGGCGATGAGCGGCAATATCCACATTCTGTGGTTCAATACATATTGCAGCGACCGTTCGTACACGTTGTTCATTCCTTCAAAGAAAGGTTCGGTCATGCGATAGAATGCGTTCTTCTTCTCACGTTGCTTGAGGAGCTTCGTTGCAAGCATTGGAGTGAACGTGAGGGCAGAGAATGCCGATATGATGACGGCGCCCGAAATCACCATACTGAACTCACGGAACAGTCGGCCGGTCGTTCCTTCCATGAACACGATGGGGAAGAATACGGCCACCAGTGTGATTGTTGTGGATATGACGGCAAAGAATATTTCCTTCGCGCCTTCTATTCCGGCTTCCTTCGGCGACATGCCCCTCTCTATTCGGATATATATGTTCTCGGTCATCACAATGGCGTCGTCGACCACCAATCCCACGGCAAGCACCACAGCAAGCATGGTGAGTACGTTGATGGAGAAACCGAACAGATACATTATGAAGAACGAACCGATGAGCGAAACGGGAATAACGATGCAAGGAACAAGCGTCACACGCCAGTCGCGCAGGAAGAGGAAGATGATTATGATAACAAGGACGAAGGCCTCATAAACCGTTTGTTTCACCTCATCAATGGATGCACGGATGAACTTTGTGTTGTCGAAGCCGTAGCTGTATTTCACGTCTTCGGGCAGGTCTTTCTTCATCTGCTCCATGCGTTTGTACACAGCGTCGGCTATGTCGATGTGGTTTGCACCCGGTTGAGGCACAACCACCACGCCCACCATCGGCACACCGTTCATCTTCATGTAGCTCTTGATGTCGGCGGCACCAAGTTCGGCGCGTCCTATGTCGCTGAAACGGATTATGCGGTTGCCGTCGCTTTTTACGATAAGATCGTCAAACATCTTCGCTGTGTTCATCAATCCCATTGTGCGGATGTTCAGCTCGATGGTGTTTCCCTCGATGCTTCCCGACGGCAGTTCCACGTTTTCGTTATCCACAGCGTTCTTTACGTCCATAGGTGTGATGCCGTATCCCGCCATCTTTATAGGGTCGAGCCACAGTCGCATGGAGTATTTCTTCTCACCCCAGATGCTCACGCTGCTCACGTCGGGAATGGTCTGGAGCTGCTCTTTCACCGTGAGGTCGGCTATTTCGCTGAGTTCCAGCAACGGTCTTTTCTCACTTTGCAGGGCCACCATAAGTATTGGCGACGCGTCGGCGTCGGCTTTTGACACTGTAGGAGGGTCGCAGTCGCGCGGCAGATAGCGCTGTGCGCGCGAAACCTTATCACGCACGTCGTTGGCAGCAGTCTCCAGATCGACAGACAATTCAAACTCTACTGTAATGCGGCTTTTGCCCTGTTCGCTCGTACTCGTAAGCGAACGGATACCCGGAATACCGTTGATGTTCTGCTCAAGCGGTTCTGTTATCTGATTCTCTATAACGTCGGCGTTTGCTCCGGCGTACGAACAGCTCACCGAAATGATAGGATTATCAACCGAGGGATATTCTCTCACACCCAGGTATGCGTATCCAATCATTCCAAAAAGCAGTATTATCACGGTCATCACGGTTGCAAGAACCGGTCTGCGTATGCTTATTTCGGAAATGTTCATTATTCGTGCTTTTTATGTGCATTAATCAACCTTATCGAGAATTACCGGCAGATCGGTGCGGAGCTGCAGTGTTCCTGATGTTATCAGAGTGTCGCCGACATTAAGTCCGCGCAACACCTGAACCTTGTCTTCTGTTCTCAGTCCGACCTTTATTTCAACAGGCTGGGCTTTTCCCGACTTGTAGAGGAACACCTTGTCTTTTCCCATTTCAGGCACAACTGCTTCTGAAGGGATGGCTATTGCGTCCTTTATCTCCTGTTTCTTCAGATTGATGCTGGCATATCGTCCCGGCGTGAGTTTTCCGTCGGCGTTGGCATAAATGGCACGTACTGTCAGTGTGTGGGTGTTCATGTCGATGGCAGACTCCTTGGCATAGACCTTTGCCGGGAATGTGTGGAGCACTCCGTCGATAGAGAATTGGAGCTTTGTTCCCGGTTTGATGTCTCTTGCGTATCGTTCCGGAACGGAGAATTCAACCTTCAGCGGAACAATTCTTGTCAGCTTGCTCACAACCGTCTGCGGGGTGGCGTATGCGCCGACGCTTATCTGTCTCAGTCCGATTATTCCGTCGAACGGTGCACGCAGTTCGGTAAGTTCTATCTGGGCTTTCACTATGTCGATGTCTGCCTGCAGGGTGGCAAGCTCGGTGTTCACCTGCTCATACGCCTCCTGGCTCACGGCGTCGTGCTGCAACAGTGTGCGCTGTCTGTACACGCGGTCCTTTGCGAGCTTGAGTTGCGACACCAGTCGTTTGAGTTCGGCCTGCAGTTTCTTGTCGTTCACCTTTGCCAGAAGCTGTCCTTTCTTCACGTGGACACCCTCTTTGAACATTATGCTCACCACCTGTCCTGACGTTTCAAATGAAAGATCTACGTTTTCGTCTGGTATCAGTGTTCCTGTGACAGTGAACTCATCAGTAAGAGGTCCGGTTTTTATTATGGTTCCGTTTACGTTGAGTTGTTTGTTCTTTCCCTTGCTGCCTTGCATTATCTTGTCGGCTTTGGCAAGTTCTGAATTTGTTTTAGGCATTTGCGAGTACACGCCCCATGCCACCAATGCGCATGCTAGAACGGCAATAAGGCTCCATTTCAATTTTTTATTCATTATTCAGTTTTTAGTTTATTAATCTGATTGCATGATGTGCATATACGATCCTTTGTCACAACAAAAGATTATGTCACACGAAAAAAGTTACAGTAAATAAGTATTGGTAGTGCGAAGGTACGAATTTAGAAGGCAGAAGCCAAAAAGTTTTTACATTATTTATAGATTAATACTGAAAATGTATAAAATATTACGATTGGTATTTCTGATTTTGTGGCTTGTTTTTCCTGTAAAAATAAAATTATTAAATATTGGCTCTGTAGAGATTCTGAGAGGGTGGTGTGCTTTATTAGGCATCACGGTATGAAGTAAAACTGCCGGATTGTTCGCGGTGTAATGAACCGTGGCAGTGCATCTGCTCACGCAATAATAAATTCATGTTGTCGTAACCGATAAATCTTCCTCTCAAGACATACGAATGTTTTTCCGGTCTTTTCTCACGTGCCATATCGGTGCTTTAAGAGAAAACTCAGAGTGCGGACTTACAGTTTTTCTTGACTTTTTTTTGACAAAATAAAATCGCAAAACAGATGTGTGAGAATGTCGAATACGGCGTCATTGGGGCCATTTCAGGCTGTACTGTCTTTTCGTATACTCGGGAGCGCAGTCCGGAATAGTTCGTTTCACGTTCTGATAAAGCCCGTTTGAGGGTCTGATTTCGCCCGTATCAGGGTGTGATATGGTGCGTTTCAGCCCCTGATATGGGCTATATCGCATGCTGAAACGGTGCTTATTGCAGGACGGGAAAATGATTCTTGAATATAAATCATTGACATTCAGTGTTTTATAGATGCTGCTCAGAATTCGCGAATTTGCGTCCGAGGGAGAGTCTGCTCGCAAATATTCGCTGGATTTTTGGGGTAGAACAGAAAACTCAGATGAAAAAATCGCGTGATGATGAAAATCTGAAAGTGCCCCATATTGTTCTCCTTCCAGCAGAAGGAAATAACGACGATACGCGATTGATGCCGCAGTTTTTTATTGCAACCGGTTTCCGTAGGGTTTCTACTGTGACAGAATGATGACGCCCACAGCTGTGTCTTGTGTTCCATCAGAATATTTGCAGTGACATATTCGTGGCGGTGAATCCACGCGTGTGGATATTTTCTGCTTGTCTGTCAGTCTGATTCTTCAGTTTTGTCAGCCCTTCCGCATCTGCCGGCAAAACTGTATATATAGTGTATGCAGCATAAATTCCGAAGATAATAATTTGGATGTTTAAAAACTAATATTTATATTTGCAACAATAAAAAAGCCTGTTTGCCGTGCCGGCAGTGTGCCGGACGCTGTGCTGTCACATGCAGCCGCAAGCGGGTTGGTGCCATGAAAGCGCCTTGGATTATGGCCGGGCGTAGTGTGGAAGATTACAACTGAACCAAATAAACAAACAATATAAAAAAGATATGATTGACGTTAAAGAGACATTAAATGCCGCCGGTGAGCGTATGGAAATGGCTGCGATGTATCTGGAGGAACAGCTTTCGCGTGTTCGTGCAGGTCGTGCCAATGTTGCCATACTCGACGGTGTGAGGGTTAATTCCTACGGTTCGATGGTTCCATTGAATCAGGTTGCCAACGTATCAGTGCCCGACGCACGTACCATCGCCATCCGTCCTTGGGACAAGAAGGCTATCCGCGACATTGAGAAAGCCATCATGGACAGCGATGTCGGCATCACTCCGGAGAACAACGGAGAAATTATCCGTCTCGGCATTCCGCAGCCGACAGAGGAGCGTCGCCGCGAACTTGTGAAGCAGTGCAACAAGATTGGCGAGAAGACAAAGGTGGAAGTGCGCAACGCACGTGCCGAGACTAAGGAGAAACTGAAGAAAGCCATCAAGGACGGACTGTCTGAAGACAACGAGAAGGACGCCGAACTGGAACTTCAGAAGATACACGACAAGTACATCAAGAAGATTGATGATCTGCTTGATGAAAAGACAAAAGAAATAATGACAGTATAAATCAGCAGACAAGAAAGAAAAGAAACGCGACATGCTTGCGGCCGTTCCGACGGTGGGTGTAGGGCTTCTGCCATACCGTTCAGCGTGTTATGTTTGTTTTCTTTCTTGTCTTTTTTATTTTTATCTCCATTACGATGCAAGGCTTAGTGATAAAGAATACCGGCAGCTGGTACACGGTGAAGACCGTCGAAGGCGATATTGTGGAATGCAAGATAAAGGGAAACTTCCGTCTGAAAGGCATCCGCAGCACCAACCCTGTGGCCGTGGGCGACCACGTCGAAATAGAGCGCAACCAGCAGGACACGGCATTTATCACAGCCATAGGCGACCGTAAGAACTACATCATCCGCAAATCGCAGAACCTGAGCAAGCAGAGCCACATCATCGCGGCCAACGTCGACCAGGCGTTTCTTGTAGTGACGGTGGAGCGTCCGCAGACAAGCACCACGTTCATCGACCGCTTCCTTGCCACGGCCGAGGCTTACAGTGTGCCCGTAGTGCTCGTGTTCAACAAGACAGACCTTCTCGACGACGACCTCATGCGCTATCAGCAGATGATGATGGACCTTTATGAGACAGTGGGATATAAGTGTGTTCCGGTGTCGGCCGAGACCGGCGACGGCATGGATGTGCTCATGACTCTGTTGCACGACCGCATCACTCTGCTCAGCGGACACAGTGGAGTAGGCAAGTCTACAATGATAAACAGACTGCTGCCCGGAGTCAATCTTCGCACGGCGGAGATAAGCGACGCCCACAACACGGGCATACACACCACCACTTTCAGCGAGATGCTGCCTCTGCCCGGCGGCGGATACATCATCGACACACCGGGTATAAAAGGTTTCGGTACGTTCAACATGGAGCCGGAAGAGCTTACCAGCTATTTCAAGGAGATATTCCATTTCTCCAAGGACTGCCGTTTCAACAACTGCACGCATACCCACGAACCCGGATGTGCTGTGCTTAAAGCTGTTGAAGACCATTACATCGCCGCCAGCCGTTACCAGAGTTATCTGTCAATGCTCGAAGACAAGGACGAGAACAAATATCGCGAGGCATACTGATGTGCCGGCCGGCGCAGTGTCGTTATAAAGAATTTATCCAGCCGGCAATATCCTTCATCACATCTTCCGACATTGTTTCCTCAATCGTTCCGTACTCATCGGCAAATCCTGTAGTGCAGTGCTGGAACAGATGGTTGAGGCCGTCATATTCCTTTATTGAGTTTTTCGCGTTGTGCGGAAGCAGGCTCTTTATTCTGTCAAGATTGAGGCGTGGTCTCACCTGTGTGTCCATCGTTCCGTTCAGAGCCATCACCGGACATGTTGTTGAGGCTATCACGTCCGCCGGATCGTAGTCGACGAAGTATCTGAGCCATGCGTTGCCGCCTGTCTCCGCCTGTTTTCTTATGTCCGTCGCAGTGACATTCGCAGGACGGCCTGTGCGTCTGAGTGCGTCGTTGCTTTGTCCGGCTATTATCGTGTCGCCCTTCACGCCCGTCCCTGCCATGCTCACAATGAAGTCGGTCCTGCCGTCGGCTGCCAGCATGAAAGCTATCAGTCCGCCCTCACTGTGACCGATTACGCCAACACGGGAGAATTTTCCGTCCATACTGCGCAGCAGTTCCAGGCCTGCCGCTGCATCCTTCATGAAGTCGGATGTTGTGGCCTTGGAGGCGTCACCGGTAGATTTTCCCGTTCCGCGGTCGTCATATCTCAGCGATGCTATGCCGTTGCGTGCCAGCCGGTCGGCCAGGACAAGGAACGGTTTGTGGCCGAACACCTCCTCGTCGCGGTTCTGCAGACCGCTTCCACTCACCATAATCACCACCGGCACAGGCTTCTTTCCGTCGTAGCCTTCTGGCCATGTCAGTGTGCCACTGAGCACGGCTCCCGCTGCCTTGTTCTCGAAGCTCACCTCCTGTGTGGTGTAACCCAGTGGCGGTTGAGGCGTCTGGGGCCTGTTTATCATTACGCCGCCACGCTTCAGGTCGAGCTTGAATGGCATGCCCATCTGTGTGAAGCATCCCATTATCACGTCCTTTGTAACGCGTCCGGCGTATGTTGCCGCGATGTCGGGCACGGTTATGTTGATGGAGTCCGCCGTAAGAACGTTCACCTCTGTCTTTATTCCTTCAGCCCCCTGCATGGGACTGTCCAGTGTGCAACACGGCTTTCCGTCGCTGCCGGTACCGATGTTCAGTACCAGCGGCAGATTTTTTCCCTGTCCTAAAACAAGATCGCCCGACCATTGTCCGTCGGGCGTCTGAGCCTTAATGTCGGCCGTTATGGCCAGCAGTATGGCGGATATGAATGTAAATGCAACTTTCATCCTTTTCTTTTTATGAGTGTTCTGAATATCATGAGCGTAACGCTTAAAGCTATGGCAAGCAGTGCGGGATATATCGATCTGTCGTTTCCCACGTTCGCGATGCTACCGAGGAAGATTACAGCTGTCTCCACTGCCATTATTCTTGACATACGTATCATGAGCGCATATTGCGCGGTGTTCTTCACGTCGATACGCATATTTATCATTCTGTCAGGGAAATATGCCGAAACCAGAAACAACAGCGAAAGTACGGTGGCGACGATGCTGCCGGCTATCATCCGTGTGGATGTGTTGTTTTCTTCGTCAGAAAGGAATGTGACAGGTTCGTCCATGCTCTTCAGTCTGGTCAGAGCTATTGTCCACATGACGATTAAGATTACAGCCGTAACCGCCTCAAAGATGTTCCCTTCCATGGTGCGGTACACCTTTATTCTGTTCTGATTATTCTTCTGTCTCATCGTTTTCGTTTTTTACGGTCTTCTTTTTCTTCAGGCGTCCGCTTTTGCGCAGGGCCTCCGTTATGATCCATTGCAGCTGTCCGTTGGTGCTGCGGAATTCGTCGGCGGCCCACGCTTCTATGGCATTCATCATATCGGCGTCGATTCTGAGAATGAAGTTCTTGGTTTTTGTTTCCTTTTTTGCCATGTCAGAATGTAGTCATGACCAGTTGTGTCATCCTTTGTTTTAAGGCCGGCATGGTGCCGGCCTGTTGTCTTAATGATTCAGAGTACCTGTGTTTACCACCGGTTGTGCAGACTCGTCGCTGCAGAGTACCACCATGAGGTTGCTCACCATGGCGGCCTTCTTGTCGTCGTCGAGTTCCACCACTTCCTCGTCGGAAAGTTTCTGGAGCGCCATCTTCACCATCGATACCGCACCTTCCACAATCTTCTCTCTTGCCATGATTATGGCCGATGCCTGCTGGCGGCGCAGCATTACGGCTGCAATCTCGGGAGCATAAGCAAGATAGTTGATGCGTGCCTCCACAATTTCGATGCCTGCCATGTTCAGACGCTCGTCCAGTTTCTCCTCAAGCTGTTTGTTTATCTCCTCGCCTCCGCTGCGCAGAGTCAGTTCGCCTGTGCTGTGCTCGTTGTCGTCGTAGGCATACAGACCGGCTGTCTGGCGCAGTGCGGCGTCGCTCTGTATCTTCACGAAGTTCTCAAATGCCTTCATAACGCTCGATACTGAGTTGCCTACAGCGTTCTGGTTGCCGGACTGTGCCATTGTCTGTGAGTCGATTTCGAACATAGCCTTGTATGTGTCTTTGAGCTTCCATACCAGCACAAGACCTATCATCACCGGGTTGCCCGTCTTGTCGTTCACCTTTATCGGTTCCACGTCGAGGTTGCGTGCACGCATCGACAGTTTCTTTGTAGAGATGAACGGGTTCACCCAGAAGTAGCCGACGCGGGTGAATGTGCCTTTGTATTTGCCGAAGAACATCATCACACGGGCCTCGTTTGGTTCGAGCTGTATCATGCCGCACCACATTATCAGTGCCACAATCACGAGCAAACCGCCGCTCACACCGGTGGTGATACCGCATGCAGATTCGCCGATGTTGATGCCAAGCACGATGAGTGCGATGCTCGCGAGGGTGAGAAACAAATTGACAAACAGCATGAGAAAGCCGTTGAGTGTCGTTCCCTTGAATGTAAATTCCTTATTTTCCATAAAAGTGTAATAATTTAGTTGTTTTAGTTTTGATATCATTTTGATATCGCAAATATAGCATTTTGTTTATTACGGAGCAATATATTGCGCACTGATTTAACGTGAATTAACACACTGCATGCTTCTTTCTGTTCATATATAAGGTGCGTATTGGGGTGAATGGAATGGCGTACAGCCTTGTGTGAGCGCTTTGTGCACCGGACTTTCACTGCATAATTATGAAAGCCGAAGCCCTTACCGGCATAATAAAAAAGAGCGCAGCAGCCTGAACCATCAGACTGCTGCGCATGGATTGATCTTTATGAAAGATAGAAAGCAATGCTCATTGCATCACGAGCATATCGTACCTGATGCCGTCTTTCGAGGCAGGCAGGCCCGTGACGTATTTTGATTTGCCGCTGCTGTCACGTCTGGCGGACGTGCCCGGACTGCTGCTTTTTGTCTCTATGGCGAGGCCGGTGTTCTTCAGTGTGCCAGAGTCTGTGGTTTCCGGTTTCTCCGCCTGCCGGGTTATGTAGAGCGTATCGATGCGCTGCGAGAGCATACGCATGTCCTCCGGTTCGCTTTTCGAGCCGGTGAAGAATCCAGCAAGAAATCCTATGACAGCCGCTGCGGGCAGAGCCACGAGCCATTGCGGCATGCTCTTGCGGTTGCGCCGCCACTGTCTTACGTGCAGACTCCCGTTCTCCTCATCGCGCATCCGGCGTGCCATGCGCGCTATGTCCTTGTCATTTATTTTCATATTGTTTCATTTTCTGTTTTATGGTTGTCATTATTCTGTGCAGTCGTGATTTCACCGTTCCCTCGGGCATGGCGTATATCTGTGCTATCTCAGGCACGGTGAGTTCCTCTTCATATCGCAGTGAGAACATCATCCGGTCGTCGGGCCGCAGCGTGGTGAGCGTTGTACGCAGTGCCTGTCTGAACAGTTCGGCGTCGAGTTCGGCTTCTGCCTCACTGTCAGTCACGGGCGGATCGGATTGAGTCTCCATGTATGCAGCCTCGTGTATGCCGTGTCGCCAGATGTTGCGGCAGATGTTGTAGGCTATTGTGAACAGCCACACGTCCACCTTTCTGCCCTCCCTCCACGACGTTCGTGCGGCGTAGGCACGCAGAAAAACGTCGTGGGTGCAGTCGGCGGCAGCCTCGCGGTCGCCCCTGAGCTGGCGCATGAAGAAACCCTGCAACCGCCTTGCGTAGCGGTTGTAGAGTTCTGTGAAGGCATCGTCGCTGCCACGTGCGGCTGCCGTCATGAGCTGTTCGTCGGTGCGTTGTGCGCGTCTCAGACTGAAAATCGTCATTTGTCGAGCATTTTCAGATACTTGTTTTCCATATCCAACGGCAGTGCGGCCCGTTTTATTGCGCCCCTAAGGGTGGCCATAAGCCATTCGTAGCGTGCCTTGTCGTGTGTCTTGTAGTAGGGAAGCAGGTCGCTGAGCATCACCACATAATTGGCCGAAAGCCGGTTGCCCGATGTCCAGTTGTCCGGCACGAACGACTCGCGCAAATACTCAAGCAGGTATCTCTGCTCAACGTTGCGGCGTTTCACTGCCATGTTGTCATACGGTTTGTCGGAGTATTTCAGCAACAGTCCTTCGTTGTAAAGATTGTCGAGCCACGGATCTGTGCTACCCAGCGGAGAGAAGTATAGCGGACGTCCTGACTTGCGGCGTATAGTGTCCAAGAGTAGATTTATGTATTCGTCGCCCGATTCTGTGTCGGTCACGGGCTTTTTCGGTTCCGGTGCATCGCCGATGCCGAGTTGCTGGAACAGATGTTCGCGATAATTGCGCATAAAGAGGAACGGCGCGCATACTATTATCTTGTCGGTGTGTACGCCCTTGCCGTATTGCAGCAACCACTTGGGTATGAGCACGGCGTCGCCGATGCCGATGTATATTCCGCCCTCGTCCATGCCCTGCAGTTCGTTGTAGTTGTATTGTAGAATACCCGGTGAATATTGCCCTGACTCATAGTAAGCCTTGCAGATATCAGCCAGCCGGCGGGTGTCGTTCTCTTTGGCGTAGTAGGCCAGCCACGTGTTGTATTCGTCGTATCCCATCTTTTCCGGCATGCGCGCTATGGCTTTTTCGGCATATATGGTGTCTTCCGGAGCGCCCATATATTCGCGGAAGGCGCAGTAGTTGTATATGTAGGAGTCGGGTACAGCTTTTTTCATTTCGGCGAGCACCGTGAGTGCGGTGGAGTCGGTTTCGTTGTACCAGCGTTTGTAAAATGCCGCCTGGTAGTAGTTGCGCCATGCGTTCTCGTTGTTTGGGTCGGTTTTCACTACCTCGCCCCACGCCTTTGTCTGGTTGTCATACCATTCAGCCGTCTTCTCGGCCACGATAGGGCTTTTCACTTCTTCGGGCGTTGTCTGTGCGACGGCGCCTGCTGCCGTCATCATACATACGGCCAATGCTAATGTCTTTATCTTTTTCATCATGTCTGTGTTTGTTTGTCGTTTTCTGAAAGTGCATACACCCGAGAGGCACAACCGTTCGGAGAATAATGATTTTTTTCTTTTTCAACATCCTTTTTTCACAGATTGGAGCGCCTCGGCAGGTGGGCCGACACCCGTGGCACGGCTCTATGGCAGTCAATATATATAATGTTGCAGAATCGTTTTGTAAAAATTTTTTACCAAAAAAAGCACCCGCTTTTACTTGCAAAATAGAAAATTGAAAAATGAGAAATGGTGTTTTTCGTGGCGGTTAAGTGTGGACAAAAACGTCGGGAAAACCAGTAAGCAATGCTAAACGGGCTTTTTTGATGCGCAAAATGCAGCATATCATGGCACGAAATGAAGCTAATCGGGAGGTAATAAAGCCTGTATCGTACCTTAATAAAGGCCATTTCGCAGCCCGATAAAAGGTACATAAGAGTAATGGAATGCGTAAGTGGCGGACTGTCAATTAGTTACGTAACTTCGTGAGAATCGTCTGTACGCGTCCAAGTGTGCTCCTGCTCGAAAATATTCGAGCTATGAGAGGGTTGTTGTAAAAATAAAATCAAACATCAGGGTAGATTCTCCGCGGTTGTTTCCGCGCCGGACATGCCGCCCGTCACATTTCCTGCCTGCATGCGTCGGAATATGAAAAATAATCCGTAAGTTTGCATACGGATAATAATCATACACGACAATATGAACGAAAACATATACGACAAGCGCATCGCCGTGTTGCTTTCGGGCGGCGTGGACAGTTCGGTGGTGTTGTACGAACTCGCAAGTAAGGGGTTGCATCCCGATTGTTTCTACATCAAGATAGGACCGGAGGAGCAGGAGGAATGGGACTGCTCGAGCGAGGAAGACCTGGAGATGGCGACCGCTGTGGCCGCGCGCTATGGCTGTAAGTTGCAGGTGGTGGACTGCCACAGGGAGTATTGGGACGGCGTGACGCGCTACACCATGGACAAGGTGCGCGCGGGATATACGCCAAACCCCGACGTGATGTGCAACAGAATGATAAAGTTCGGTGCGTTCGACGAGAAGATGGGTCACAACTACGACCTCATAGCCACGGGCCACTATGCACAGACCGAGATAATAGACGGACGCAAATGGCTCGTGACGAGTCCTGACCCTGTGAAGGACCAGACCGACTTCCTGGCGCAGATATACGACTGGCAGCTGCGCAAAGCCATATTCCCGATAGGTCATTACATGAAGGATGAGGTGAGAGAGATTGCCGAGCGCGAGCATCTGATAAACGCGAAGCGCAAGGATTCGCAGGGCATCTGCTTCCTCGGAAAGATAAACTACAACGACTACATACGCCGTTATCTGGGCGAGAATCCGGGGGACGTGCTCGAACTGGAAACCGGAAAGAAGATAGGACAGCACCGCGGACTGTGGTTCCACACCATAGGGCAGCGCCATGGTTTGGGTTTCGGCGGCGGTCCTTGGTACGCAGTGAAGAAGGATGTGGAGCGCAACATACTCTACGTGAGCCGTGGATATGAGCCGCGCACTGCTTATAAGACCGACTTCAAGGTGCACGATTTCCACTTCCTGACGATGAATCCGTGGGGCGACGCGCCGGAGTGCAACGTCACGTTCAAGATACGCCACACGCCGGAATATCATCCTGCACGGCTCGAACGTACGGGCGAGGGCTCATATATTGTTCATTCACAGACACCCATACAGGGCGTTGCGCCGGGTCAGTTCTGCGTGGTTTACGACGAGAGGCATCATTGTTGCATAGGCTCGGCGGAGATAACTGTGTGATAGAAGCCTTGCATTCTCCCGCCAGCATTCGGCTCTGTGCTGTTTATATGCACTATACTTTGTGTGAGGATAGTTATATTCTTCTTTGTATTATATAGGTAAATATTATTTCTTATTATCAATTATAAATTGAAAAGTATGGTGAACATTAATTTACGCAGTATTGTTTCGGCAATCATGGGCATGGTTGCGGCAGTGCAGGTATGCGCGTTTGGTGTTTTTTCCAGTCAGTCGGATGACCGACTCATGACGGAGAAAGAGAAGTATGAGGTGCTCGACAGTGTGTGCGCGGTATTGGGAATGTCTATATATGATGATTATATCATTACTTTTGATATTAAGAATGAGTACCACATATCGGAGCGAGAGGTATTGGCTGACTCGCTTATAAAAGTGTTGGAATATAGAGGAAAGAAGAAATATGATGCAGTGTCTTATGCAGAAAGGAACCATTTTCCTTATGCAAAGATTACTTGTAAGAAGTACAACAGTATTTACAAGTCAAGCTATGAACTTCATAAGCTGAATCCGATGTCCAGAATGGGAGCCGGTGATTTCTATGACTTTAAGGATGGGACATTGTTGGATCTTAGCGTGTATACTGATATAGAATGTCCACCGTATGAGGGCGGCATTATAATGATACAATCACTTAAGATAATTGATAAGAACAGTAGAGAAACGATAAAGAATCTTACAGCCAGAGTGTACAATATTAAGGCCGAGCTGATAAATAATCCGGAATATGAAATCAAATACTCATTCAATTTCGATTATGACGGTTCTTCGTATGAGGTAAGTGGTTATGTGGTGTCGGGGACAGTGCTTAATAAATATATGACAAGCTATAATGCCTCAATGGAATTCAGAGATAAATACGGAATGAAACTGAAGAAGATAAAATGATGCAGTGTGTAAGTGAATACACGAAGTTAAAAAATGTTGTATAATTTGCTTCCGAACTCATTTCATGCTATATTTGCAAACGTGGGGATTATGTCTTTTCCGCTTCGTAAGAGAGTGGCAGACGGACGTCCTCACAGAGAATATTGACAAACAGTAAAACAAATTGTTATTATGCAGAAAAAATCGTTAGTAGTATTGACTGCCGTTGCGTTTGTGGCGCTTATAGCCTTTGCGCAGGACATCAAGACGGCGATAAACAAGAATGTGGCATGTCCGCATCGTAGCGAGTGTGTGAATGCTGTTGCCGCAAACAATGACGGCAAGACCACAAAGAATATATGTCCTAACGCGGCAAATTGTCCTAATGTGGCTAATTGTGCCAAGGCTGGCAAGTGTCCTAATGCAGAGAACTGCCCTAATGCAGGCAAGTGCGCTGCAAAATGCGGCAAGGCTGCGGGATGCACAGAGGCATGCAAGAACTGTCCTAATGCAGCTACATGTGACAAGAAAGGCACATGTCCGCGTGCGACAGGATGTGCCAATGCAACGGCGTGTCCCAACAGCAAGAATGGAACAAACGTATGCCCGATGCAGGGCAAGCATCATGGCGGAGCGGCCGGTGGCCATTGCCGTCGTATAAACAAGTAATATAAGGATATGGTATTAAGTACAACACCAACAATAGAGGGAAGCCCGATACGCGAGTATAAGGGCATTGTGACAGGAGAAACCATCATCGGTGCCAATGTTTTCAAAGACTTCATGGCCGGTCTGCGCGACTTCTTCGGCGGACGCAGCGGCACTTACGAAAAAGTATTGGCTGAGGCAAAGGACACATCGCTGTCGGAGATGGCCGAAAGAGCACGCCTGATGGGTGCCAATGCCGTGGTGGGAATAGATATTGACTACGAGACGATAGGCCAGAACAACTCAATGCTCATGGTGACATGCAGCGGAACAGCCGTTGTCATCTGACCATCGGAATAAGGAACGGAAGCATAGATTTAACGTAGAAAGAAAGATGGACAGGACACAGGACGCTGGTGCACATGATGGCACGCGTCGGAGTGTCTTGTCCGTTTTTCTTTTTGTGTTTATCGGTGACTGTATGCAGCTATCTCAGGCCACAGGCGGCACAGTTCGGTCATGCGTGGCAGGACAATGTTTGCGCCCTGGTCGGCGAGGGCTGAGTCGGGCAGAGGTCCGCTATTTACGGCCACAGTGAATATCTGTGCGGCCACTCCGGCCTTCACGCCGAGAGGAGCATTCTCGACGACAATGCCCTCCCACGGTTGCAGGTCGCCGGCTTTCTGAAGCCCCATGAGATAAGGATCAGGTGCGGGTTTGCCTCGTTTGACGTCGTAGGCGCACACAATGTGACGGTCGTCCACAAAGTCGGCGAAGTCGTGGAGCACACGCTGGATGAGCGGACGCTGGCCGCTGCCAGTGACAATGCCTATCTGCAGGCCGTCGGCCTTTATCTGATGCATGAGTTCCTTCACGCCTTCCATTATCGGAGTCTCAGGCATTAGTCCGAACAGACGGGCTTTTTCGTCGTACATGGCCTGCGCTTCTTCCTCGCTGATGTCGCGT
Source organism: Prevotella sp. HCN-7019 (assembly GCF_037890215.1). Lineage (NCBI taxonomy): Bacteria > Pseudomonadati > Bacteroidota > Bacteroidia > Bacteroidales > Prevotellaceae > Prevotella > Prevotella sp. HCN-7019. Next base: position 244,990 of record NZ_JBBKBO010000003.1, on the reverse strand, counting down.
CCCTGCTGTTCTTTCACTACTATCTGGATGGTCTCTACACCGCGCATACCTTCGTATTTGTAGGTGTCGGCCTCTGGCATGTCGATGCCGAACTCGGCCATTGCCTGCTTCCAGCAGATGGCATGATGGGGCATGGAGTCGTAGAGAACCCCGTCCATGTCAAAAAGCACAGCCTTGGGACTGAATTGCCCAAAGCTGTGCTTCTTTATATATTCATTTATTTTTATGTCTATCATGCACACATGGTTTATGCTTCTTTGGCCAGTCTTTCCTGTATGGCCTTGCTTTCTGCTTCGTAACCCGGTTTGTTGAGCAGTGCGAACATGTTCTTCTTGTATGCTTCAACGCCCGGCTGGTTGAACGGATTTACGCAGAGTACGTTTCCGCTGATGCCGCATGCGATTTCGAAGAAGTAGATGATCTGTCCGAGGTAGTACTCGTTGAGCTCAGGGATAGACAGGCGGATGTTAGGTACGCCGCCGTCAACGTGAGCCAGACGTGTTCCGAGTTCAGCCATCTTGTTCACTTCGTCAACGTGTTTTCCGGCAAGGAAGTTGAGGCCGTCGAGGTTCTCCTCGTCGCTTGGGAAGAGCACTTCGTGGTTAGCCTTCTCTACGCTCAGCACTGTCTCGAAGATAGAACGCTCGCCCTGCTGTATCCACTGGCCCATTGAGTGAAGGTCGGTGGTGAAGTCGCATGATGCCGGGAAGATGCCCTTACCGTCCTTGCCTTCGCTCTCACCGTAGAGCTGCTTCCACCATTCGCTCATGAAATGGAGTTTCGGCTGGTAGTTCACCATGATTTCAATCTTCTTTCCTGCTTGTGCATAAAGTGCGTTGCGGGTAGCAGCATATATGGCAGCAGGGTTCTCGTCGAACGGAACGTCGATGCCAGTAGCCTTCTCCATGTCAGCAGCACCCTGGATGAGGGCTTTGATATCGTAGCCGGCGATGGCGATAGGCAGCAGACCTACCGGAGTGAGCACTGAGAAACGGCCGCCCACATTGTCGGGGATGACGAATGTCTTGTAGCCTTCTTTTGTAGCAGCGGCGCGTGCTGCACCCTTTGTTGCGTCGGTGATGGCAACGATAACATCGCGTGCCTCTTCCTTGCCGCGCTGTGTCTCACACTGCTTCTTCAGCAGACGGAAGGCGAGGGCTGTCTCGGTTGTTGTGCCTGATTTTGATATGTTGATTACTCCGAACTTCTTGTCCTTGAGGTATTCGGTGAGTTCGTAGAGATAGTCTTCACCGATGTTATTGCCTGCAAAGACGATTGTCGGGTTCTTCTTGTCGTTGACGAGCCATGAGAAAGAGTTGCCCAGGGCTTCGATGACGGCGCGTGCTCCAAGGTAGCTTCCGCCGATGCCGGCAACCACAACTACCTCGCACTTCTCGCGGAGAGTGTCGGCTACGGCCTGTATTTCATTGATGAATTCGGGTGTTACCGATGACGGCAGGTGCAGCCATCCGAGAAAATCGTTGCCGGGGCATGTGCCTTCTTCAAGAGAACGGCGTGCCTCGTTTACTTGCTGTTCATAAGCTTTAACGGCACCCTCCTTGAGGAATGAGGATGCTTTGGTAATGTCTAAGATGATTTTTTTCATCGTTGTTGTTTTTTATGTTGTCTGTTATGTGTAAATTCCGTTGTCTGTACCTTACAGAAAGGTTTTATCTGAAGGAGTCGGTGAGAAGTTTAATTTCTATCTGCGGACTGATGCGTTCGTAAAGAATGTTGTAGACAGCATCGAGTATGGGCATATTGACGTGCATGCGTCTGTTTTTCTCCTTCATGCATTTTGTGCCGAAGAAACCTTCGGCTATCATTTCCATCTCGATCTGTGCGCTCTTTACGCTGTAGCCTTTTCCGATCATCGTGCCGAATGTACGGTTTCGCGAGAAGTTGGAGTAGCCGGTAACGAGCAGGTCGCCCAGATATACGGAGTCGTAAACATTGCGTTCGAGCGGATATATGGCAGAAAGGAAGCGTGACATCTCCTGTACTGCGTTGGCCATGAGCACGGCCTGGAAGTTGTCGCCGTATTTCAAGCCGCTGCATATGCCTGCCGCAATGGCGTAGACATTCTTCAGCACTGAAGAGTATTCGATGCCAAGCAGGTCGCTGCTGGTCTTTGTCTTGATGTAGTCGGATGCGATGACATCGGCAAAGGCCTGTGCTTTCTCCTGGTCGGAACAGCCTACGGTGAGATAGGAGAGGCGTTCGAGCGCCACCTCCTCTGCGTGTGACGGACCTCCGATGCATGCCAGATTACTTATTGGAACGTCGTAAACGTTGTGGAAGAATTCCGAGCATGCAAGGTTGTCGTCTGCGACAAGGCCTTTTATGGCTGTGATGATGAACTTGTCGCGCAGGCGTGTCTTGAGTTTCTTGAGATGATTTTTGAGGTAGGGCGACGGTATGACAAACACAAGAGTGTCATAGGCTTCTACTATTTTGTTGATGTCGCTTGAGAAGAAAATGTTGTCAACATTGAACCTGACACTCGTAAGATAGTTGGGGTTGTGGCCCATCCTGCGGAAGTTTTCAATGCTGTCGTCACGTCGCATGTACCATCCGATGTGATTGGTCCTGCCTATCACAATCTTGGCTATGGCCGTTGCCCAGCTTCCGCCTCCGATTATTGCTATTTTGCCGCAATCGAACATTTTGTTAGAATCGAAATTTTCATATTCCCGGCGTTGTCGTGAAAGCCGGATAATGCCGGCGTGAAGTCATGGCATATGTGTCATGCTTCACGCTTAGCATTGTATGAATATCATGCGTTTGCCGCGTCAATCCATTTCTGGAATTCGTCCACCTTTGGATTTTCGTAGCCTAATTTATATTTCTTGTTCACACCGCACACGTCCATCTGGAGCTTTTGTGCCTTTACTTCCTTGATGTCTGATGTGAGGTTGTAGCCCGCTTTGTTGAATACCGGAACCCATTCTTCTGGAACGCCAAGCGCAGCCCATTCGGCCACAGTGCTTCTCGGGATGGTCTTTTCGGGACGCATCTGCGGGAAGAAGAGTACTTCCTGAATTGTGGTTTTGCCGGTCATGAGCATCACGAGACGGTCAATTCCGATACCGATTCCGCTTGTCGGCGGCATGCCGTACTGCAGGGCGCGGAGGAAGTCCTGGTCGATGATCATGGCCTCGTCGTCGCCTTTGTCGGCCAGACGCATCTGTTCCTTGAATCGTTCTTCCTGATCTATCGGGTCGTTGAGCTCGGAATATGCGTTGGCAAGCTCTTTTCCGTTGACCATGAGTTCGAAACGTTCTGTCAGTCCGGGCTTGCTGCGGTGCATCTTTGTAAGCGGAGACATCTCTACAGGATAATCGATGATGAATGTAGGCTGAATGAATGTGCCTTCGCAGAATTCGCCGAATATCTCGTCGATCAGCTTGCCTTTGCCCATGGTTTCGTCAATCTCCATGTTGAGTTTCTTGCAGACTTCGCGTATTTCGTCCTCGCTCATGCCGTTGAGGTCGTAGCCTGTCTTCTCCTTTATGGCATCAAGGATAGGCAGACGGCGGTAAGGTGCCTTGAAACTGATGACCTTTCCGTCTATTTCCTGTTCCGGTTTGCCGTTCACGGCGATGCATATCTTTTCGAGCAGATTCTCGGTGAAGGACATCATCCAGTTGTAATCCTTGTATTGAACATACAGCTCCATACATGTGAATTCCGGATTGTGGTTGCGGTCCATACCTTCGTTGCGGAAGTTCTTTCCTATCTCATAAACACCTTCGAAACCTCCGACGATGAGTCTTTTAAGATAAAGCTCAGTGGCAATACGCATGTACATGTCGGTGTTCAGTGCGTTGAAGTGTGTGATGAACGGACGTGCGCTTGCACCGCCTGCTATTGTTTGAAGTGTAGGTGTTTCAACTTCAGTGTATCCAGCTTCGTCGAGAACGTTGCGGAGTGTACGCAGTACTGTGGCGCGCTTGATGAATGTGTCTTTCACTCCGTCGTTAACGATGAGGTCGACATAACGCTGACGGTAACGGAGCTCAGGATCGTCGAACTTGTCGTAGGCCACTCCGTCCTTGTATTTTACGATAGGCAGTGGCTTGAGGCTCTTTGACAGAAGCTTGATGTTCTGTGCGTGAACGCTTATTTCTCCGGTCTGTGTCTTGAAAACAAATCCTTCCACGCCGATGAAATCGCCGATATCGAGCAGACGTTTGAAAACGTTGTTGTACATGCTCTTGTCTTCTCCCGGGCAGATGTCGTCACGGGTGATGTATATCTGTATGCGTCCTTTTGAGTCCTGTATCTCTGCGAAGCTGGCCTTACCCATAACACGGCGGCTCATCAGTCGGCCGGCAATGATTACATTGCGTTTCTCGTCTTCATTGAAATTTTCCTTGATATCGTCTGAATAGGCATTCACCGGATATTCGGCTGCCGGATATGGATCAATGCCCATGTCACGCAATTCCTGTAAACATTGTCTTCTGACAATCTCTTGTTCGCTCAGTTCTAAAATATTCATATTTCAATAAGAATTAATTCCTTGTTATCTCTTTAGTCAAACAATATTGTCGTGTATCAGCGTGGAACACACATATATTTATATTATGATGCAAATTTAATAAATAAATCCGAAAGGTTATTCATTTTCACATTTTATAATAAACAGTTGTGCTATTAATTGCTCAATGTAAATTCAGCGACGTTTGGTTTCAATATAACTGTGGCTCAAGTGCAGAATCTGCGTTGTTGTGTTTTGCTTGAAGGAATGTCATATGGTCTTTTTCGCTTCCTCGCATCCTCTGATTTTCGTCTGAGTTTTCAGTTCTACCCCAAAAATCCAACGCGAATTTGCGTCCGAAGGAGAGTCTGCACGCAAATTCGCGAATTATGAGAGCCTTACGCAAGTTATTGTACAGCAATAACTTATGTTTAATGTTCATTTTTTCGTCTTGCAATAAGCACCGTTTCGGCACGTGATATTGCCTGTTTTGAGGGCTGAAACACACCATATCACGCCCTGATACGGGCGTAATCAGGCACTAATATGGGCATAATTGGAATGTCCTTTGCGTCGTTCGTCATCGCATTGCAGGGTATGCAGCAAGGCTGTACGGTCGGAAAGAGCCTTTATAACCCTAAATTTAATATTTGTTAACATCTCTTTCGCGATTTTTGTTTGTCAAAAAAAAGTCAAGAAAGTTATTGAATCCGTCACTTGAGTTTTCTGTGAAAATACAGATGTGGTGCGTGGGGAAAGACATGAGAGATGTACGTATGTATTGCGGTGGTGATTCATCGGTTGTGTAGTGTGAGTTCGCTGTTCTGTGAGGAAACATGCATTCGCGGTTCGTAGAAACTTGGGTTGCAGGGATGTTTTCTGCTGTTCTATTGCACTTCATGAATAAAATCAATACTCATTGATTTTCCATTGGGTCGGTTTGTCGGCATTACAAAAGGCAATCCTCCCAGAATTTCCGCTGTTCCGTTCTTAATATCTGTTCTTCCGATGTGTATAAATAAAAAAAGACAGTTATCTGTTGTGATAACTGTCTTTCTGTTTTTGGTGATCCGCTTGGGGCTCGAACCCAAGACCCCAACATTAAAAGTGTTGTGCTCTACCTGCTGAGCTAGCGGATCTCCCTGTGTTCTGAAATAACTTGTATCTCAAAAGCGTGTGCAAAGGTATTGCTTTTTTTTGAATTACGCAAATTATTTCGGGGTTTTTTCTTGAATTTTATCAATTTCGTGTTCTTTTGTCACATATCTTTGCCAATAAGCAATGATAAGTGTGGTCAGAGGCAGTGCGATAATAAGGCCGATGAATCCGAGAAGCGCACCCCATACAGACAGCGAAAGCAACAGTATCGCGGGGTTCAGTCCCATGGCCTTTCCCATTATCTTGGGTATGACAATCGTTTCGGTGATAATCTGTACAAGGATGAACAGACCTACGGCCAGACCGAAGACATACCAGAAGTTCTGTCCTGTGTCAGCAGCCTTGAGCATGGCGAGGAATGCGGTAGGGATGAGTGCGAACGTATGGAGATAAGGCACAAGATCCATTATTCCAATGAGAATGCCGAGGCCTATTGCCATGGGAAAATCCATTATGCTGAATCCTATGCAGAACATAATGCCCATGCATAAAGCTACAGAACTCTGTCCGCGTATATAATTATTCAGTTCTCGTTCAACATCTTTCATGAGTTCCTGCCAGAACGGACGGTTCTTTTTGGGGAATATCTTTATCCAGTTGGTTGTGAGATATTCGTAGTCGAGCAGTATGAAGAACATGTAAAGCAATGTGATGCAAGACGCGACAATGCTTATAATGACACTGGCTGTCTGGCCGAGAACAGAGAATACCTTGGGCATGCCGCTTTTGAGAAGGTCGCTGAAATCCTTGCTTTTGAAGAACTTCTCAATCTCGTATTGGTTTTCTACAACCCATCTTTTAGCTATTAATGACAGGTCGTTGGTATGCGTTGTCTGTTGCAGCCATCGCATGAATACTTCATAAAGTTTCTGGAACTGTTCGATCATTGGAGGTATGATGAAATATATCATGCCGCCGATCACTCCGATGACTATCAGAAGCGCGATGATTATTGCAAGCGCTCTGACCTTTACTTTCATTTTATATTGAATGAATCTTACCAGTGGATAAAGCAGATATGCAAACAGCCATGCGATGATAAAAGGCAATAATGCTCCGCTAAGATAATTGATGGCGTACAGAACTGTAAAGACAAGGATTGCAATTAACAGCCATCTTACGAATTTGTCGAAAGTTATTCTTTCTTCCAGCATAAATATATAATTTAGAGGTGGTGTATTTAAATGATGTGTTCTTTCAGATTAGCCTTAAGGATATAGAATTCTTTTAACTTCCGTCTTTGCAAGTACCGGCTGTCGACGTCGGCATTATGATTATGATGCCGGGAAGCTGTAATTACATCAGAAACATAAATGCAACATATTATAATAGTGCCGACACCATATTTTACATTCTTTTCCTCGGGGCAATCTTATGATTTATGTCATCTGTTTTTCTTTATTTTCTGATATGATCCGGCAAATCTTTAATGATATTGGCCGTCTGATACGCGGCAATCAAGAGATATGAACTCTTACAAATAAGTCTGAGTATGTCCGTCACTTGGATATTGTCAGGTCGCATGCAGATGCATACGGCTGAATGATTGTTGTATCAGTGTCGGATATATATGCCGTTGTTGTATGTTGTGCCGGTATCGGTCATATTTATAGCTTGCCCTGTGTGGCTTTCTTATAACATTCGCGGCAGAGGGGTTCGTACTCACTCTCTTCTCCAAGCATCACACGTTTGTCTCCGTCAACTATTCTGTGACTTATGTAAGCGAGGTTTCCGCATTTCACACAGATGGCATGAACCTTTGTCACGTCGTCGGCAATGGCACATAATGCAGGCATAGGACCAAACGGAATCCCCTTGAAGTCCATGTCCAGTCCTGCGATAATGACACGTGTCCCACGGTTGGCCAGTTCGTTGCATACGTCCACCAGACCTTCATCAAGAAACTGGGCTTCGTCTATTCCCACCACATCAATGTCTGATGCCAGCAGCAATATGCTTGATGAAGAGTCTATCGGTGTTGATTGTATGGATGTGTTGTCGTGGCTTACCACATCTACGTCAGAATAGCGTGTGTCTATTGCTGGTTTGAATATCTCCACTTTCTGGCGTGCGAATTTGGCACGTTTCAGACGTCTGATCAGTTCTTCTGTCTTTCCTGAAAACATCGAACCGCATATCACTTCTATTCTTCCCGGGCGATGTGCTTCGCCTGATAAATATTCTGTCATGTTGATTGCAAAAGTACAAAGACGTTTTAAAAATTGCAAAGAAATGGCGGCTTTTTTTGTTAGTGAGGAATATTTACTTATATTTGTCTGCAATATGGGAACACTGTATATAGTGCCTACACCGGTGGGCAATATGGAAGATATGACGTTGCGTGCCATCCGTGTACTGAAGGAGGCCGATGTCGTGTTGGCCGAAGACACTCGCACATCAGGAGTTCTTCTCAAGCATTTCGAGATACAGAACCGTTTGCTGTCACACCATAAATTCAATGAACATGGCACTACGGCGTCTGTTATCGAACGTCTTAAGGGTGGTCAGAATGTAGCACTTGTGAGTGATGCCGGCACACCGGGAATAAGCGATCCGGGATTCTTTCTGGCGCGTGAAGCAGTCAAAGCCGGTATAACCGTTCAGTGTCTGCCGGGTGCGACGGCATGTATACCTGCTGTTGTAGCGTCGGGACTTCCTTGCGACAGATTTTGTTTTGAAGGTTTCCTTCCGCAGAAAAAAGGGCGTCAGACAATGCTCAATTCTTTGAAGGACGAGCAGCGTACAATGATATTCTATGAGTCGCCTTACCGGCTGTTGAAAACGTTGGGACAGTTTACCGAAGTGTTCGGTGCAGAACGCGAAGTGTGTGTCTGTCGTGAGATATCAAAACTGCATGAAGATTATGTCAGAGGTACTCTCGCAGAAGTGAAGGAACATTTCGAAAACAACGAACCACGTGGTGAGATCGTCATTGTGCTGGCAGGCAGCAGTGACAAAAAGTAAAGAACACATATAATAAAACCAGACTGATATGAAAAAGTTATTATTTTTAGCAATTGGTTTAACTTTGATCACCTTCATGGGATGCAAAGATGACCGCAAAGTAGCCGATGTCGCAGGTTTCAGCCAGAATGACTCATTGCAGAAAATCATTGCTCAGAAAGATAATGAGATAAATGATATCATGGAAACATTCAATCAGATTGAAGCCGGATTCAAAGAGATTAATGAAGCAGAGAACCGTGTAAGTCTGATGAAGGACGGTGAAGGCGCAAGTCGCAGACAGCAACTTGTGGAGAATGTTCAGTTCATATCCGCTACGATGAAGGAGAATCGTGCACTTATTGACAAACTCCGTCGTCAACTTCGTGAAAGCAGTGTCAAGAGCGACAATCTGAAGAAGACCATCGAAAATCTTGTAGCCGAACTTGAAGAGAAAGACAATCAGCTGCAACAGCTCCGTGCAGAGCTCGACGCAAAGAACATACATATAGCTGAACTCGACCAGACAATAAGCGGTCTCAACGACAACGTTTCCAATCTCAAGACTGAAAGTTCGCAGAAGAGCGCAACGATACAGGCACAGGACAAACAGCTCAACACCGCGTGGTTTGTTTTCGGTACAAAGAAAGAACTTAAGGAACAGCGCATCATTGATGGTGACCGCGTGCTTGAGTCAAACTTCAACAAGAGCTATTTCACAAAGATAGACATACGCGTGGAGAAAGAAATCAAACTTTATTCAAAGTATGCCAAGATTCTTACCATGCATCCGTCAGACAGCTACACACTGCAGAAAGACGCCAACAAGCAGTATGTTCTCCGTATTACAAATCCGCAGATATTCTGGTCAACAAGCAAATATCTCGTGATACTCGTGAAATAACACATGATATTATTAATATGGACAAAGGCAAGTTCTATACAGGACTTGCCTTTATTTTTATTACGTCTCATTGTCCGGGGGACACATCGTGTTACTCATTGACTATTTGGCGGGTATCCGGTAGCTTGTTTTCATGCGCTTCGAAGTTTGTCGTTGTTTGCAGCGACCGTTCAGATTGTGTGTGTCAGGCAGTCTTTTAGTGTCTGTGTTACGTTATCTTTTAAGTGCTGTGAACTACTCTTTGTTTCCGCAGCACGTTCTTTTTGTTTGCAGAGATCGTTGCATGCCGTACAGACTCTTTTGATTCCGGTTTGGTATTAATCATGATTCAGAAAAATGATAAGGCCCGTATCGCGTTCTGAAAGAGCCCGTATCGAACGGTGATATGGCCTATATCGGATACTAAAATGGCCCGTTTCGTAAATCCGAACGGGCCGTTTCGCAGCAGGTGAAATCCTATACTTATAAAAGTTATACGTATAATGAATAAGTCATCTTCTTCTGATCTTCTGTCAGATTTGCATTGTCTGTATTATCCGAGCATCGGTGCCACATATTTGGCCAGAACATATCCGCCGCCCATAAGCCATACAAACAGTATGAAAGCCAGTATAAACGGTTTCGCACCAGCCTTGCGGAATTTGTCGATACTTGTCTCTGCACCGAGTGCTGTCATAGCCATTGTCAGGAGGAATGTGTCGAATGTGTTGATGAAGTCAACCAGTCCGGCCGGCAGAAGATCGAGCGAGTTGAATCCTATCACAACGAGAAACAGAATGGCAAACCACGGCATGGATATCTTTCCGCGTCCGCTTGCGTCGCCGCTCTTTACGGCTGCTCTCATCACGCTGTAGCTTATTATGAGCAGTACAGGTACAAGCATCATCACGCGAATCATCTTCACGATTATCGCAGGGTCTGACACTTCCTTGCCCATTGCGTTTCCTGCACCTACTACGTGTGCCACCTCATGAACCGTACTTCCTGTGAAAATTCCCATTTCCTGCGGTGTGAGATCAACGATACCGTTGCGATACAATATAGGATAAAGGAACATTGCTATCGTTCCGAATATAACAACCGTTGATACAGCCACAGCTGTCTTGTATGGTTTCACCTTTATTGCCGACTCTGTTCCCAGTATGGCAGCCGCTCCGCAGATGCCGCTTCCCACTGAAGTCAGCAATGCTATGCCGCGGTCCATTTTCATCAGACGGCCTATCATCACTCCGCCGCATATTGTCACTGCCACGATTATAGCATCTATGCATATTGCCGGGATGCCCACTTCCACAACATTCTGGAACGTAAGCCTGAAACCGTAGAGTATGATACCGATGCGCAATATTCTTTTCGAACAGAACTGTATGCCCGGCACCCATGTCTCCGGCAGATTATTGCGGAGGCTGTTGGCATAAAGCATACCAAGGATAATGCCGACAATCATCGGGCTGAACGACAGACTTTTTACAAACGCCATGTCGCCGATGTAGAATGCGGCACATGAGAACAGTGTGATTAGCAGCACGCCATGCAGCATACTGCTGCGCTTTTCACTTAACATAAGCTTTAATTTTGATTTATAATAAAAAGTTTAAAATGCAAAGATAAGGCAAATGAGTGGAAATAAAGTCTGTTTTCAATTTCCCGAGTGTAGCTTATCTTATGCAAAGATAACGCAAACGAGCGGAAAGAAATTCTGCTTTCAATTACCCAAGTGCAACTTATCTTGTGCAAAGATAATTAAAAAAGCTTTGTAGTATCGGTTTTTCATGATATTTTCTTCATCTTTATGTTTCATTTTGACAGATGCAGTATCTGATACCTGCTGTTGGTAGTGCAGTCTTATAACAGTTGTATAATATGTCTTTTCAGAAAAACCGTTCCCCTTTTTCATCCTTTATCTATCTGATAGAGTAGGAAATAAAAAGCGGCTAAAAATATATTTTAGCCGCTTTTACTTTTCTTTTTAAATAGTTCCTTTTTCTTGTTCTGTTAGAACATTTATCGATTTAATTGCTTTTTCGTGACTGTATATAGCTTCGCAAAATAAGGTATAAACCTAAAACGATAAAAGGAACGCTTAACAGTTGCCCCATATTGAAAAACAAAGAGTCTTCGAAACTTTCTTGATTTTCTTTAGTATATTCTAAAAGGAAGCGCATGAGAAAAATGGCAAAGATACTAAAACCAAAATAGAAGTAGCTTCCGATTTTAAAAATATGTCTTTTATATTTGTACAGGGAATAAGCAATTAAGAAAATAATAAAATAACTTAATGACTCATACAGTTGTGATGGATGTCTTGGTAAATCATCAACATGCCAGAATATAAAAGCCCAGGGCACATCAGTCGGACGTCCAATAATTTCAGAATTCATTAAATTTGAAATTCTAATAAAAGCTCCGCCTAATGGAGCCAAGATAGCTATTACATCTATAACCTTAGGGAAAGGAATGTGAATTTTTCGTGAGTATAACAACATGGAAATGAACAAACCTATTGCTCCTCCGTGGCTTGCCAACCCTTTGTATCCTATAAATTCGTAAACTCCATTTGCATTCTCTCTAAACGGAATAAATATTTCAATTATATGAGAAGAAAAATATTCAAAATCATAAAACAGACAGTGTCCCAGTCTTGCACCTCCGAAGATACCAATAATAGCATATATAAAAAGTTTCTCCATCGCATCCAGAGTATAAATATTCTCTTTCTTATATATGTGACCAATTATATAGTAACAAACAACAAGTCCGGTAACAAAGATCAAACCGTAATATTGAAGTTTAACAGGACCAAGACTGAATATAACAGGATTTATATCCCAATTTATGTATAATATTGTATTCATTTATTTTGTGGTTTATATTTCTTTATCTACTTTTATTTTCCTGGAAATTTTATGTTCGTCACGTACACGGAACAGTTCCCGGTATACCTTTTCCTTATTGCCCTGAATAACTTTGATCCCGTTACGCAATCTTCTGTTTTCTTCTTGAAGAAGCTGTAACTCTTTTCTTCTGTTCATCAGATATCATTTCTGCACGTACTTTTCTTCAGTGGCTTTTGTATAAGTTCAGGAACCGGAAACTGTTGCCGTATAGAAAAACGAAAATGGTTTTCAGTTTTGAGATATAAGTTCTATGTATATCTTACAGACTCTTCCGTCCGTCACCCGTCACTTCTTTATCATCTCCATTTTCAGAGTCTTTTCTTTCAGCGGCATCGGATATGCGCTCAGCCATATCTCCGGACTTATCCGTTGTCCGGTTATTGTGCCCTTCTTATCGCCGTCGTCAGGTCGGTCACTGTTGCTGTAGTCCATGTTGCGGTTCAGTGCCAGCACGTAAGCCTCAATCTTTTTGCCCGCCATATCCTTTGTCAGCGGCAGATAGTATGTATAGTTCTTGTCGCTGCCGGCACTCTTATATTCCCACGTGTTCGACGTGAACGACGGTGCACGGTCGGGACATCCTACATACTCGTCGTCTATCTTCAGACCTGCCCATGCTCCTTCATATCCGTGATAACCGTTCACAGCCACGCACAGATATGCGCCGTCAGGTATCTCGTCGAGTGTTATCTCGCTCTTCCATGCCTTTTGTGCCAGACATGTCGCGCTTCCGTAGGGGCGGAACAGGTTTGATGCGCGCCAACGACTGTTGTCCACTTTCTTTCCGTCCTTGTATCCGCTAACCTCCGACAGGCGTATGGGGCACGGTGAGAAACGTACGAATCTCACATCACCGGCATTCTTAAGGTCTATCTCCATTTTCTTTCCTGCCATGAAAGTGATTGGTTTCCAGCTTTTCAGATCGGCCGATACGTAAGCCTCCACGCCCTCGTATGATTTCAGAGGGGTGATGGAATACTCGTCGAACGACTCGATAACCAGTTTGTCCAGCTGCTGTTTCTCGCCCATGTCGAGGCAGAATCCTGATTCGCCGAACGGACGTATGTCGCCCCAGCGCATGGCTATCGAGAATCCTGTTTGAGGATCACCGTCAAAGAGATTGCGGTCCCATATCTCTCGCGCTCCGAATATCTCCTGGCCGAAGAAAGCGTCCCGCGCTGCCTTCACCTGAGGAATGGCCGTCTCGCCCGAGCGTTTCAGCGAACGGACCTCAAGTGCGTTATTGTCGGCGGCGAAGCATGTGGCATAATACAAAGCCTCGGCGTCGGTCGGCACGTCGCATCCCTGCATGTCGGCCAGTTTGCGGTAGGGCGACATTTTGAGCTTCTGTCCGTTGAAAGTCAGCGTCACCTGTTTGCCGTTCAACAGCTTGCGCGCCTGCTGCCCGTCGATGTCGGCAGATCTGAACAGTTCGCCTCCGCGCTCCATTCTCACTTTGTATTTCTCTCCCGGTTTACCGAGCAGCTTCACTTCTGCCGTATTGCCTGCGCGGTCGTTTATGATGTGATATGGTATTCCGCTTAGTGCCACTTTGTCCTTCTCCTCGTCTGTCGTTATCTTCACCAGTGCCACGCGGAACGGCATCACCTCAACCTCCAGTTCAGTGCCGTAGTCATGGTTGCCAAGGTCGTATATGTAAGGATGATAAAGCCGTGCCTTCACTTTACGGCCGTTATCCTTCAGTCCGGCCTCCGAGTCGAGTCGGATGCGGTAGGTCTTCTTTTCCCACGACAGGTTGCGCAGTGTGATGAACTGCGTACGGCCGTCGCCTCTCGATATCGCACCGTCGCCATAGCGTTCGGCAGGCAGTTTTATGCCGCTCGTCAGAATGTCGCGATAGTCGCGGTGCAGGTTGTATATGTATGCAAGATAGGGAAACTCGTCGTCCCTCAGCAGCCAGGGGTTGGCGTAAATCTGCGGTGCCAGTATCAGTTCGCGGTTGAATGCCTGCAGAATCAGGTCGTCCTCCCAGTAGTCAAGACATGACGACAGACACACACCGTGGTCCTCCGTCAGTCGCGTCATGTTGTCCGGAGCTTTCCTGCTCAATGCCCGCGCACGGTGATGAGGTGCTGTCACGTCGTTTGTCATGAACACGTCGATGTATGTTTCCTCGCCGCCCATCAGATATGTAGTGGAATACTTGTCGCCCGGTCCGAGGTTCAGACGGTGGTTCAACAGTATGAATCCCGGATCCTCCTGCCTGATGGCCTTCATCATCTGTTCGAAATTGCCATACATCTCCGGCCGCAACTGTCCGCACACGGCGTCCATCTTGAATAGCTTGAACTTGTATTTCTTCACCAGTTCGGTCATGACGTCCATGCGTTCGGCAGCTTCTGCCGGTGTGTTGCCGAATCCGTCAGGACCGCACCACACTCCGAACTGCGTGCCTATCGACGACGCCTTGCTGCATATTGCGTCCAGACCATTGGGAAACTGTTGCTTGAAACGCTCCGAACGTGTGCTGCCATAGCGCTTCGCACCGTCGAGAGCACCTGCGTCGAAAGCATATATGTCGAGCTGCATGCCGTATGTGTCGTGCAGCCATTTGAAGAAGTCGAGATTTATCTGGGTCTGTTTCTCTGTCGGTCCCTCATTCGTGTTGTTTATCCACGAGAAGTATTCCGAGTGCGACGGTGTGTTTTCCGCTGCGCCACCTACGGGCAGTGCCTGACCGTACGATGCGGTTGAGGCCAACGCCAGAATAAGTGCGGACAGGAATGGTTTGTAGTTCTTGTTCATGTTTTTATATAATAAGGTTTGGTGTTTTCGTTGTAAACAGTCATGACATGTGATGCAATGCCATGTCTGTCGGATGACGTAAGCAGTACAGATGAGGCTTGTGTCTATGGTGTTGTGGCCGCTACGTACGGATTGTATGCTATCTCTTGTTCTTGAAGAAATCCTGCATCAGCTGCCGGCATTCCTCTTCGAGCACTCCGCTTACAACCGTTGTCTTGGGATGCAATGCTCCGGGGGCGAAGCGTGAAAAGCCGCGCTTCTCGTCGGCTGCGCCGTAAACCACGCGTTCAATCTGCGACCATCCAAGTGCGCCGGCGCACATGACGCACGGCTCAACCGTGACATACAGCGTGCACCCCTTCAGATATTTGCCGCCGAGCGAGTCGGCAGCAGCCGTTATGGCCTGCATCTCGGCGTGTGCCGTCACGTCGTGCAGGGTTTCGGTGAGGTTGTGTGCACGTGCTATTATCTTGTCCTGACACACCACCACTGCGCCGATTGGTATCTCCCCGGCCGCTCCGGCCTCGTGTGCTTCGGCCAGTGCCATACGCATGAATTTCTCGTCTTTGGTCTGCTGGTTGTCGTTTTCCATTGCTGCGGATTTTGTTTCTGTCTGCTAAGTTACTACAAAAAAATCGCTGTACGGACGTTTTCTCTGAAAATATTTCATTCTTCGCATACGTCTGTTGCTGTTAGTTCTTTACTTTGAGTTGTTGATTATATATTTGCGGTATGACTTCGGCTGTATTTTTGTATTTGATATTTGCTTCAATGATTAAAAAATATAAAATGTTTACAAAATAAAATAAACACAAAGTCTTATTATCTTTGTGTTTTGTATCTTTATACAAAGAAATAAAATTCTCTGTTTATGTTTTATAAAAAAGATATATACATATCGGTTATAATGCCTACATTTAATCATTGCGCATTCATTCGTCGTGCTGTATTGAGTTTGATAGCCCAAACTTATGATAAATGGGAATTGATAATTATAGATGATGGTTCGACAGACGATACATATGAGCAGATATCTGACCTTTTAATAAATGACGATAGAATTATTTATATTTTTCAAAATGAAAACAGAGGACTTGGGTATTCTTTAAATGTAGGATTAAGTTTAGCAAAATACGATTATATTGCATATCTTCCATCTGATGATTATTACTTTAATAATCACATTGAAAATATTGTTAGAAATTTTTTTATTTATAATGATGTTGTGCTTGTTTGTTCTGGAGTAAGATTTGATGATTGTGATTCTTTGCATGGAAGTTATGAATTAGAAAGTAAAATTGTAAAAAAGGATTTTACGATGCAGTTGGTTCAAGTTGCTCATAAAAAGGTTTCGGAAAAATGGGTTGAACGTGAAGAATGGATAAGTGATGATTTGTTTTCAATGTATTGGTGTAAACTACTTCCTTACGGACGATTTATAAATATAGGGATTGTAACTGCTTATTGGACCCAGCATCCAAAGCAGCGTTTTCGTATAATAAATGAAAAATATGGAGGTGGTATAAACAAAATCAGAAGTTTTTATAAAATAAAAAAAACTATAAAAATAAAAGTTTCAAAGGAAAAATTTATTGATGAAGATAGGCAATATAGACATTTTAGGGATGTATGTCAATTATCAAAAAATAAATTAAAAATACTTATTGTTGGCGAATTAGCATATAATCCGGAAAGAATTTATGCTCTAGAAGAAGCTGGTAATGAATTGTATGGTTTGTGGGTGCCAGAACCATCACTTAGTTTCTCAACTGTAGGTCCGTTGCCTTTTGGACATGTTGAAGATATTCCCCATAGTAATTGGCGGCAGCGGATTCGAGAGATAAAACCTGATATTATATATGGAATGCTTAATTGTGGGGCTATTCAATGGGTTTATGATGTTGTAAGAGAATTTCCAGAGATCCCGTTTGCTTGGCATTATAAGGAAGGTCCACAATTAGCCATGCGTTGTGGGTTATGGTCTCAATTAGTTTGGTTATATTCTCATGCAGATGTTAAGATATATTTGAATTCTGTAGTAAAGAATTGGTTCGGGCTTTTTATTAAAAATGATGGGTTATCTATTATAATGGATGGTGATTTACCTAAGCGGGATTATTTTAAATTGAATTTTTCTCCTAAACTATCAAAAGAAGATGGTGAAATTCATACTGTCTGTGCGGGAAGACCTATAGGGTTAGGTGAAAAAGCTATAGGAACACTGGTAAAAAATAGAATACACGTTCATTTGTATTTGGAAAATTTTCACGCATCGAGAGAAAAGTTATTTAATTATTATAAAAATAAATATAAAGGATATTTTCATACGCATACACATTGTTCTGCAGAGAATTGGACAAAAGAGTTTTCTAAATATGATGCAGCGTGGCTACATTGTATAAAAAGTCATAATGAAGGGAATTTGATGAAAGCTACGTGGGATGATCTTAATATACCTGCGCGTCTTAATACATACATGGCAGCAGGAATTCCTGTTATATTGCCGAAGAATACAGGAAATGTTGTTGCAGTGGAAAATATTGTAAAAGAATATAATATTGGATACTTTTTCTCAGATATAATCGATTTGGTTAGTTCTCTTAAAGATGATAAAAAAAAGAATCAGATTATCGAAAATGTTATGAATAATAGGGATTTATTTTGTTTCGATCATTATGTCCCAGAACTAATAGCAATATTTAAAATAGCAATAGCAAAAAAAAATGGATAATTTATTATTAAAAATAGCTAATGCGCTAACAGTTAATATAACAAATACAGAGGAGTTTGGACTATTCTCGGGTAAAACTGGACTTGCGGTATTTTTTTATGAATATGCTCGTTTCTCAGGTTGTGAATATTATCAATGGTTAGCAGATTGTCTGATAGATGATATATATAAATTTCATCAAAAAAATAACTTGGACTTATGCGCTGTAAATGGTTATTCAAGTATTGGTATTGGATTGTGCAATATGCTTCATAAAGAATATTTATCTGCGGATACTAATAATATATTTTACGATATTGATGATTTAGTGTTAAGCAATCCTGAGAAAACATTGTCTCAAGATTTACATTATAGGACAGGACTTTTTTCAGCAGGACTTTATTTGATGGCAAGATTAAAAATTACACAAGTAGATTATATGCGTAAGTATATTTCTAAAGTGATGGATGTCGTATATAAATATGTTT
The DNA here is from genome assembly GCF_037890215.1 of Prevotella sp. HCN-7019. Taxonomy (NCBI): domain Bacteria; kingdom Pseudomonadati; phylum Bacteroidota; class Bacteroidia; order Bacteroidales; family Prevotellaceae; genus Prevotella; species Prevotella sp. HCN-7019. The sequence continues at coordinate 226,641 of NZ_JBBKBO010000003.1, read as the reverse complement.
ATGGGTTAAGTAATAATATGAATGATTATAATGATAAAAATACTCTTCGTTCTATATTTTTAATGTTGTCTAGTTTATGTCGAACGTGTTGCACAGACGATAATTTATTACAAAAAATAAATTTTATTTTACAAAAAATAAAATTTTTGTGTGGAACAGAATATTATGTACAGAGGGCGGAATTAAACACTAGCTATTATAGTTTGGCAAGTATATCTGATGAAATTTGGTGGTATTATGTACACTCAGAGAAAATACATATGTTGAATAAAAATTATATAGAATCTCAAATTAATAGATATTTTTCTGAATTTTGTTATTATATTAATATGATTAATGGTTGGTTGTCATCTATTGGGTTGACATTGATATTAAATAGATTATAAAACTATAATATAATTATTTTATGAAAAAAATTGGAGTATTTAAAATAGAAAATCCGGATTCAGTTAAAAATGAATTAACTTTGCAAATCAAAGGTTCACCAGAAAATCCATATACAGTAGAAGAATTTGAAATGAAGATAGATCGTAACGAATGGAATGGTGGGTATGTCTTGGGTATAGGAAATGTTAGTGCGGATTCAAACGATCCAAATTCTGTATTATCATATGGTTATGGGGAATGGAATTTTGATTTTAATTTTGATGATAATGGTGAATACATATATACATATAAGAATGAGAGTGAAGGAGTTATAGGAAGTGGGAATGACTGTGCTTATTTATGTGTTTCAAAGGTATTCAATATTCCTGCAGCACAGGTTGCTGATATGTATGGATGCTGGATTGCTGCTAAACTTAAACATGATACAGATAAAGATGAGTTGGATCCTTCTGAAGAAAAGGCTGTTAAAAATGCTATTTCAAAAGGTATGGATAATGATCTTATGAATTTGTTCCTGAGAACGGCAGGATCTACTTATGGATATAATGTAGCTCTATATACAGAGCGATTTGGTGAAGCTTTTAGCAGTAGTGATTCTGATGAGCGGAAAAAAATAGCACTTGTTAAGAATGGGTTATTAGGTGGATCCCATGCGGTGCTTATTAATAGCGTTTTAAGAGATATTAACGGACAGGTTATAAAACTAAAATGTGATGATCCTCAATTAGGCAAAACCGATGTAGAGTACGAGTATGCCGATTTACTTAATCTTTTTGTATTTTATATGAAACAATAAGATGACTACTTTTTACAAAAATGAGTATGGTTATATTAGGTTCTCATTGTCGAAAGATGTTGCTTCTTGTTGTTTTATCCATCATTTTCTTGATGGATATTTCAGGGCGTGTCATTGATATTGGGATGTTTTCCGCATGTAAATCTCCTGACACCATCGGATTCTCTACATATCTTTCAGGATTTCATGATATTAATTCTCCTCTTCTATATAAAGGTCCGGACAATTATAACGAAGTATTCATTAAGAGCAGAAATATTAATAATTGTGGAGAATTTATCGAGCATAAATATCTTGATAAGTTCTTCTTTACGAATCTTACTCGACCCTTTGAGAAGGATATTTATAATTATGACTATCGTTACGGTGTGAAATTTAAACACCAGGATGTTATCGGTACAGTTGTAGTCAGAAGTTGTACTGATTATCCTGTCAGGTTCGGCACAGGTGTTAAACAGTATATTCTCACACTGTATGATGAATCAGGATGCCTTAAAGACCAAAGGCTTATAGGTCAGTGTAGCGCGGATCACCGTTCGAAAGTGGTGTTTTATACACACGATTATCAAAAACAGAATTTCTACGTGTGGGTCCGTGATACCGTTATGCTTGAAAAACAGGATGATAGAATGAAAGCTGTTGTAATGGATCATGTGTATTTTTATGATGATTCTCTGAATGTTCATAAACGCGTCGAAGTATATAATATAGGTCCGGCTGATATTTATCAACCTAAGATTATATATGTTGATGATAACGGAAAGGATGTTTATAATGCACAGGAGACTGTTTTAAGACAGTTTTGGTCATTGGATACGGCACGCCTTAAAAAGGCTTATGAAAATTTGAAAAGTAATTCTTCAGAGAGCGGACAGTGGGAGTTTTTTAATGCGTTCCCTTCTCGCTGGAAGGATTTTGAACGTATATTCCGTTATGACGACACGCCGGGATATGATCTGACAATGTTTTGTTATGAAAAGAGTTTTTCTTTGTTGTTCACCTCATTGTTCTGTCCGGAAAGTGATATTGCGTATTGGGGATTGGAAAGGGTGCCTTACGCATTGGGTGACCTTTATATCCCGTCGGACGTATTCATGCATAAGTTCGTCGGAATATTGACAGGTTTTGAGAATGTGGAAGCCAAGAAACCTTCTTATATTGTAGGAAGTGCTTTTAGCAATCTTATATCTTTACTACTTGAAAAAAACAATGCTGATTCTCTTTTCAGGGAATTATCAACTCTTAGTAGGGCTGAGATGTTTAATGTGTGGCGTTTTTATTGGACCAATAATTATATCCCCGAGTTTGAAAATGAGCGTTCCCGACATGATAAACTGTCGCTTGAGATGTTGGTGAAAAGATATGAGAAGGATTTCCCCGCAGTTACAAAAGCCATGGCCGATGCCTGGTATTACTATCATTTGCCTGAACTTGTGGCGTTCTGACGGAGGTTGATTTATTGTTTTCCGCCTTTTATCGCGGATTATTATTGCATGTTACGACGCATGATTGTTATCTCTTATTCTTGAAGAAATCCTGCATCAGCTGCCGGCATTCCTCTTCGAGCACTCCGCTTACAACTGTTGTCTTGGGATGCAATGCTCCGGGGGCGAAGCGTGAAAAGCCGCGCTTCTCGTCGGCTGCGCCGTAAACCACGCGCTCAATCTGCGACCATCCCAGTGCACCGGCGCACATGACGCACGGCTCAACCGTGACATACAGCGTGCACCCCTTCAGATATTTGCCGCCGAGCGAGTCGGCAGCTGCTGTTATTGCCTGCATCTCGGCGTGTGCCGTCACGTCGTGAAGGGTTTCGGTGAGGTTGTGCGCACGTGCTATTATCTTGTCCTGACACACCACCACTGCGCCGATCGGTATCTCTCCGGCATCTCCGGCCTCGTGTGCTTCGGCCAGTGCCATACGCATGAATTTCTCGTCTTTGGTCTGCTGGTTGTCGTTTTCCATTGCTGCGGATTTTGTTTCTGTCTGCTAAGTTACTACAAAAAAATCGCTGTACGGACGTTTTCTCTGAAAATCTTTAACCATAATAGTCATCTCATGCCATTTGTCCTACTCAGTTGATAAATAGTTGTGTGAAATAGAAAAATTTTTCTTTTCATCATGAAAAATTCAATGTCAGAATCTCGGGTGTGTTTTATGTGGATCAGCAGAAGTTCCGAACAACATTAGTTTACATAAAACCCGGAGGACCAGCTTACGATTTTTCTTGACTTTTTTTGACAAAATTTTTTCGCAAAAGAGGAGTGAAGGAATGTTAAATCGCACCTTATAAAGCCTCTTTTAGCATGAATGGCTTTGGCATATACCCTGTAACATAGTTTGGAACAATTCATTCCGCATTCTGATTAAGCCTGTTTTAGGGTCTGATATAGCCTGTTTCAGGGTGTGGTCTGGTGCATTTCAGCCCCAGATATGGGCTATATCGCATGCTGAAATGGTGCTTATTGCAAGACGAAAAAATGGATGTCGAACATAAGTTGTTGCTGTTCAATAACTTGCGCGAGGCTCTCATAATTCGCGTATTTGCGCCCGACGGAGAGTCTGTCCGCAAATCCGCGCTTATTTTTCGGGGTAGAACAGGAAACTCTGACTGAAAAATCAGAATGTGGTTACAATCTGAAAGTTGCCCGTTTTGTCTAATTCCAGCAGAAGAAAACAACGCTTATTCGGGGATTGAAGCTGCGGTCTTTTGTTGAAATCAATTCTCGCTTAATTTCTATTGAACCGTTTGTTCCTTGCTTCGTTTCCTGCTTTTGATGTCGGTGCCTGGTGCATCAGCATTGTATTTGTCATATTTTCATATCTGACAGTTATAAACATCACAGTAATCTAATTACCTTCTCCATTGTGTTATTTTATGTTTAAAACAGCTTTTCCGTGATATTTTGTTTACCTTTGTGCTATCAGTCTGCGGGCAGTCTTTATGATGTGATGAGTGCGCGCAGGGCGTCTGTTGTTCCGTCGGTGCCTGTATTATGTCTCATCTGGCTGTTTCCGGCGGATGGACATAGTGTATGAAAATGAATAACTCAAACCTGATAATATGAAAACAAAAGAATCAAACTCCTTGTTTCCCGGCGTATTGCTGCCGGTAAACTTACTCATGAGAATTCTTGTTTTTCTTCTGCCGGCTGTGCTTTTGTGTGGGTGCTCGTCGTCGGATGACGGCAGTGGCGATGGTGGCAATCCTGTTCCGGAATACGATCGCTCGCTTGTCGGTACGTGGCAGATTTCGGATAACGGCGGTGACCAGTCGGCTCCGGGCACTCTTGTGTTGGAGGCTGACGGCAAAGGTACTTACGACGACGGCACACTGAAATGGTACACGTCGGAACGAAAACTCTATATCAGTTTCGACAACGGACGCCGAATAAAAGGCGATTTCTATTATGTGGACGGTGCCGAACTCACCATCCAGGGGAGTAATCTTGTTTACACCACGTCGTTTCCTGCTGTCGGCCGCTGGTATGCGGAGGATTTCAAGGGCGGATTTTTCAGCTACGACTTCAGCGATACAGGCGTATGCAAGACGTACGGGTTTGATGATGGCGGCAATCAGGTGAAGCGCGATCTTTGGTGGTTCCGCATTCCGCCGGGTGTTGTGCTCGATTATGACGGATATACACGTACTTTGCAGTTCGACCTGGATGGTGACCGGATGATTGTCGAGGGCGAGGGAACGTTCGTACGCGATGTTCCTGTTTACGGAAACTGGCGTTCGATATATACCGAGAATGGTCCGATAGGACAGGATTCTGAATATTATTCCGAACTTGAAATAATAAAGAAGGAATACGGCAGTTTCTTCTATTGCACTTATCATAGCGATGAGTGCATAGGGTCAGGGCCGTGCACGATGACCGTGTCGTGCGTCATGGAGTTGTTCCCTGATGGCGGCCAGATGTATATACGCAATGATGACAGTGTGAATATAGTCATCTATTATCGTTTCCATTATGACAAGACTGCGGAAAAACTTTATCTTGAGCTTAGCAAAGAAGCAGAATTCAATAAATACAGTGGTTATGAAATGGTTGAATGATATATTAAGGATGGCCGCCTGTGCCGGAGTTATGATGCTGCCTGTGTTGTTTTCGGCATGCAGCGACAGTGACGACAGTAATGATGACGGAGGTGACGGCACGGCGGATAGCGGGCTGGTGAAGATAGCTTATACGGCAGACCGGACGTCGGAAAACATCTTCGGACAGATGAACTTTAGTGTGACGTTTGCCTGGTCCGGTGGCGACGGCAGCGTGAGTATGGCCGACGTGCGCGAGAGTTACGACTCCATAGTGTGGAAAGTGGAGGAGACCGGCCGTTCGTTCAAACTCATGGACAACGTACACATGACCATGCAGTGGGGCCATTGTTTCTATCTGCCGGGCAGCTATACCACGTATGTCGTGGGCTATAAGGCCGACCGCGAGATATTCCGCACCGAGTCTGTGGCTCTGAAAGTGACGGACAACAATGATTTCCTGTGTTGGAACTGGAACGAGATAACGGGCAACGAGGACAATACGGGTTATGAAAACGTGCTCGACGGTGGCTTCCAGCTTTCTGTCAATCCGGTGATGAATGGTGGAGTGACGGGTGCGGAGCTCATGATGTGGAACAACGGACATGACGACAATGTGTTTTATGACACATCGGTCAATGCCCTTTATGCTTATCTCACGCAGCTTTGCGGTGCTCCTCTCATCGACCGTGGCTCTCCTGATTTGCTGGATGCCTACGCCGGACAGTTCGCCTATCATCACGAGGGTGCCACTCCGCTGGCCTTATGGCGTACCGCTAAAGCATGCATTGTGCTGCTCGGCATCGACCGCGAGGGCTTGAAGCTCTGCCGGGCATACGCCGAACCGCTTTGACATAGTATAGTCTGACGGCACATCGCAGCGCCGGATGATAAACATATTCCGCAGACCGGGTGTTAATTTTTAAGTTAACGGTCTGCGGATTTTTTCGTGGTCTTTTTTCTGAATCAGCGTGCAGCAGGAATCCGTTCAGGTTATTTCGCAGTGTGATGAGTGTTACGTAATATTCAGCTTTACGTATATCGCAGAGCATGTCGGATTTGACCGTATGCCCGGCTGTTTCTATCCGTGTTCGGACACGGATTTTTTGTTGTCTGCAATTAACTATAATTAATACGCTGTTGCTTGACATGAGAGGTTTTATTTCATAACTTGCGCAAAATAAAAATCCGATAGCCATGAAGACAGTACTTACCTTTTGGCATACATCAGCATCTTTTGCGGACAGCGTTTCCGGACTGTTGCATCCGGGATGTTACGTTGTATCGCAGACCGGTATAGGTCTGTGCCGGGTAGGTCTGTGTGAAAGGTTGATGACGTATGGTGTTTCTGTGATGGGCAGTCGACAGAAGATGCAACGGGACGGCGGCAGGTATATGATATAATCTGGAAGGTTTTGAACATATAATAATATCCGACTATGACTCATGACAGAATTTATCAATACGGAATGTTGCGGGTGATGATGCTCGTAGTGGTGTGGTTTGTGGCGGTAATGTCGGGCATTGCCGGCAATATGTATGGGCTTGAAGACGGTGATGAGGTGGATGCCGGCGGGACAGACGTAGGCCTAAGTTCTGCCGCGTATGAAGATCTGCGGTTTAATTACTGGGTTGACGATACCATGTCAGTCAATATTGCCGGGCAGGATATTCCGCTGAAGATGCTTTACAGAATCTACTACGACAAGGAAGGCGAGGATTTCGTTAGGTTCAATGTGGCTGTCGTGGCATTAGATGAGAGGCAGGGTGGTGATTCCGATAAATTCATTTATAAGGGCAAGAGATATTCATTGATACACGACAGCTTCTGTTATAAGTACGAAAGAAGGAAAGGTCCGGTCTACAGACTGAAGGATGCACTTGTACTGACATGGCTTGACAACGACATTTATCCGCTGGTGGAGAAGTGCACTGTTATTGATGTGAATCTGAAAATAGACATACGTAAACAGAAAAGAGGTATGCCTTTGGACTTGAAGATGGGAAAGGGCAAAACGAGAGATTTCTGTTACAAGTATAGAAAAATTCGGGCTAAGCACGACGAGGCCCGGAAAAAGCAGGCAGAATTTTGATTGGTAGAAGATTGTTTCAGGGTGATTTAACGGTCCGGCATGGTTTGCCTGCACGTGCCGGATTTTTCTTTTTGTATTCTTTTTGAAGTTTTGTCTGAGGCGAGGCTAATTGTATTGTTGTGTCCTGCAGCTGTTGCCGGTCTGCTCTTTGGTCGGGGCGGACGGTGCTTGTCGTGCGGTGTGTGAAAATAAGTGGTCAATAATTTTGCGCTTCATCCTTTTTGCTGTATTTTTGTGATGAGTAAACAGCGTCACATGGCAAGACACAACGAGATGGGAAAGTGGGGCGAGGACGTGGCGGCTGCATATCTGCGGCAGAAAGGTTACGTCATACGTGAGCGCGACTGGAGGTCGGGCAAACGCGACATCGACATCATAGCCCTGACTCCCGACAGCCTGACTGTGGTCTTTGTTGAAGTGAAGACGCGTCTGCCGGACAGTGCCACGGCGCCCGAGGATGCTGTGGACGCGGTGAAGATAAGAAACCTGTGTGTGGCGGCCGACAATTATGTGAAGATGCACGGAGTGGAAGAAGAACTGCGCTTTGACATCATAACGGTTGTGGGTACGCGAGGCTGTGAACCGCGGATAGAGCACATAGAGGATGCGTTCAATCCGTTGCTTATAATCTGAAACGTATGACGACATATACGATAAGACTTGACGAGGTGGATTCCACCAACACATATCTGCGCAATCTGGAACCTTTGCCCGACGCTGATGTGGTGGCCGTAACGGCCGGACACCAGACTGCGGGCCGTGGTATGGGCAGCAACCGGTGGGAGAGTGAGGACGGACAGAATCTGTTGTTCTCCGTACTGATACGTCCCGAGGGTGTGCCTGTGGCGCATCAGTTTGTATTATCCATGGCCGAGGCGCTGGCTGTGAAAGACGCTCTCGACCCTCTGGCAGACGGGATGTCGCTCAAATGGCCAAATGATGTCTATTGGCACGACCGCAAGATAAGCGGTACGCTCATAGAGACATCCCTCAGCGGAAAGTTTGTGAAGGACTGCATATTCGGCACTGGTGTCAATATCAATCAGCGTGAATTTCGCAGCGATGCTCCCAACCCTGTGTCGCTGTGGCAGATAACAGGCCGTGATACTGACATAAACGCTGTGTTGGAAAAAGCGCTTGAGGCGTTCGAAGGTTATTACGCCATGGTGCTTGCCGGCGAATACGACCATGTGGCGCAGCTTTATCACGAGGCGCTCTATCGCCGCACGGGCATGCATGCCTATTCGGACAGCAACGGACGTTTCATGGCTTCTATTGTCAGAGTGGGCCATGACGGCCGTCTGGTGTTGCGTGATGAGGCCGGACGCGAACGGAGCTATGCCTTCAAGGAAGTGAATTACATAATTTGAATTATATATGGCAAAGTACAAGAGAATTCTATTGAAGCTCAGCGGCGAGAGCCTGATGGGTGATCAGCATTTCGGAATCGATCCTGTGAGACTCGACGAATATGCAAGACAGATAAAGGAAGTGCACGAAATGGGTGTGCAGATCGGCATTGTGATTGGCGGTGGAAACATCTTCCGCGGTCTCAGCGGAGCGTCTAAAGGCTTCGACCGCGTGAAGGGCGACCAGATGGGAATGTGTGCAACAGTCATCAATTCGCTTGCTTTGAGTTCCGCTCTCGGTGCGATTGGTGTGAAGACCAAGGTGCTGACGGCCATCCGTATGGAACCTATCGGTGAGTTCTATACAAAGTGGAAGGCCATCGAAGCCATGGAGGCAGGTTATGTCTGCATCTTCTCAGCCGGCACAGGCTCTCCTTATTTCACCACAGATACGGGTTCGTCGTTGCGTGGTATTGAGATTGAAGCCGATGTGATGTTGAAAGGAACACGTGTTGACGGCATATATACTGCTGACCCGGAAAAGGATCCGACAGCCACGAAGTTCAGCGACATAACCTACGACGAAATTTATACACGCGGGCTGAAGGTGATGGACCTCACTGCCACAACGATGTGCAAGGAGAACAATCTGCCGATATATGTCTTCAATATGGATGTGTTCGGTAATCTGAAGCGTGTTATGGACGGCGAGGACATCGGTACTTACGTTCACAACTAAATCGTATTCCATAAGACGCCCGGTTGTTTGTCAGGCGTCGGAACTATATCAAACAGTCATCCTCATGCCATAGGTGTGGGGATGATTTTTATTTTATGGGTATATATACAAAATATGCCGGCATGGAGTCAATTCCATACCGGCATATTATATTGTTCTCTATTGTTGTTTTGTTTCCTGTTCTGTTCGTTCCTGTTATTTCTTTTGCAGCAATTCTTTTTCGTGTATTGCTGTCGGTTATCGCACTTCGGTGAAGTCCACATACTCGCCTTCGTCCTTCGGAATTATCTTTTTCTTCATCTGTTTGGCGTTGTGTGTATGTATTGTTTCCTCCCTTGTGGTATTGGGGCGATACGTTGTGCGGTGTTTTTTTGTATTGTTGAATCCGAAACTATGCAGTGTGTCGCGTACGTTACGATATATTCTGAATAGAGTGGCACCCATAAGTATCGCGAAGATAAGGAAGAATACAAGGAGTATTTTGATAACGAACATTTTCTTTTATTATTTTAGTGTCATTTATTTATTGTTGCTGTCGTTTGCCTTACTGAACTGTGTGAAGACGGAAATAATGACGTACAGCGGTATGATAATACTGAAACTGCCGATAAATCCGAACAATATTATCATGACAGCGCATAATATGATGAATGAATATTTTATCTCGTTGCCTTTCCATCCCCACTGTTTGAACTTGAGGGCGAACATCGGTAGCTCGGCCACAAGCAGCCAGCAGCACAGTGCAAGGAGTAATATGAGCACGAATACCATCCATGGTGAGCTTTCCAGCCATTGTGTCTGGGTGGCTATGAGCGAACCCCAGAACAGTGCGTTGGCAGGTGTAGGCATACCGATGAATGATGTTGTCTGACGTTCATCGAGGTTGAATTTTGCCAGACGGAGTGCAGAGAATGCCGCCATTATGAATGCTATGAATGGCAGAAATTGTCTTGTTGGTTCGAGAAATGCAGGATAGTCCATCACACTGAGTTGTGAGAAGACTATCGCCGAAGGTGCAAAACCGAATGTGATGTCATCGGCCAGTGAGTCGAGTTCCTTGCCGATGGGCGACGACACTTTGAGAAGCCGCGCGCTCATGCCGTCGAAAAAGTCGAACGCCGCACCAATGATAATCCAGATAAGAGCCATTTTCGCATTGAGCATGAAGGCATATCCGGTTGCTATGCAGCCTGAGATGAGGTTGCAGCAGGTTATGGCATTGGGGATGTTTCTTATTATTGGATTAGGCATTTGCTATCTGTTATATAACAGTTCTGTTATTTCAGTTTTGCTATTATTGTCTGGTCGCCGGTTGTGCTCTGACCCATCTTTACGCAAACCTCACTTCCCAACGGGAGGTAAACGTCCACACGCGAACCGAACTTGATGAATCCCAAGTGTTCGTCGATGTAGCATTCCTCGCCCTCTTTGGCGTAAGTGACAATGCGGCGCGCCATCGCACCGGCTATCTGACGGCAGAGTATGTCCTTGCCGTCGGGTGTTGTGATGATTATGTCGGAGTGTTCGTTTTCCTCACTTGCTTTCGGAAGCCACGCCTTATGGTAGTTTCCGTTCTGATGATGTACAAGTTTCACACGGCCGTCAACCGGAAACCAGTTGGCGTGAACATTGAAAAGACTCATGAAAATGCTTATCATGATTCGCTTTTCATGAAAATACTGGTCTTCGTCCACTTCTTCTATGACGACGATACGGCCGTCGGCAGGTGCTACAACGATGTTCTCGGTGTCCTCCTGAGGAAAATATCTGATGGGACAGCGGAAAAAGTTGACAACCACACCATATAGTGCCACAGCCACGGCAACAAAGAACCAGAACGGGAGTTTGTTGTCAAGACCACGCCATAACAGTAATGCTATGGCTGCAAGAACGATGAATCCGTATAGAAGTGTGTCCGTGCCTTCACGGTGCAGACGTATTTTTTTTAGTCTTTTAATTCTTTTTATCATAACAGTTGATGTACATCTATCTTTTTGCAAAGATAGTTGTTTTTTGAGTATTGGGCAAATTTTTCATATCATTCTTTTGGCCGTATAGTTTTAAAGTGGTAACTTTGAAATCAAATTTTGCTTGAAAATGGAAGATTTCATACATCTGCACGTTCACACTTATTACTCTATTCTTGACGGACAGTCCAGTGTCCAGCGCCTTGTAGATAAGGCCGTGGGCGATGGAATGAAAGGCATGGCTATCACAGACCATGGCAATATGTTTGGAATAAAGGAATTTTTCAATTATTGCAAGGGCATAAACAAAAAACGTAAGGCGGCCGGAGAAGAGCCGTTCAAGCCCATTCTGGGATGTGAGATGTATGTGGCGCACCGCCGTAAAGAGGACAAGGTGAAGGAATTGGGCGACATGAGCGGCTATCACCTCATTGTTCTCGCAAAAAACTACAATGGTTACAAGAATCTCATAAAGCTCGTTTCGCGCGCATGGGTGGACGGTTATTATATGCGTCCGCGTACGGACAGATACGACCTCGAGCGCTATCACGAAGACCTTATCGTCTGTTCGGCGTGTATAGCGGGCGAAGTGCCGTCGAAGATATTGAAAGATGACATTGCCGGAGCGCGTGAGGCGATAGAGTGGCACAAGCGGGTCTTCGGCGATGATTATTATCTTGAGTTGCAAAGGCACGAGGTGAAGGATCCTAGAATACGGGCGAACAGGGAGACGTTCCCTCTCCAGCAGAAGGCCAACAAGGTGTTGATGGAACTCGCCAAGGAGTATGGAGTGAAGCTGGTGTGCACGAACGACGCACACTTCGTGGATCAGGACAACGCCGAAGCGCACGATCACTTGCTCTGTCTTGCTACGGGCAAGGATCTGGACGATCCGAAACGAATGCTATATTCGAAGCAGGAGTGGTTCAAGACGCGGGCTGAGATGAACGAGGTGTTCAGTGATGTGCCGGAGGCTATGGCCAATACGCTGGAGATACTCGACAAAGTGGAGATGTACAGCATCGACCATGATCCTATCATGCCGTTCTTCCCGATACCTGCCGAATTCGGAACAGAGGAGGATGTAAGGAGAAAATACACCGAGCAGCAACTGTATGAAGAATTCACAACCGACGAGAACGGAGAAAATCCGTTGCCGAAGGAAGAGGCCGACAAGAAGATAAAACATCTCGGCGGATTCGAGAAGATATACCGAATAAAGTTCGAAGCTGACTATCTTGCCAAGCTTGCGTATGACGGAGCGAAGCGTCTGTATGGCGATCCGATACCCGACGAGGTTGCAGAACGAGTGAAGTTCGAGCTTCACATTATGAAAACGATGGGTTTCCCGGGCTACTTCCTCATTGTGCAGGACTTCATCAACGCCGCCCGTAACGAACTGGGCGTGCTCGTCGGACCGGGCCGTGGTTCGGCCGCCGGTTCGGTTGTGGCCTACTGTCTTGGCATTACAAAGATAGACCCGATAAAATATGACTTGCTGTTCGAGCGTTTTCTGAATCCTGACCGAATATCTTTGCCTGATATTGACACCGACTTCGATGACGACGGCCGAGGCCGTGTGCTCGAATGGGTGGAGGACAAGTACGGTCACGACAAGGTGGCACACATCATCACCTACGGCACAATGGCTACCAAGAACTCCATAAAGGATGTCGCCCGTGTGGAGAAACTGCCGCTCGATATTTCCAACAGACTGTGCAAGGCAATACCAGACCGTCTGCCGGATAACATGAAAATGAATCTGCCGAATGCCATCAAGGCGGTGCCGGAACTGCGTGAGGCTGAGGCAAGCACCAATCCGCAGATGAGCAACACCATACGTTATGCCAAGATGCTTGAGGGAACCGTGCGTGGTACGGGTATCCATGCGTGTGGTACAATCATCTGTCGCGACGCCATAAGCGACTGGGTTCCGGTGAGCACTGCCGAAGACAAGGCCGATCCCGGACACAAACTTCTGGCCACGCAGTACGACGGTCATGTGATAGAAGAGACCGGACTGATAAAGATGGACTTCCTCGGACTGAGCACACTGTCCATCCTTAAGGAAACGGTGGACAATATAAAGATTACCAGAGGAATTGAAGTTGATCTTGACAACATACCGATTGACGACGAGCTTACATACAAACTGTATCAGGAAGGACGCACCGTCGGTACCTTCCAGTTTGAGTCTGCCGGCATGCAGAAGTATCTGCGCGAGCTCAAACCTACTGTGTTCGAGGACCTCATCGCCATGAACGCCCTATACCGTCCGGGGCCTATGGACTACATTCCGCAGTTCATCCGGCGTAAGAACGGGCAGGAGAAGATTACATACGACATCCCCTGCATGGAGAAATACCTTAAGGACACCTACGGCATCACCGTATATCAGGAGCAAGTCATGCTTCTGTCGCGTCAGCTCGCCAACTTCACGCGAGGCGAGAGCGACGCCCTGCGTAAGGCGATGGGTAAGAAGAAGAAGGACATCGTAGACAAGATGAAGCCGAAGTTCATCGAAGGCGGAAAGGCCAACGGTCACGATCCGAAGGTGCTCGAGAAGATATGGGCCGACTGGGAGAAGTTCGCTTCCTACGCGTTCAACAAGAGTCACGCTACGTGCTATTCGTGGGTGGCATATCAGACGGCCTACCTCAAGGCCCATTATCCTGCCGAATTCATGGCCGGAAACATGAGCCGATGCCTCAATGATATAGGAAAGATAACCAAACTGATGAGCGAATGTAAGTCCATGGGTATAAAATGTCTTGGTCCGGACGTCAATGAGAGCCGTCACAAGTTCAGCGCCAACAAGAAGGGTGAGGTGCGTTTCGGCCTCGCGGCTGTGAAGGGCATGGGCGACTCGGCGGCTCAGGCGATCATAGATGAGCGCGAGAAGAACGGCCTTTACAAGGATATCTACGACTTCGCACAGCGTGTCAATCTATCGGCAGTCAACCGTAAGGCGTTCGAAAGTCTCGCATTGAGCGGAGGTTTCGACAGCTTCGGCATAAAGCGCGAGCAGTATTTCGGAGTGACAACAAAGGGAGAGACTTTTCTCGATACGCTCGTGCGCTACGGCCAGCTCTACCAGATGGAGATGATGCAGGCGCGCAATTCGCTTTTCGGAGGATTCGATGCAGTTGACATAGCCAAGCCACAGGTGCCTCAGGGTGAGCCGTGGAGCACGATAGAGAAACTCAACAAGGAGCGTGATCTCGTGGGAATATATCTTTCGGCCCATCCGCTCGACGACTACGCTGTAGTGTTGAACAAGCTGTGTAACCTGCATTGTTCGGAGATAGGACGTGATGCCGACAAGAAGAGACTGGCCAAGTTTGCCACGCTTTCGTTCGGTGGAATGGTGACGGGCGTTGTGTCACGCTGGTCGGCTAAGACCAACAAACCTTTCGGTTTTGTGACAATCGAAGACTTTGAGGGCGCGGGTGAACTGGCACTTTTCAACGACGAGTGGGTCAAGTGGCAGCATATGTTCAAGGAGGGATACACTGTTTACGTGACAGCGAAGTGCGTGCAGCGTTTCCGGGACAATGCAGACATATTGGACATACGCATACAGAGCGTCGATTTCCTCAGCGATGTGAAGGACAAATATATAGAAAAACTGACCATAGCCGTGAACACATCGGTGCTGGACGAAACGCAGATGAACGACCTGGCGACAGTCGTCAAGAACAATCCGGGACGTATTCCGCTCTACTTCCAGGTGTACGACGCGGAGCGCAAAAGGGATGTGCTGCTTGCGAGCAGGGGAAACGAGGTAGACGTCAACGCTTCGCTGATATCATACATTGAGAGTTGTCCGGCACTGACATATATGTTGAACTAAAAGTGGCATGGTCTTTGCATTATGTCTAATGTGACAGAACATGTCGTCATAAAGAAATAACATCAAATCAATATAAGAAAATGGAAGTTAAGATTACAACTGAGAATTTCGAGAGTTACAAGAATGGCGAACTGCCTTTGGTTGTTGACCTGTGGGCCACATGGTGCGGACCGTGCCGCATGCTTTCGCCCGTTATTTCTGAACTCGCCAACGACTATGACGGAAAAATCGTTGTAGGAAAGTGCGACGTTGAGGAGAACGACGAGATTGCATCCGACTTCGGTGTGCGCACAATCCCGACACTGCTCTTCTTCAAGAACGGTGAGCTCGTGGATAAGTTCGTAGGTGCCACCACAAAGGCTGTGCTGCAGGAGAAGTTTGACGCTCTTCTGAAGTAACGCCGAGTAAAGATATGTGAAATGTTGGGTATGTTCCGGCTGTGCCGGGGCATACCTTTTTTCATGCTCATGGGTGTGGTCTGTGTGCTGTCTGCGGTGGAGCGGGGCGTTCGTAGAGTTGTGCCGGGCATCGGGCAGAGATTCTGTCATATGGTGTGAAAGGCCTGCCGTGTGCGTGATACGAATTTTTGCATAAATATACATTCTCATGATTGCCGATGAATATTTATACATCGTCAACTCGCTGAGAGTATCGATGGAACGCACGACAGATTTTTCGGTCGCAAATACGCGAGTTTTGAGAGGGTTGCGCAATCTGTTGTCGTACAATGGGTTACGCATTCATGTGTCCCGATGGCCTGTTTCCGGTGTTGCGAAATGGCCTGTTTTAGAGTGCGATAAAGCCCGTTTCATGGCGTGATATGCTCTATATTGAGGCATCAAATGGACTTTTTCGCAGTGCCAAACGGGCAATATCGCGCGGGCAGCTTGAAATTTCTGATTTTTCAGTCGTTCTGTTCGGTTGTTAAAAAGGCTTTTTAGTGTTTTCTGACAGTGTCGCGACCGATTTTCGTTTTCTATTTCGCGAATTTTTTTTGTCAAAATTTTTTACTTCTGAAATTGCATAAATATACATTTTCTTCAGTTTGTCATGTCTGACAAAAAGTCGGAGAGGGTGGTTTGACGAGTTCTCAGATGCGGCGAGGCAGTGACGTCGTGGTGTGGCAGAATGGCAGTCTGGATGTATCCGGATGGCAGTCTGTGGTGGATAAAATAATGATGCAGGGGTGGTGGTGACATATTGTCAGTGCGGTACGGGCGTTTTTCTTCGTGCCGGAAAGGGTAAATTAAAAACAGCATCCGCACGCCGGTGTCCGGTCCGTGTGAATGCTGTTGTGTCTGTGTATGGTTGTTTTTACGTGGCGCTGTGCTACGTGTCGATTTGCACCATGTCTTGGTATGTCGGCTGCTTGCTGTCTCTGTGTCAGATTATCACAGAACGGCTGCCGTCCTCGTTCTCCTTTATTGTCACTCTTGTTGCGTCTTCAGGCAACAGGTCTTCTATCAGTTCTGGCCACTCTATGAAGCAGTGAGCGCCGCTGTAGAAGTATTCTTCGTAGCCGAGGTCGTACACCTCCTCCAGCTTCTTTATGCGGTAGAAGTCGAAGTGGAATATCTGTCCGCCTGTTGTTTCCGACTGGTATTCGTTCACTATGGCGAATGTCGGCGATGTGATGACTTCCTTCACGCCCATGCATTCGCACACAGCCTTGATGAATGTAGTCTTTCCTGCGCCCATCTTGCCGTAGAATGCAAACACTCTGGCGTCTTTCATGCATGCCACAAACTGTTCTGCGGCAGCGCCTATCTGGTCGAGCGAGTTGATTTTTATTTCCATATCTTTTTGTTTTTATCGTTTTCTTGATGTGAGAGTTATCAGCGGTATGAGCATCTCCTCCATCGAAATGCCGCCGTGCTGGAACGTGTTCTTGTAGTAGGACACGTAGTAGTTGTAGTTGTTCGGATATGCGAAGAAGGAGTTTCCGGTGGCAAACACGTACGCTGTGCTGAGGTTCGGCGCCGGCAACTGTGCCTTGCGCGGGTCTTTTATCACGAATACGTCCTTCGAACTGAAGTTCAGGTTCTTGCCCAGTTTGTACCGCAGGTTGGTGTTGGTGTTGCGGTCGCCCACAATCTTCACAGCTTTCGACGCACGGATACTGCCATGGTCGGTCGTTATTATAACCTTGCAGTCGGTCTCCGACAGTTTTCTCAGCAGCTCGCTCATCACCGAGTGCTGGAACCAGCTGAGCGTTATGCTGCGGTAGGCCGACTCGGTGTTGGCCAGCTCGCGTACCATCTTCGACTCTGTGCGGGCATGTGAGAGCATGTCGATGAAGTTCACCACAATCACGTTGAGGTCGTTTCTGAGCAGTTCGTTCAGACGTTCTATTATCTTCTCTCCACCTGCCGTTCCGTTTATCTTGTGATAACTGAACGAGTCGTGACGCCTGAAGCGTTCTATCTGTGTCCTTATCAGTGGTTCCTCGTTGAGGTTCTTGCCTTCCTCCTCGTCCTCGTCCACCCACAGTTCGGGGAACATCTCGGCAATCCTGCTCGGCATCAGACCGCTGAATATGGCGTTGCGCGCATATTGGGTGGCTGTAGGCAGTATGCTCATATACATGTCCTCGTCGATGTCGAACATGTCGCCGGCCTCTTGTGCGATGACGCGCCACTGGTCGTATCTGAAGTTGTCGATAACGATGAGGAACACTTTCTCGCCGCTGTTGAGCAGCGGGAACACCTTTTTCTTGAATATGTCGGGGCTCATGAGCGGACGTTCCGCGTCGCCTGAGGCCGTCATCCAGTCCATGTAGTTATTCTTCACATACTTGGCGAAGCCGATGTTTGCCTCCTCTTTCTGCATCTGCAGCGTCTCGGTCATCGAACTGTTGGTGCTGCTCAGCTCCAGTTCCCAGTGCACCAGACGCTTGTATATGTCCACCCAGTCGTCGTATGTGCGGCTCTCCATTATCTGCATGGCTATGTTTCCGAAGTTCTGCTGATAGCTGGTCTGTGTCACTTCTGTCACAATCTGCTTCTTGTGGATATTCTTTTTCAGCGTCAGCAGAATCTGGTTGGGGTTCACCGGTTTTATGAGGTAGTCGGCAATCTTCGATCCGATAGCCTGGTCCATGATGTTCTCCTCCTCGCTTTTCGTCACCATCACCACCGGTGTGGCGGGCGATATCTCCTTTATCTGCTGCAGAGTCTCGAGTCCTGTGAGGCCGGGCATCATCTCGTCGAGCAATATAAGGTCGAATGTTGTCTGCCGGCATTTGTCAATGGCGTCGATACCATTGCTCACGGTGATGACTTCGTAGCCTTTTTTCTCGAGGAAGATGATGTGTGCCTTGAGCAGTTCTATCTCATCATCCACCCATAATAACAAACCGTTTGTCATATGTCTGATGTTTTGTTGCTGAGTGTTTCTGTGTTTGTTGATGTTCTGCGGATGCCGTCCGGACGTCTTACAGACCTCCGGTTCAGAAGCCTTCCAGATCGTAGTATTCGTCGTATATCACGTCCGGAGTGTCCTTCTTTTTCTTGTTGCCGGTGTCCTGGAAGTCATCTTCGAAGTAGAACTCGTCCTCCAGCTGTTGGGCCGGCAGCTTTTCTTCCTGCTGCTTGTTTTCCTCCTGCTGTTTCTTGGGAGCGGTCTTGCTGTCGTCGTTCTCCTTCTTCAGAGGTTGTTTCGGTTCTTCCTTCGGCTTGGCATTCTCCGTGTTGTCGTCCTTAAGATCCTCCAGAGGAATGATTATCGAGTCGTCCGGTTCGGTCAAGACATCTTTCTTTTCGTTCTTGGTGTTGTCCGGCACAGGGTTCATCATGTTTTCTTCCTGTTTGGATTCGTCTTTCTTTTCATCCTTCACGCTGTCCGGCACAGGGTTCATCATATTATCTTCCTGTTTGGATTCGTCTTTCTTTTCATCCTTCACGCTGTCCGGCACAGGGTTCATCATGTTTTCTTCCTGTTTGGACTCGTCTTTCTTTTCATCCTTCACGCTGTCCGGCACAGGATTCATCATGTTTTCTTCCTGCTTGGACTCGTCTTTCTTTTCGTCCTTCACGCTGTCCGTCACAGGGTTCATCATATTGTCTTCCTGCTTGAGTTCGTCATTCTTTTCCTGCGGGTTCTTCTCTTCAGACTCGGGTACAATTGTAGTTCCGTCCTGTGTTTCGTCTTTACCGGTGTTGTCTTCAGCAGGTATAACTGTTTCACCGGCTTCTTCTGCAGGTGCGTTCTCTTCAGGTACGATTATCGTTCCGTTGTCTGCAGGTTCCACGTCAAGTCCGTTGTCAATGAATGTACCGTTGTCGAGCAACTGGTCTATTTCCTCTTGTGTCGGCTCGCCTTCCTTCCTTCTCACTGTAGTTATCTCAGCAGGCTCTGTCAGCAGATGCAGTGTACTAACCTTTAGCGGTGCGAAGTGTTTGTTGTAGAACTTGTCGTAGTCGTCGTAACTGTATTTTGTGCCGAGCAGAGGCAGGTTTATCTCACTTATTATTATAGTGCGGCTGTGTGCTGCCTGACGTATTATATTCTGTTGAGCATACAGTTGTCGTGCGTACTGCAGGGCCTCGTCGTAGTTTCTGAATCCTGATACGGTCATTCTGTTCACGCCTTCAGCCGGTTCTATCACGATGTCGAAGTTGCGCACCATGTAGCTTGTGAAGTTGTATCTTGCCAGTTCGTAGAGTAGTTTGTTTTCGTTCACGGAGTCTGGGCTGTATGCGAAGATGAACAGGAAGTTGGTGTTCCGTTCGTTCGAAAGCGTCTTTTCGGCGGTAGAGTCGGCCGGAGTGAGAGCCTCGGTGCGGCGTTCCCATACATTACTCATGTCGAATTTGCCGCCGTATATTTTCCGTCCTGCGTTCACACCGTTCACTATCATGCCGGCAAGATTACTCAGTTCGCTTTGCGGGAACTTTGCTACGAGCATGTTCATGTCGTTCACACATCCTTCAGCATCACCCTCGTTGAGTTTTCCGAGACCTCCGATGAATATGAATTTGTCGCGGTTGGCTCCGAGCGGGAAGCGTGTTTCGGATATTTTCAAGTTAGCCGCCACCTCTTGCAGACGGTCAGCCTTGAACGCATCGTAGGTTGCTGCGTAGATGGAATCCTCTATATGCTCGCCGAATTTGGCGTTTTCAACGAAATATGGATCGGTGAGCAGTGTTGTCCAAGGGCTTTCCGGATAGTTCTGTTTCAACTTTTCAACATACGTTTCGGCTGTCTGCGAGTCGCCCATTCTCGAATAGAGCAGGAACAGATGATAGAACACGTCGGCCATGTTCTCGTATTCCGGATAGCTGTCGGTGATACGTCTGAGAGCCTTTTCGCTCAATGGCAGATTGTCGAGTTTGTCCTTGAATATTACACCGGAGTTGTAGAGGCCGTCCATTATTATAAGATTGCTGGCCTGTACCTGTTCCTCTGTGAACGGTATCTGTTTGAGATAGTACTCTCGTTTGTGTGGATCGTTCTGCGCGCTATCGGCTATCAGTTCGAGTGAATCGGCTATGGCTTCGGCCTTTGCTATGGAGTCGAGCTGTTCTTCGGTCATCTCCTGCTGTTCGCCAAAGGCCACGACGGTCTTGTTGACACGCTGCCAGTTGTCTACGTTCTCTCTCTTTCCCCATTTCTTCTGGAACTCGGCTTTACCTTGATTCACTGCCATCTGGTTGTAGAAGTACCACACCGAATTTTTGTTTGTCTGTCCGGGAGTCTGCTGATTGTTGTTGTTCATGTTGTCCACAGTGCCTCCGTTCTGCGCTATTACCTCTTGCGCTTTCTGCTCAGCCAGTTTGTCCTGTTCTTCCTTTTCCTTTTTCTTCAGAGCTTCTATCACGCGGTCGATGGCTTCGTTGCGCTGTTTCTCGTCCATTTTTGCCAGTGCCTGGAGTGAGTCCTGCAGATGGACAGCGTCTGTGTAAGGCACAAGTTCGTCGAGAACCTGTGAGCGGCGTGAAAGTTGCTCGTAGTCTTTACGTTCCTTGTCGAGCAGACCTATCGCTTCGCCATAGCAACGCTGTGCGTCGTTGTAGCGTTCGCGGTTCCAGTATATGTCACCAAGTTTGAGCAGCAGCACACCTTTTTCAATGCCGTTGCGGGTTGATCCGCTGTTTCCTTTCTCGTATGCAGTGATGGCGTTGAGCGTATCTTTCTGGGCGAGATATATGTTTCCAATGGCGTAGTACACCTGATCCAGATAGTCTTTGTTCTTGTCTGAGGCGGCCATACGCTTCAACCGTCTTATCATTTTCTTCGACTGGTTGCCTGACATCACCTCGGTCATGGCTATGCGGGCGTTGAACTCCACCTCATATGGCGGGTTCTGTCTTATTACACGCTTGTAGGCTTTCATCGCTTCAGTCTTGTTGCCGAGTGCGGTCTGCAGTTGTCCCATTAGATACCACTCACGTGCACGCTGCTTGCTGCGCATTTCGTGCTTAATGACTTTACGCAGATAGGGTACTGCTTTTTCATAGTCACCGGTGTGTATGTAGTAGCTCGCGTATGTGTAGTCCCACTCCTTGCGTGCCTGCCAGTGTATGGAGTCGCGCTGCATGTTGCGTATTACGTCCTCAGCATCGTATATCCAGCCTTCCTCAAGGTAGCATTTGGCCAGCCACGCCCTTGCTTTACCATATATGGCTGGCTGTGTCTGATACAGACGGCTCATATATGAGAATGTTGAGGCGGCCTCGTCGAAGTCGCCTTTGCTGAACTGTGAGCGGCCCATGAGCAGCCATGCCTTCCAAAGGAAAGGGTTATACTCTTTGCGTCCGAGCCATTCCAGGTCCTTTTCGGTCTTCTTTCTGTTTTTAGTCCATACCGGCTTGCGCTTTATGCTGTGCAGTTTTATCGCCTTCTGGCATTTTTCTATCGCACGGTCGAAGTTGCTTTTGCCCAGTTCACGGCTGTTCTTGTTGCCTACGGTATAAAGAGGCAGCATCTCCGTGAAGTTGTCGCGGTTGCCGTTTTCCTTCTCCAGCGAACCGTCGATGTATGCCAGTGAGCCGTTGTAATAGGTGTTGTATCTGGCGTTGAAGGCATGCCACCATCTGCTCTTCGCAGTGTTTTTCTGCGTAGAGCAAGCGGCCATTATCATGAGCCATGCGGCAGCCATGAGTATGGCTAAGTATTTAGTGTTGTGATGTTTCACTCTTATTTAACTGCTTGAGTACGTATTTTATTGCCTTGCAAAGACAATAAATGACGATACTTACAAAAATAATGGATGCTCCAGACGGAACATTGAGCCAGTAGGACAACGCCAGTCCCATTATGCAGTCGATGCAACCGATGAGTATACTGTATGCAGCGATGCGTCCGAAATTGTATGTGAAGAGATTGGCTGTCATCTGTGGAATGGTCAGAAGACTCATTGCCAGCACAATGCCTACCATGCGCAGCGTTGAGACTATGGTCATGGCGATGAGCGCCATCATTGTGTATTCGATGAGGCTTACTGGCAAATGCTGTGAGCGTGCGAACTCCGGATCGAATGCTGTGCTGACAATCGTGCGGTAGTAGGCTGTGAACAGGAACAGTGTGATAAGGCAGAGTGTGGCCAGCAACCACAGGTTGCCGCTTTCGATAGTCAGTATACTGCCGAAGAGAAACGACGGCAGGTCGGGTACGAAACCCGGCGCGAGAAAACAGAACAGTATGCCGATGCTCATACCGAAGGCCCAAAACACGGCAATGGCAGAATCTTCGCGCACATTACCGCGACGCGACAGCCACTGTATGCCGAATGCACTGAGCACCGAGAATATCATTGCCGAGAATATGGGATTGATGCCTAGGAACACGCCGATACCTATGCCGCCGAACGAGGCGTGTGTGATGCCGCCGCTGATGAATGTGAGGCGGCGCGTCACAATGTATGTTCCGACAAGTCCGCATACGATGCTTGCCAGCACCGAACCGATGAGCGCGTTCTGGAAAAAGCTGTATTCAAGAATGTTCATCGTCTATAAGCATTATCACTTCGTCCTTCAGCTCGTCGGGCAGGGATATGCCACGCAGGGTGAGGCTGCGGCACCAGGCCTGTACTTCGTCCTGACGCATGGTGTGCAACACCTCGCAGAACTGTTCAACTTCCTCCTGATCGTAGCTGTCAGACTGCCGTCCGGCGAATTTGTCGAGTTCCTCGTCGTCGAAATATTCTATCTCTTTTGTGGCGGCTTCCATCATGCATTCCTGTTCGCATTTGGCTGATGTGCCGTCGCATGTGGCGCATGAGGACGCAGTATTGTCGTTGTTTCCGGTGCCGCCTATGTTCATTCGGCTCCATATAAGTCCTGCTACAAGCAACAGGACGCCTGTAAGTGTAATCCAGAGTACGGACATGTCGGTGTTTTACGGTCTTTCGTTTATAATAAATCCGGCCTTGCGCAGGTCGTTCCAGAAGTGTGGATATGATTTCGACACCACTTCCGGATTGTTTATATTGATGTCACCAGCCATGAGACTTGCCGGTGCCAGCGAGAGTGCCATGCGGTGATCTTCGTATGTGTCGAATGTCGGGCCGGATGGTTCGCAGCGTTGTCCGTCCCAGCATAGCGTGTCGTCGTTCTCGTTGGTGAGAGCTATACCAAGTTTGCGCAGTTCGTTCTTCAGCGCGCTTATGCGGTCGGTTTCCTTTATTCTGAGGCTCGCCAGTCCGGTGAAGCGGAATGGAATGTCTCTCATGGCGCATGTTACAACAACCGTTTGCGCAAGGTCGGGCGAACTGATGAAGTCGTAGTCGAGTCTTGGCAGCATGCAGGGCACCTTCTTAAGGGTGACGGTTGTGGCGCGTCCTTCCTCTTTCGACTCGAAGAGAGTTTTTATTCCGAGCAGCGAGAATATGTATTTCACCACAGAGTCGCCTTGTTTGGAGCCGTCGTAAAGACCGGTTAGTCTTATTGAGGACTCTTCGTCGCCGCACAGTGCAAGCATCTCATACCAGTAGGATGCCGCGCTCCAGTCGCTCTCTATTGTGTATGGGCGTTGTATGTAGGGCTTGGCGTTCACAGTGACAGTGTCCATCTCGCTCCAGTCGGCGTCTGCTCCGAATTCGCGCATCATCCAGAGCGTGAGATCAATGTACGGACGCGATACTATTTCGCCGGTCATCTTCAGTTCCAGTCCGTTGGTAAGAGCAGGACCGATCATAAGCAGAGCCGAGATATACTGCGAGCTTACATTGCCCGGTATCTCCACATGTCCACCGTCGAGCTGTCTGCCTCTGATGTGCAGTGGCGGGAAACCTTCCTCGCCCAGATACTCTATGTCGGCTCCGAGATAGCGCAGCGCATCAACGAGCGGACCTATTGGGCGGTGTTTCATGCGCTCGGTTCCGGTGATGGTATGTTCGCCTTGAGTAGCTGCGAAGTAGGCTGTGAGAAACCGCATGGCCGTTCCTGCTGCTTTGATATCAACCGTCTGCGGACGATGCTCCAGCGCGTGTAGTATCACCTCCGTATCGTCGCAGTCGGAAAGATTATCGGGCAGAGTGTCGCCTCCCGACAGGGCGTGTATTATCAGAGCGCGGTTGCTGATGCTTTTGGATGCAGGCAGCGCTATGGTAGTGTCTATTTGTTTTGGTGCGGATATGTTGTATTGCATATTGTTTGAGTTTGAAGAGTCAGGATTTCTTTTGGTACAAAGGTAACTAAAATATTTTGTCTGCCCAAAAATGTTAACTATGTATGACATGTGTTTGCATTTATATAACAAGCAGCTGATACTTTGTGTTTTTCTAAGACATATGAGGATGTAGTGGCTCCTGCTGTAGTATATAGGACCGTGGACGACATGTAACGGATATGGATGAAGGGTGGGGCTAAGCTGTATTGCGTTTGTATGAATATGCAGAAACTGTGAATAAATATTCATTATGTTTGGACGTCAACCCGACGAGAGTGTCGTCGGCGTGGATAAAAGGGTGTTTGGTTGCAAATACGCGAGTTTTGAGCTGCTTTACTAAATTACTGTCAGTCAATTATTTGGGTATTTCTGTAACGCGAAACGCCGGTGATGGCAGTGCGGAATGGCCTTTGTTTTGTCTCAAAACAGCCCGTTTCATGTGGCATTATGGTTCATTATGACGTGTGGAATGCTGCTTATTGTGGTGCGAAAAAGTCTTTGTTGCTATGCGACCGAAAAATTTTGAATGCAAAGTTGTATGGATATTTATATTTTATGTAATTAAAGACGTGATCTCGTTTCTATTTTTCAATTTTTTGTTGTCAAAATTTTTTACTGTCCGTATTGCATATTTATACATTTTTCGGTGCTGTAGTGGAATTGCGTGCAGTTATGTTAGGGCTTGTCAGGAAGGCGTGTTGACGTGGGCAATAGATGGTTCAGAGGGTGCGCTATATACAGAATGTGACGATTGTAAAAATTAGTTAAACATACGGTATTTGTCGCGGCATGTTTGCGTATTACAAATAAAAATGATTACCTTTGCAACGCTTTTGCAGAAACGGGATGTAGCGCAGTTGGTTAGCGTACACGTCTGGGGGGCGTGTGGTCGCTGGTTCGAGTCCAGTCATCCCGACTTTTTTTTACCATAATTCAGCTTATTGTTCATTTTCCTTAAACATACTCATCTCCGATAAATGGTTTTGCATAACGGAGCATGAATAAAAAACTTAATTTACAATGAAGAAACTGTTTTTAGCAATGTTTGTCACGGCGTTTGCGTTCAATGCATCGGCTATGCCTGCATCCGACAGCAACAACGGCAATGACGAACAGACAACCCTTGCTATCCGCAATCTTGAACGTTCGATGGAACTTGTGGATGGCGTGATTTCAAAGTGTTTTACAGGTGCCGGCATGAAAATGGAGATGAAGGACGTTTATGATCTCAAGCGTCATACCCACGAGGACGGAACGTCGGACGTATGGCCTTATACAGCTGTGATGGAGGCTGTGAATTCTATTCTTGAAGGCATAACAGCTCTGAAGGATGTTGCACCTGAGTTTTACGAACTTGATCGTGAAAAGTATGTGAATCTTCTGAACGACCTTTATTCATCAATAAGGTATTACGCAGGTAGCTATGAGCTTGTTTCTTATGCCCGCACAACAAAGTGGTATGACATCTACGGCGTACACCGTGGTGCAAGACCGGGTGAGGCTACAGTGACCGGCATCGAGAATGTTTATGATGACCAGATGTGGCTGGCACGCGAGTTCATCCGCGCTTACAAGAATACCGGTAAGGAAGTTTATAAAAAACGTGCCGAATATCTTATCGAGTATATTCTCGACGGATGGGATGTGTGTGTAGATTCACGCGGAAACGAGTACGGAGGTATCACTTGGGGACCCGGTTACAACTCAAAGCACGCCTGCAGCAACTCGCCGGTCATCTCGCCGTTGGTATGGCTCGCAGAGATGTATAAGGGCAGCGACGAGACAACCACACATTATTATGTGAACACAGACAACACACGTTCGTCGAAGACTGTGAACAAATATGAATATTATCTTGACTATGCCAAGAAGGTATACGCATGGCAGAAGGAACATCTTTATGATGAGAAGACCGGATGTTTCCACGACATGTGCGGTGGCGTTATCGGTGAAATACAGTATGAGGAAGTTGACGGTGTGAGATATCGCAAGCATGTCGATATAGGTGGTCCGGTCGGAACACAGTACACATACAACACAGGAACAATGCTTTGCGGTGCAGTTGACCTTTATCTTGCAACAGGCGATGAGTATTATCTCAACGAGGCAAAGGAGATAGCAACAGATTCTTACGAGCACTTCCGCGGCACACGCCAGACAATAAACGGTGAGACTTACTTCCCGTTCCCTTATGATACAGACGCTCTGAACGGTTTCAACGCATGGTTCAACAACGTTCTGCTCCGTGCATATGTTGATGCTGTGCCTTACGCAGAGTTCGAAAACCGTCTCGGTGCGAAAGACAACAATGCAAAGCGTGGTTGCGATAACTTCCAGGACAACCTTGACTATGCATATGACAACTATCTGCAGGATGGATTCCTTCCAAACAATCTGCTCGGCGGATGGGAATCGAACACCAAGACAAAGGCTTTCCATCAGGTTTCATACGCTGCTGAGTATGCAAAACTCGTGCAGTATTTGGTGAATACAGACGAGAGCACCGGTATCAAAAATTTTAATAAGGAGACTGCTGAGAAATACGTCAACGTGTATGCAGTTGACGGCCGTCAGGTGCGCAGCAATGTCTCCAGAGATAAAGCACTTGACGGACTGAAGAGCGGCATTTATGTCGTTGACGGTGAGAAGCATATTGTGAAATGACATGAAACACGGCTGACGGAGCAGCATGGATGCTCTGGTAATATGGATGTCTGTCCATTGTGCGGCCGGATAAGTATAGAGCGGGATGCGGAGTATCTGCATCCCGCTTTTCTTTTGTATGCACAGATGTGCTCGTTCTCGTATGTTGTGTATGTGCGGTAATATGTTGTTGGCAGTATTTGTTTCGCATTGTTTTACGCTTTCTGAAGACGATTGGACGTCACGTCATGGCTGATGTCATAAAATGTATCAAACTCTTGCATGATGATTATAAAATGCTTATTTTTGTAGTCTGCATTTTACTGTAACTCACGACAATCAACTTAATACATAAGGATATGAATATAAGCAAAAGAAACATTATGTTTACTGCTGCATTGTTCATGCTTGTGCAGATGTTCGCGCAGGGTCCGAACAACAGCGGTACTTATTATCAGCAGGCCGACGGAAAGAAAGGCAGTGCGCTGAAAACGGCACTCTGGTCGGTAATAAAGAGTCATACAGTGCGTTCGTATGATAATCTGTGGGATGATTTCAGAACTACCGACCGTCGCAGCGACGGCAAGGTATGGGACATGTATTCGAGTACGACAAACTATACTTTCGGTGCAGACCAGGCCGGAAGTTATGGTAAGGAGGGAGACGTTTACAACCGCGAGCATTCTTTCCCGAAAAGCTGGTTCAACGATGCATCTCCGATGTACACCGACTTGTTCCATCTCGTGCCTACTGACGGATATGTGAACGGACGCAGAAGCAATTATCCATTCGGCGAAACCAACGGAGAGAAGTATAAGTCGAACGGCGGATTCAGCAAGTTGGGTAAGTGTACAGTGTCCGGATATTCTGACATTGTGTTCGAACCAAACGATGAATATAAGGGCGATTTCGCGCGCATCTACTTCTACATGGCAACATGCTATGAGGACAAGATAAGCGGATGGAACAGCGATATGCTTGCCCATAACAAGTATCCGGCATATGCTGATTGGGTGGTAGATATGCTCCTGCGCTGGGCGAAGGAAGATCCGGTGAGCCAGAAGGAGATAGACCGCAACAATGCCGTGTATGGCATACAGCACAACCGTAACCCGTATGTAGACTATCCGGGACTGGAACAGTATGTATGGGGCACAATGACAGACATGGCTTTCAGCTATGACAACTACGTGGAACCGGAAGGAACGCCTGGCCCGGATCCTGATCCAGATCCGGAACCGACACCGACGGGAGCGACTTATGAGAAAATATCGTCCACAGATGATCTGCTTACGGGTTATAATTATCTGATTGTTTATGAGCAGAACGGTACTGATCAATCTGTAGCGATGGGCGATCAGAGTGGTGACATCAGAGGTTGTGCGGCAGTGACAGCTGCTGACGGCAAGGTGGTCATCGACGATGCCGACGCAAAGAATGTGCATGCACTCACACTGGAAGGAACAGCCGGTGCATACACCCTGCGTGATGTGAACAACGGAACATATCTTTCATATTCGGGTTCAAGCAATAAACTCTATTCTACGGCGAGCGTCACAGGCGACAACGAGCGTTGGGACATAACATTCAGTGGTGGCAACGCGATGATAGAGAATGCTGCGGTGAGTGGCCGTGTGATATATTATAATGTGTCGTCCCCGCGTTTTGCTTGCTACAAGAATGCTCAGGCGTATGTTGCTCTCTATCGCAGCACCACATCGACAGGCCTCGGTTCTGTCACGACAGACGATGCCGCACAGACTGTGCGTGTGTATAGCATCACCGGAGTTATGGTACGCGACGGTGTGCAGCGCAACGCAGCGCTTGTAGGATTGCCTAAGGGCGTATATATAATAGGTGACAGGAAATATGTCGTAAGATAAGCCTGAATAACCGTTAGAGGTCATGCCGCGGAGCTGTCTGATATGTAAGGACTCTCCGCGGCATGATTGTTTATCGGCCGTTGTGGAGATATAAATATGTGATTAATTGATAAATATTCCTAATGCTGTGTTGTGAAGATGTATAATTGTGCTATATTAGCCGTATGATGTTCTGCATTGTATCTTTGTGATGAGAGATGCGGAAGACATGATTGTTTAATTTTTATATTATTATGGTAATGAAAAAGATTGTTTTTCTGATAGCTGTTGTACTGACGCTGATGGCATGTGCCACTGGCAGGACAACGGAAGAGCAGCGCAAACAGAATCTGGCGCTGACGGCACAGAACGTGAGAAAAGCCCTGGACGACCGTTATTACACCATAGACATGACGTATATTCGTCCGCGACGTGTGTCAAGCCGTCATCTCGACGGAGGCTATTATCTCCACATTTCGGGCGATTCCATATATTCGTGTCTGCCCTATGTGGGCCGGGCGTATAATGTTCCTTACGGCGGAGGCGACGGACTGGACTTTGACGGAGTAATGCAGCAATATAATGAATCGCGCTCATCGGACGGTAAGGGCACTAAGATTGATATTATAGTCACCAATTCCGAAGACAGATATCAGTATCTGTTGTACGTCGCTGACGACGGCCATGCTACGCTCGATGTGTTTCCTGCGTCGCGCGAGGCTATCGCTTTCAATGGTATGATGAGTTTTGACAATTGACGGTCATGTTGATTATGAATTGTAATTATGCCGGTTTGTGGCGTTATGTATAATTTTTGCATATGTGCTTTATTGTATCATAATGTCACGGATTGTATATGTGTATAAGCTATTGAAATATATGCGGTTTGCAAATTGATAGAGAATGATGCTTATTTATTATGTTTTAAATTAAAAGAAGTGCTGTTTGTGACAATCGAAATCAGCCCTGAAATTAATTTTGAAATAACTTTAAAAAATAGTGTAAGTTACAATTTAAAAGTATAAATTTGCACCGTCAAAAAGCAGAAGACGGCAATTTTGCCTGCCGCGACAGCAGTAAATGTGTCTTCTCGAATCTCTTTTTGACCTCGTCAATCTCTCTCTAATTTGGAACAAACATACTCCAAACACTATGAATCAAAAAACAGAGTGAGGCATGTCTCGTGAGAAACGTGCCTCGCTTTGTTGTTTCATGGCGTAAAAACTCGCTGTCTGTGGAAATTCTGTGCGTCTTTGTTCGGAATTAATTATTGCCGCAGGATGATGAAACATTTCATGAAAATGCGCGGTTTTATGCACATCCGTTCACGTTAAGTTCACGTTGCTACAGTCGGTAAATCATCATCGCAAGAAGAGAGCATTATTCGCGTTTCTCTTCCCATGCCTTATATCGGCTTTTTTAAAGAAAACTCATGCGACGGACTTACAGTTTTTCTTGACTTTTTTTTGACAAAATAAAATCGCAAAAGAGATGTAAGGATATGTTAACTGCGGTACCAGAAAGGCCTGTTTCGGCCGTACGGCCTTGTGGTATACCCTATAGTGGAATACCGGATAATTAGTCTTGCGTTCCGTTTATGCCCATTTTAGCCTGTGATTTCTTCTGTTTTAGGGTGTGATATTGTGCGTTTCAGGCCCTGAAACGGGCAATATCGCATGCTGAAATGGTGCTTATTGCAGCATGAAAAAATGGATGTTAAACATAAGTTGTTGCTGTTCAGTAACTTATGTGAAGCTCTGATAATTCGCGTATTTGCGCCCGACGGAGAGCCGGTCCGCAAATTCTCGCTTATTTTTTGGGGTAGAACTGAAAACTCGGACGAAAAAATCGCGGGATACTGAAAATCTGAAAGTGCACTGGTTGCACTTTCTTTCTGCAGAGGAAAACAGCGCTACTCCCGGACTGATGCGGCTGATTTTCATTGAAGCCCGTCACCGTTGAATTTCTGCTGTGCTGAGTCAAAACTTGTTAAATGTCCGCCCTGCGGATAATTAATTGCTTTTATAAGTGTTATATATTTATACATCTATGCATGTTTGCAACCTTGCTATTAACTAACGATAACCATACATGAAAAGAAACTTGTTGTTTACGGCATGTCTTATGGTGGCATGTCTCACAGTGAATGCAGGCAACGACAATCCGTTGCCGGATTGGGCGTTTGGCGGTTTTGAGCGTCCTGAAGGTGTGAATCCTCTTATCAGACCGAAGGCTGAGAGCGTATTTCACTGTCCGATGAAGTCGGCCGATGTGAAATGGGAGCTGGCTGATACATTCAATCCGGCTGCCGTAGTGAAGGATGGGAAGATTTTTGTGTTGTACAGGGCTGAGGACAACCCTGCTGCGGGCATCGGCGGACGCACGTCAAGGATAGGTCTTGTAGAAACGTCCGACGGTCTGCACATAGACAAAAGGGAGGCGCTGCCTGTGATGTATCCTGATACGACACAGATATCACGCAAATATGAGTGGGACGGAGGATGCGAGGACCCGCGTGTTGTCGCTGCCAAGGTTGGTGGAAAGACGCTTTATGTGATGACATACACATCGTGGAATCATGACAAACCGAGGCTTTCCATTGCTACTTCGCGCGATCTCAGGACATGGAAAAAGCACGGACCGGCTTTTCTTCACGCATTGAACGGCCGATACGCGGACTTTGCCTGCAAGTCGGGATCTATACTTACGGAAATACGAAATGGGCGTCAGGTGGCTGCAAAAGTGTCTGTCGGTGGCAAGATGAAGTATCTTATGTATTGGGGAGAACAGTGGGTTTGTGCGGCCACATCGGACGATTTGGTGGAGTGGACACCATATACCGATGCGGAAGGAAATCTTATAAAGCTGGCTGAACCGCGCAAAGGATACTTCGACAGTATGCTTACTGAGTGTGGACCGCCTGCTATACTTACTTCAAAAGGAATTGTCTTGTTTTATAATGGCAAGAATGCAGGAGGAGAATCTGGCGATACCGATTATCCGTCGAACACCTATGCAGCCGGTCAGATGCTCTTTGACAAGGCCGATCCATTGAAATATCTCGACAGACTTGACAAGCCTTTCTTCCGTCCCATGACCGCCTTCGAGAAAAGCGGACAGTATGTAGCCGGTACGGTGTTTATCGAGGGACTCGTATATCACCGCTCAAAATGGTTCCTTTATTATGGTTGTGCCGACTCAATGGTGAGTGTTGCAGTGTACGATCCTGCTTCGCGCTCTGGTTTTGGCGATCCTGTCAAGGGTGTCACGGGTGCTGTTTCGCAATAGCGTATCCGGCATTCCGGCTGTCCATTCCGTTCTTACCATGAGGAGAATTGTTTGGTAATGCATGGCCGGAAAGCCCGTATGACTGACCAGAACTGCCTGTATGGCTTAGCGGCAAAGTACATCTGGTGAGGTGAAAGATATAATAAAATACTTCGGCGGACCTGTGTCTGAAATGTCAGAACAGGTCCGCCGAAGTATTTTTGTCAGTTTTCTATGAGAAGGTAAGGCCGTTTCCTGCCTTTTGTCATTCTATAATGAGTTCTACAGGACAGTGGTCGCTTCCGAAGATATCGTTGTGGATGAGAGCGTCGCGCATGCGTTCTTTCAGTCTGTCGGATATCAGGAAATAATCGATACGCCACCCGGCGTTCTTCTCTCTGGCCTTGAATCTGTATGACCACCATGAATATTTCACGGTGTCGGGATACTTGTTTCTGAATGTATCGACGAATCCTCTGTTGAGGAAGACTGTCATTTTCTCTCTTTCCTGGTCTGTGAAGCCGGCGTTCATCCTGTTTGTTTTAGGATTCTTAAGGTCGATCTCCTCATGTGCGACATTCAGGTCACCGCATATTATCACCGGTTTTCTTTCATCGAGAGCCTTTATATATGCCTGGAAATCGTCTTCCCATTTCATTCGGTAATCGAGGCGGCGCAGTCCGTCCTGAGAGTTCGGCGTATAGACAGTGACGAGAAAGAAATCTTCCATTTCGAGAGTGATGACACGTCCTTCATGGTCGTGTTCGTCAATGCCGATTCCATAGCTTACGCTCAAAGGCTTGTGCTTTGTGAAAATTGCCGTACCCGAATATCCTTTCTTGTCTGCATAGTTCCAGTAAGAATCGTATCCTTCAAACTTCAGATCGGTCTGTCCTTCCTGTAGCTTAGTCTCCTGCAGACAGAAAAAATCAGCATCAAGGGCTTTGAAAGAATCTTCAAAGCCCTTTGTAATGCATGCCCTGAGGCCGTTTACGTTCCAAGAAATGAACTTCATCGTTTATTCAATAATTGTTTGATGACCTTTTATTCCAAAGACAGTTCCTATTTCATGTTCTGTAGCGTCAACTGTCACCTTGTCAATTATGATATTGCCCTGGAACAGTTTGTCCTTCTTGTAGGCAACAGGATAATAGTAGTAGCCAGATGCATCAGTGATGTATTCTGCGAATGTAACTGTTACTCTATGTGATGAGCCGTTATAGTCAACATAGAATGTCATGTCTTTCTTCTTCGGAAGAATGGAGTACTGGAAGAACAGTGAGTTTGAAACTTCAAGCTTGAGATAAGGCACAACACTGGTGGTATAAGTCTGATTTGGCGCAGAGTCCAGTATTTCTTTAGACTTGTCCATGCTTGTGGTGTTGGTGACATAGAGTGCCAGTGGCTTGATAGGGAAGTTTTCGGTTGTCATATAACCTCTTGTCATTCCTTCTTTCTCTATTTTCCAGCTTATATCGAGTGAGTCTTCTCTGTCGATGGAAGGCTTTGTCGGGTCTATGTAGTATAATTTTCCGGTATAAGAGCCGAGTGCATTGTTTACGGCTTCGATTGAGTCGCTGAGTGATAATTCCGGATAAGGATTACCGGTATTTTCTGTTTCAAGACATGAAGAAACTGAGAATGCTGTTACAATGGATAAGAATAGTGCAACGGTAAAAGATTTTAAATTTTTCATATTGTTTATTTAATTTTTATTTTGGTATATAATATTATAATGCACGATGTGAATTTATCTTGCATGAAATATTATATTTTTTTTGATTCTCCTCTCAGAAGGTTCATGAATTCCTCTCTTGTCTTGGCCTGGTTGAACGCTCCGCTGAAGTCGCTTGTCGTTGTTATTGAGTTCTGTTTTTCCACTCCTCGCATCTGCATGCACATGTGTTTTGCCTCGATCACCACCATTACGCCGAGCGGATGCAATGTGCTCTGGATGCAATCTTTTATCTGTTGTGTAAGTCGTTCCTGAACCTGAAGCCTGTGACTGTATATGTCGACCACGCGTGCAATCTTGCTCAGTCCGGTGATATAGCCGTTAGGGATATATGCCACGTGCGCCTTTCCGTAGAACGGAAGCATGTGATGTTCGCACATAGAGAAGAAATCGATGTCCTTTACAATCACCATCTGGTTGTATTTCTCCTCAAACAGCGCGTCTGTAAGCACTTTATGCGGGTCTTGCGTATATCCGCGTGTGAGCACCTGCATGGCTTTTGCCACCCGCATGGGAGTTTTCTGAAGTCCGTCACGCTCGGTGTCTTCGCCGAGAAGCTGTAGTATATTCTTGTAGTTTGCTGCGAGTTCTTCGAGGCCCTCGCGGTATTCTGTTTCGGGATTCATTGTGTGATGTGTTTATCGTATATGCCTGTTGCCTTCATACACGACTTTATGAAATTACTTATTTAATAAGGTACAGTTATCTTTCCGCTTACGATGCACGCCTGTTTGTAGCCCATTTTCTGAATCTGGTGCAGTATGTTGTTGGCTTCTTCGAATGTTCTGAAGTTGCCGATACGGCATATCCATCTCGGAGAATAGAAGTGCACATAGACCGGCTGTTCGGGGAATGCCTGCTTGATATCGTTGCCTATGCGCTGTGCCTTTACTTTGTCGTTTCTTGAGTTGCCTCCGGCAAATACCTGAACTCTGTATCCGTCGACCTTATAGCTTTTGCGCATGACCTTCTTACGTGTGTCCACGACCGGACTTTCCGCTTCCTCATTCATGTCGTGAATACCTTCGGTTGCGGTTGTCTTTTCCGGTTGAGCGGCGTCTTTTTTGTGTTCTGTGCCACCGGAAGTCTTTTCGCTTTGCTTTACTGTTGCAGGAGGCGTATTGACGGAGAGTGTGTTGGCTTTGTTCACCAATTCGTCAATCTCTTTGCTTTGTGTCACCGTTACGTTACCCTGTCCGTTTCTTTTTTCCTGCAGGTGTTGCAGATAGGTCTGTGCGTTGCCCAGAGCTGCTACTGCAAATGTGAGAGTAAGGATTATGACGAATCGTTTCATCTTGTGTGTATGGGTTTTGTAAAATGGCGGCCCGGCACTGTGATTCGATGCCGGTCCGCCTGTTTTTTATTGATTCAGATTATTTCTTCCAAGCGTCGATGATGCCTTTGAAGTCAGCGGCTTTCAGAGAAGCGCCACCGATGAGTCCACCGTCGATGTCAGGTTTTGCGAACAGCTCAGGAGCATTGCTTGCCTTGCAGCTTCCGCCGTAGAGGATAGTTGTGTCCTCTGCTGTCTCGTTGCCGTATTTCTCAGCTACGATGCTGCGGATGTATGCGTGTATTTCTTCAGCCTGCTCAGCTGTAGCGGTCTTGCCTGTACCGATAGCCCAGATTGGCTCGTAAGCGATAATGATGTTCTTGAACTCTTCAGCGCTGAGGTTGAATACGCTGCCTTCGAGTTCAGCCTTTACAACTTCGTTTTGCTTGTTGGCCTCGCGCTCTTCGAGAGTTTCGCCGATGCAGAAGATGACTTTCAGTCCGTTCTTCAGTGCGAGGAGCACTTTCTCTTTCAGAATTTCCGGAGTCTCGTTGTAGTACTGACGTCTTTCAGAGTGTCCGAGGATTACATACTGTGCGCCAGTGCTCTTTACCATTTCGGCAGAAACTTCGCCAGTGTATGCACCTTTCTCCTTGTCTGCGCAGTTTTCAGCTCCCAGTCCGATAACGTCCTGATTGAGTACCTGTGCTACAGAAGCCAGATGTATGAACGGAGTGCAGATGATCACGCCGCAGTTTGGTTTTTCTGCGTTAAGTGTTTCGTTGAGCTCATTAGCCAGAGCAACGCCTTCTTGCAGGTTCATGTTCATTTTCCAGTTACCTGCTACAATTTTCTTTCTCATTTTTTTGTGTTTAAAGAGTTTGTATAACTTGTTTTTGTTGCGTTCTTTCTTTATCCACTTGGTCCATGCCCAAGTCCGGTCGGCGAGTGTGAGGAGAGCCAGAGGCAGAACGAACCACATCATTATTTCGAGTATTTTCGATGTTGTTGACGTCTGATCCATCTGTCCTATCTCAAGTTTCTCGAGCGGTTGGGTCATTTTTTCGGTGTCGGGCAGCATGTTGTGACTCCACTTTCTTATCACCTTACCGTCTTTCAGCAAGAGCAGTCCGGGATTGCTGCGTATTATTGTTTTGAGAGTTGTCTCGTCTGTTGTGCAGAACGGATATTCTGCTCCGGTGAGTTCCTGCCACCGTCTTATGGCTTTTCCGCCGCTGGCTGTGAGGCAGTAGAAAGGCACGTTGTGGTCCTGTGCGTATTCGTATATCTGATCGATGTTTCCGAAGTTGCTGTCATCGGCATACTCAAGCAGCGGAGATATGAGCAGGAATGTATAGCCCTTGTCGTCGAGCACCTGCTGCGTGATGTCCTCTCCTGTGGTGTTGAGTGTTATGGAGAAGTCGTGTATCGGCGGCACGTAGCCTGTTGCGGTCTGCACTGTCTTGCTGTCGACAAACTCCCAAGTGGAATCCGGATAGTTTTCGAGTGTGAATTCCTTGGTCACTCCGTTCTTCTTCAGTATGAATGTTGTCTCAAACTCAGGTTGTGGTGCGCCCTCGGGGATCTCCATACCTTTCTTTATGTCTGCTCCCACGTGATAGGGACGAAAATCGAATTTGGGCAGAGTGTAGAGGCTTATCAGGCTGGTGAGAAATACGAAGATGATGGTGTAGTTGATGACAATCCACTGGTTGGTCTTCGATATGAGTCTCGGCATCTCCATGGGACGTGCGGCGACGGTTGCGGCGCAGAGTGTCAGCACGATATTCTTGGCCAGAGTTTCGCCGTTGGTGAGCTTGAGTGCATCGCCGAAACATCCGCAGTCCTGCACCGGATTGTAGAAGAATATCCATACGGTGATGACCGTCATCACAATCATGAGTGCGAGAATGGTTCTTGAGATGACGCGGCGCTGTATGGCGAACAGCAGGAGTATGCCCAGCGTGAATTCGACTGCGGAGAGCATGACTGATGCTGACAACGTGAGCCAGTCGGGAAACACTCCGTAGAGCGACAGTGCTTCCAGATAGTCTTTTATTTTGTATTGTGTGCCGAGCGGATCGATGGCTTTCACGTATCCTGATAGAATGAAAGTCACCGACAGTACGAGCCGACACACGTTTGTGAGTATGATAGCTGCGTATCTCATTCTTTGTCTTCAGCCAGTTTTATCGCTCCGAACACAGCATAGTTGATGATGTCCATGTAGTTGGAGGCGATTCCTTCGGAGACGAGCGTCTCACCGTTGAGATCCTCTATCTCCTTGACGCGTTGTATTTTGGTCAGAATGAAGTCGGTGTAGCTGCTTACGCGCATTGAGCGCCACGCCTCGTCGTAGTCGTGGTTCTTTTTCAGCATGAGCTGCAGCGATTCGGCGGCATGCCGTTCGTAGAGGCGCAGGGCCTCGTCGGGGCTCATGTCTGTATGGTCGGCAAATCCCTGTTCGAGCTGTATCAGCCCTATGATGCCGTAGTTGATGAGTGCTATGAATTCCGGCCTTATGCCTTCGCCCACCAGTGATGTCTTCTTTATCTCGAGCGAGCGTATGCGTTT
The DNA here is from genome assembly GCF_037890215.1 of Prevotella sp. HCN-7019. Classification (NCBI taxonomy): domain Bacteria; kingdom Pseudomonadati; phylum Bacteroidota; class Bacteroidia; order Bacteroidales; family Prevotellaceae; genus Prevotella; species Prevotella sp. HCN-7019. The sequence continues at coordinate 188,452 of NZ_JBBKBO010000003.1, read as the reverse complement.
GGCTTTTATGTAGAGCTGGTCGGTGAGCGACGACGGCCGCAGCATGCGCCACGAAGCACCGTAGTCGTGCAGCTTGCCGGCGAAGAGGTCGTGGCATTCCTGCATGACGTGCTTGAATTGTTCTTCAGTTTTCGTTGTATTCATAACCGGCTACAAATATACTCATTTTATTCTTATGATACAAATAATTGCGGAAATGAAAACATTAAAAGGCGACAGCCGTTGTGCGCTTGGCTGTCTTGTGAGCGTTTCTCAAAGTTCTTTCTGACGCATGTGTATCATCTTGACCACTCCGCACATTGCTTCGTAGCGTGCCTTGAGCGAGTCGCGCTTCACACGCAGCAGGTTGGCCTTGCCCAGGTCGGTTTCGGCTTCAATCTTGCGCAGTGTCTCCTGTAGCATCACGTCGGTGCGTGCCACGTCTTCCTGTGCTATCTTCAGCGATGCGTTCTGCCATATCACGAGTGCTTTCTTGCGTGTTTCGACTGCCGAGGGGTAGGTGGTGCGCAGCGACACAATGGAGTCGAGCACTTCCTTGTAGCGTCCTTTCTCGTAGAGCGAATCTATCTTCGCAAGCATGGGTGCGGCCTTCTGGTCGTCGGATTCGGTGCATCCGGCGAACGTCACAATCAGCATTATGGTAAGAAGATACTTCATAAATTTCAGCCGCAAAAGTATAAAATAATTCATTAATGCACTGCCTGTGGGCTCAAGATTTTAATATCTTTATAATTTGCCGCGTTTTTTACGGCTTTTTTTTGATTTTTTTATTTCATGACGATGTTTTAGCGAGTTGTCAACTGTGCGGATGTAGAGGTATGGGGTAGTGGGTAGCTATGCGTTCCAACCGGTTTTCGTACGGCATGCAGATGTGGTGTCTGTGGATGGTATATGGGAGTTATATTAACATTTTTAAGTTAAAACGTATCGCGATTTTTCTTTGTGAGAATCTTGTATTCTGTGTTCAGAAACGTCGCAAAATCTGTTCGACAGACCGTCGAACCATGTGTCATCGGATGCTTTGCACGGAGTGAGATTATGGAAAAGCCCGTTTTAGGGTGCAATACAGTCTTTTTCATGGCATAATATCGCCTTTATTACAGCGTGAAATGGTCTTTATTGTATGCTCAGAAAGGCTTTTCTGTATTGCCGAAGATTTGTAATTGAAGATTGTGCTGATTGTAATGGCTTGATGGTCAGTGTGGTGCGTGGATATTTGAAAAATGGAGAATTTTGCCTTTGGGACGTGTTTCGTTACGCAGAACGAATTTCTGGGGTGCCAAATTTTAAGAATTGGACTTTTATGATTGTTCTATTACGCATAACGATATGAGTGTCTCCTGTTCCATGTTCTGTGTTTGACGGTCTGTTGCCCTGCACACGTATGTACGCAGGGTCGCAACTTTGTTGCGCAATGCTTCTCAATGTAAAATTTTTAAGTTAACTTTGCAGATTGTTATTGTTTTTATTATTTCGTAACAGACATTAAAACAAAAAGATTGAAATGAGGATATATTCTGATGCCGAACTGGCACAAATTCTTGACAAGGACATTTTTCACGAAATAGGCAATGCGGCCGACTCGCTGGGCATGGAGTGCTATGTTGTGGGCGGATATGTGCGCGACATATTCCTGGAGCGCCCGTCAAACGACATAGATGTAGTTGTGGTTGGCAGCGGCATACAGGTGGCCGACGCGCTGAAACAGCGTCTCGGACGCAAGGCGCATATTTCCGTGTTCCGCAATTTCGGCACAGCACAGGTGAAATACAAGGATATTGAGGTGGAATTTGTCGGTGCAAGGCGTGAGAGCTACAGCCACGACTCGCGCAAGCCTGTGGTGGAGGACGGTACGCTGGAGGACGACCAGAACCGTCGTGACTTCACCGTCAATGCTTTGGCTATCTGTCTCAACGAGGAACGTTTCGGAGAACTGGTCGATCCTTTTGACGGACTGGCTGATCTGGAGGACGGCATTCTTCGTACACCGCTCGATCCGGACATTACTTTCTCGGACGATCCTCTGCGCATGCTCCGTTGTGTAAGATTTTCGGCTCAGCTCAAGTTTCTCATCGATGAGGAGACATTTGATGCTCTTGAACGCAATGCTTCGCGCATGTCCATCGTGAGCGGTGAGCGTATATCCGACGAACTCAACAAGATTATGATGACCGATGCGCCCAGCCGCGGTCTAATGGAGCTGCACCGCAGTACTCTCATGTCGCAGCTATTGCCCGAACTCGTGGCTCTTGATGTAGTGGAGACGCGCAACGGCAAGGCTCATAAGAACAATTTTTATCATACGCTTGAGGTGGTGGACAACGTCAGTCGACAGGGTGCCGGCCTCTGGTTGAGATGGGCGGCGCTGCTGCATGATGTGGGCAAACCGCGCAGTAAGCGGTGGGATCCTGTGGCAGGATGGACCTTTCATAATCATAACTTCGTTGGTGCGAAGATGGTGCCGCAGATTTTCAGACGTCTCAAACTGCCGATGGATGCCAAGATGAAGTATGTGCAGAAGCTTGTCGATCTTCACATGCGTCCTATAGTCATTGCCGACGAGGAGGTGACCGACAGTGCAGTGCGACGTCTGCTGAACGATGCCGGCGACGATATTGACGACCTGATGACACTCTGTGAGGCCGACATAACGAGTCGTAACAGCATGCGTAAACAACGTTTTCTCGATAATTTCCGCATTGTACGCGAGAAGCTCGCCGATCTCAAGGAACGTGACTATAAGCGTCTTCTTCAGCCGTGTATCGATGGCAATGAGATTATGGAGATGTTCCACCTCCAGCCGTGTCCTCAGGTGGGAATTCTGAAGCAGACTCTCAAGGATGCTGTGCTCGACAATAAGGTACCCAATGAGCGCGAACCGTTGATGAAATTGCTTATGGAAAAAGCTCGGAGTATGCAGTTACTGTAGCCAAAAGTTGTTAAGGACAGAATAATTGTTGTTAAATTTGAGGACCGATTTATCCTATTTATAATTATTGTATTTAACTTTGCGCTCGAAAACTCCGGCATACATATGGAGTTTTCTCAATAGGACACAAAATTTGGGAGGATAACAGCGATGGTCAAAACCGATGATGTTGTCGATTGAATTTATGATTAAAGAAGAGAGAAAAATAATTTTTTATAGTGTTATAAATAGTATGAGAAAAATTAATTACTTACTGACGGCAGCTTTGGCCGCAGTTCTCGTTTCTTGTGGCGGAAATCAGGGTAAGCCTGGTTTTGGAGATAATGAATATGCCGTAAGAACAATCCAGGGCCAGAGTGCAAGTCTGCAAACAACCTACCCGGCAGTTATAAAGGGTGTTCAGGATGTTGAGATTCGTCCGAAAATTTCGGGCTTCATAACAAAAATGTGTGTTAAGGAAGGCCAGACCGTTAAGGCAGGACAGTTGCTCTTTGTCATAGACAACGTCACATACGCAGCAGCCGTACGTCAGGCCAAGGCAGCCGTTAATTCAGCCAAGGCTCAGCTCAATACTTCAAAACTGACTTATGAGAACAGTCAGAAGCTCTTCCAGAGCAACGTCATCGGTGATTACGAACTGCAGTCAGCCAAGAACTCGTATGAGTCAGCCGAAGCTGCACTGGCACAGGCACAGGCTAACTATGTTTCAGCAAAGCAGAATCTCGACTTCTGCTATATTAAGAGCCCGTCGGCCGGAGTTGTTGGCAATCTGCCTTATCGTGTAGGAGCGCTCGTAAGCTCTTCAAGTCAGGAGCCTCTTACGACAATTTCGAACATCAAGACAATGCAGGTTTATTTCTCAATGACAGAAAAAGACCTTCTCGACATGACAAGAACTTCTGGTGGTCTGCACGCTGCGATAAGCGATTATCCTGCTGTCAAACTGCAGCTTGCCGACGGAACGATGTATGCTCATCCTGGCCGTGTGGCTGCAGTGAGCGGAGTTATCGATTCGTCAACAGGTTCTGTTTCTATAAGAGCTGACTTCCCGAATCCGGAAAACCTGCTCAAGAGTGGTGGCTCTGGAAGCATCGTAGTGCCTCATGAAAGCACAAATGCTGTTATAATACCTCAGGATGCTGTTTCTGAAGTACAGGATCGCAACTTCGTTTATGTAGTAGGCAAGGACAACAAGGTGAAATATACTGAAGTATCTTTGAACGCTCAGAACGACGGAAAGAATTATATCATAACCAAAGGACTTAACATTGGCGACCGTATTGTTGTAAGCGGTATAAGCACACTGACTGACGGTATGCAGATCAAACCGCTCACAGAGGCTCAGTATGCAGAAAAGCTGAAGAAGACAACCGAACTGGGAGCAAGCCAGGGTGACCTCGGTGAACTCAAGAAGGCTTTGTCTAAGTAAGCCATGTAGGTTATACACATATTATAAAAAGGTAATGATAAATTAACAAAAATGAGATTAGATAATTTTATAAAGCGCCCGGTGCTGTCAACTGTTATTTCTATTTTGATAGTAATTCTGGGTCTTATAGGTCTGGTTTCACTGCCGATTGAACAGTATCCGGACATCGCACCGCCAACGGTTCAGGTGCGCGCCTATTATACAGGTGCAAATGCCGAGACCGTGATGAACTCTGTGCTCGCACCGCTGGAGGAACAGATCAATGGTGTAGAAGGTATGACATACATGACTTCTGCGGCAACAAATGAAGGTTCTGCAAGTATTACGGTGTATTTCAAGCAGGGCATGAATGCCGATATGGCACAGGTCAATGTTCAGAACCGTGTGTCTCAGGCATCTTCTTTGCTTCCGGCCGAAGTTACAAAGGCCGGTGTGACGGTTGAAAAGCGTCAGACTTCTACTGTGCTTCTTTTCGCACTTGTAGGCGATAAGACCCGTTACGACGAGCAGTTCCTTTCCAATTATGCCGATATCAACATCGTTCCGGCCATCAAGCGTGTTAACGGTGTGGGTGGATGTGAATCCATGGGTGCCAAGACTTACACCATGCGTCTGTGGCTCGACCCGATTAAGATGAAGAACTATAACCTCATGCCGAGTGACCTTTCAGGTATTCTGGCAGAGCAGAACATCGAAGCCGCTCCTGGTAAGTTCGGTGAATCTTCAGACAACCAGTACGAATATACTATCCGTTACAAAGGACGTCTGAAGACAGCTGAGGAATTCGGTAACATGATCATCACAAGCGACAAGAACGGCCAGACCATCCGTGTAAAGGATGTTGCACGTGTAGAGCTTGGTGGACTTTATTATTCGGTTATCTCAAGTGTTGACGGCGAGCCGGGTGTGATGCTTATGGTCACACAGACAGCAGGCTCAAACGCCACACAGATTGTGAAGGATGTAAAGAAAGAAATAGAAAATCAGAAGAAGAACTTCCCTCCTGGACTTGATGTCAAGTACATGCAGGACGTAACCGAGTTCCTCTATGCTTCTATCAATGACCTCTTGCATACACTTTTCGAGGCGTTCGTGCTTGTGTTCATCGTTGTTTACATCTTCTTGCAGGACTTCCGTTCGACACTTATTCCGTTGGTTGCTGTGCCTGTGTCACTTATCGGTACGTTCTTCTTCCTGTATGTATTTGGTTTCTCTTTGAACCTTCTTACACTCGCCGCGTTAGTGCTTGCCATCGCCATAGTCGTCGATGATGCCATTGTGGTGGTCGAGGCCGTGCACGCGAAACTTGACCTTGGATATAAATCTGCGCGTCAGGCATCTATCGATGCGATGAATGAGATTTCCGGAGCCATTATCTCCATTACTCTCGTTATGTCGGCAGTGTTCATTCCTGTGTCTTTCGTAGGAGGAACATCAGGAACGTTCTATAAGGAGTTCGGTATTACAATGGCCATTTCAATCGTCATTTCTGCACTGAACGCCCTTACGCTTTCACCGGCATTGTGTGCGATACTGCTTAAGCCGAAGAACGAGGATGGCAGCCCACGTAAGATGTCTTTTATCGACAGATTCCATGTTTCATTCAACGCGGTTTACGGAAAGGTACAGGATAAATATAGAAATGGTGTACGTAAACTTGTTGAACGTCCGGTCATCTCAATCATAGCTGTTGTGGTTGGTATTGTTGTCATGGCCATATTGGGTATGAATACAAAGAGTGGACTTGTGCCAAACGAGGATACCGGAACATTGTTCTGTACAGTGTCAACACCTCCGGGAACCAGTCTTGAGAAGACAAACGAGGTGATGAATAAAGTTGACTCTATGCTCGCAACCAATCCGGCAATCATGTCGCGTCTGCGTATCACTGGTTACAACTTCATCGCTGGTCAGGGATCTAACCAGGGAACATTCGTTATCAAGCTGAAACCGTTTGAGGAAAGACAGGCTGAGGAAGGTATTCTGAAATATATCGGAGTGCACAACGAAGGTTCTTCAATGGTACTTGCAATGATTTATAAACAGACTGCTGCCATAAAGGGTGCACAGATTCTGGCGTTCCAGCCACCTATGGTGCAAGGTTTCTCTGCAACCAACGACCTTACCTTCTCTATGCAGGACCGTACAGGTGGTGACGTGGATAAATTCTTCAAGGTGACACAGGACTTCCTCACAGAGCTCAATAAGCGTCCGGAGGTAAGCAATGCTATGACTTCATACAACTCAAAGTATCCTCAGTATCTTATCGATGTGGATGTTGCCAAGTGTAAGCAGAGTGGCATTGACCCTAACACAGTGCTCACCACCATGCAGGGATATTACGGAGGTTTGTATTCTTCGAACTTCAACTCATACGGAAAACTATACCGTGTGATGATTCAGGCAGAGCCTTCTGCACGTGCCGATCTGAAGAGTCTTAACAACATATATGTACGTACTTCAAGCGGTATGGCTCCTATCAATGAGTTTGTGAATATGAAGAAGGTTTATGGTCCGCAGGAGATTGACCGTTTCAACCTCTTCACTTCAATCAACGTTACAGCCGCTCCTGCTGACGGTTACGCTTCAGGAGACGTTATACGTGCCATTTCTGAGGTTGCAAGCTCTTCACTGCCATCAGGTTATACATACGAATTCTCTGGTCTGACACGTTCGGAGCAGGAGTCAAGCAATTCAACAATGCTTATCTTTGTTCTCTGTCTGACATTCGTATACTTGATTCTGAGTGCACAGTACGAAAGCTACCTGTTGCCTCTGTCTGTAATTCTCTCAATTCCGTTCGGACTTGCTGGTGCATTCCTCTTTACCAACATGTTTGGAAAGAATAACGATATTTACATGCAGATCGCTCTTATCATGCTTATCGGACTTCTCGCCAAGAACGCCATTCTTATCGTACAGTTCGCTCTTGAACGCCGTCGAACGGGTATGGCTCTGTCGTGGTCGGCCGTGCTCGGAGCTACCGCACGTCTCCGTCCTATTCTTATGACATCTTTGGCGATGATTATCGGACTTATACCTTTGCTCATGCCGATGGGTGTAGGATACAACGGAAACATGACACTTGGTGCTGCAGCCATTGGCGGTATGCTCATTGGTATGCTTTGTCAGATTATGGTTGTTCCGGCACTGTTCTACATCTTCCAGTATCTGCAGGAGAAAGTGAAACCGCTTGAGTTTGAAGATGATGCAGTATCGTCGGTTGACACAGAGCTGTTACAGTACATGCATCCGGTAGAAAAGCAGAAAAACGAAAAGTAAAAATGAAAAAGATTAATATATTGACATTGATTTCTGCAGCTGCTCTCATGAGCAGTTGCGGAATCTACAACAAGTATGAGCGTCCGGAAGTGAATACGACGGGGCTGGTGCGCGACGTCGCTTCGCCCACCGATACACTCGCTGTATCTGATACGACAAGCTTCGGCAATCTGCCATGGCGTAGCGTATTCACCGACCCTCAGTTGCAGACACTTATAGAACAAGGCCTTGAACACAACACCGATCTGCTCAATGCAGCTCTTAACGTGAAGATGGTGGAGGCACAGCTCACAGCTGCCAAACTTGCTTTTGTGCCTTCGTTCACATTCTCTCCACAGGGAACAATATCCTCATGGGATGGCAACAAGACCACAAAGACATATTCGCTGCCGGTACAGGCAAGCTGGAGTCTTGATCTCTTCGGCAATCTTCTGAATCAGAAGCGCAGTGCGCAAATGGCTCTTCTCGCAACTAAAGACTATCAACTCGTTGTGAAAACCAATCTCATCAGCAATATTGCTAACATGTATTACACTCTCCTCATGCTCGACGAACAGCTCATCATCGTCAATGACATGGCTGAACTGACAAAGGAGACATGGGACAAGATGAAAATACAGAAGGATTTGGGTAGTGTTAGAGAGACTGGTGTGCAGAGCGCTGAGAGTAACTATTACTCAGTGCTTGCACAGGCTGAGGATCTGAAACGTCAGATACGTGAGACCGAAAACTCACTCTCGCTTCTGCTCGGACAGCCGGCGCAGACTATTGCACGTGGCAAACTTGCCGATCAGTCACTACCTACAGAGTTCAGTACTGGTATTGCCCTGCAGATGCTGTCCAACCGTCCTGATGTTCACTATGCAGAAATGACTCTCGCACAGTGCTTCTACGATGTGCAGACAGCACGCTCACGCTTCTATCCTAATATTACAATCAGTGGTTCTGGAGCATTCACCAACAGTGCTGGAGGTGGTATTGTAAATCCTGGCAAATGGTTGCTCAGTGCAGTGGGAAGCCTCGTTCAGCCGATATTTATGAACGGACAGCTCGTTGCCGGATTGAAGGTAGCTAAAGCCCAGCAGGAGCAGGCCTACAACACATGGCAGAACGCCATACTCTCTGCAGGCAGTGAAGTGAGCAATGCGCTGGTGCTCTATAACTCGTCTGACGCGAAGAGCAAGCTTGAAGCCAAACAGGTGGAGAGCCTCGAGAAGAATGTGAAGTACACACAGGATTTGTTCCATCAGTCTAAGGGAACCACCTATCTTGAGATAATCACTGCCCAGCAGTCGCTGCTTAATGCACAGCTCGCCAAGGTGCAGGACGATTTCTATAAGATGCAGGCCGTTGTCAACCTCTATTATGCGTTGGGCGGAGGCCGAGACTAAATTAGCATGAGACGGACTTGAGCCTTTCCGGTCGCGCTACCGCTGGTAGCAGACCGTACAAGGACAGCCCGTCAGAATGTACAAATGTTTTATCTGAAAACAAAAACAAACATAATATGATTAGTCCAAAAGCAGAAATTGATCCTAAGGCGAAAATCGGAAAGAACGTCACGATATATCCTTTCGTATATATAGAAGGCGATGTCGAGATCGGCGACGACTGTGTCATTTTCCCTTACGTCAGTATAATGAACGGCACGCGTCTCGGTCGTGCCAATAAGGTGTTCCAGAATACGGTGCTCGGTGCAGAACCTCAAGACTTCAACTATTGCGGCGACAACTCTCAGCTTATTATAGGTGACGAGAATATCATACGTGAGAACGTTGTAATCAACCGTGCTACCTATTGCGACGGAAAGACTGTTATCGGCAACAAAAACTTTCTTATGGAGGGTGTACACGTGTCGCACGATACAAAGATCGGCAACGGTTGTGTGTTCGGATACGGTACTAAGATTGCCGGTGATTGCGAGATACACGACAACGTGATATTCTCTTCAAGTGTCATCGCCAATCCGGGAACCAGAGTAGGACGTTCATCCATGGTGCAGAGCGGATGTCGTTTCAGCAAGGATATACCTCCATATATCGTGGCAAGCGGCAACCCTGTGAGCTTCGGTGGTGTTAACTATACGGTGCTCAACAATTACGGACTGAACGAGAAGGTGCAGGCACATATTGCCAACGCCTATCGTCTGGTGTTCCACGGACAGACATCAGTGTTCGACGCCGTTATCCAGGTGAAAGAACAGGTTCCTGATGGAGAAGAGATACGCAACATCGTTGAGTTCATAAACGGAACAAAGCTCGGTATTATAGGAAAGATCTGAACAATGCATTATATTATCGATGCGCAATGGCGCGACGGCATACAGCCGCCGCGCCTTTTTTTATGTTCGGTCCACATCGGTGGAGCAGCGTGTTGGTCTGATGTTTTTTCAATGTGGAACATCGGTAGCAGAAAGTGAATGTTGGGCATAAACTGATGTTACTGTCTCCGACTTCTTTTGCATAAATACGCATTTCTGATGGCGAAATGTTTTTATATTTAATATCCGATAAATATAAATGTGGAATGTATACACGTGGTGAAAAACAGTGTATCGTATGCTTTTCTGACTGTTTTCAATTGGATGTTTTGTGCGAATTGTATGTTTTAGTATATGATTATGCTCTGTTCGCTTATAGTGGATGCTATGCTATTCATCCAAATATAATTTTTTGTGTTGCAGCATGGTGCTTATCACGGTGAGGAAAAGATTATTTCATCATACAGAATAGGTCATTCCGGTAAGTCATACGTGCTTTTCTGTAAAAACGGAAAAGCACATATTGTGTGCAGAAAATGAGCTTTCCGTTGGTGCCACACTATTTATGCGTAATGACGCTGATACTTGCTTAATATGGATGTGCCATCAGTTTCGTACAAAAAAAGACATTCTCATCGGTTTGACGAGAATGTCTATATATTTTGTTTACACCTTTATTGCATAATCATGCAGTACTGTGTATACTGTTTTCTTTGTCAGTAAGACGCCGTACACTCTATGCCGAGTTCTTCCACCCTGCGGCGTATGGCCTCCATTTCTTCCTTTCCGGCTTTCTGCAGTCCGTGTTCTGGGGTCTCACGGTCGATGGTGTATATCATTACTTCCATCGGACATATTTCTTTCACGGCTTCTAGCCATGGTTCCACATATTTGTCGCCGGTGTTGTCCACATCGTTTCCGTTGTCATCCCGACCTTTCATGAACATTGTCTGTATGATGATGTGGCCTTCAAACAGTTTCATTTCCTCTATTATCTTCCTTACGTCGTAGTTGCGACTTGTGGGACGGTCTGTCATGGCTATGTATTCGGGATCGACGGTGTCGAGTTTCAGAATGTTGTTGTCCACCTTCATCAGGGCGCGTCTCACCTGTTCTCTATGAATGAACGTCGAGTTGCTCAGCACCGAAATTCTGGCGTTTGGGAAGTAACTGTCCCTCAGTCTTACGGTGTCCTCTATTATTTCCTCAAACTGCGGGTGTCCTGTCGGTTCGCCGTTTCCTGCGAATGTCAGTACGTCGGGTGTCTCGCCTTCGGCTTTCATTTGTTTCAGTCTGCTCTCAAGAGCTTCGGATACTTCTTCTCGCGAAGGCCGGCGGAGTGTCGGTATGTGGTCGGCGTTGAATCCACATTCACAGTAGATACAGTCGAATGTGCACACCTTTCCGTCTGCCGGTTGTAGGTTGATGCCCAGCGATATGCCGAGTCTGCGGCTGTGCACTGGCCCGAATATGGGCGATGGATAAATTATTGTTGCCATAATTCCAATTTTGTTTTGGTCGGGCAAAGGTAAATAAAATATCGGTAGCATCTTTGTTAATAGTAGTTAAACCGTTGCATGAGAGCAGTTTTTTTTGTTACTTTGCAGCGAATTTTGGAGTATTATACGCTATCCTGAAATGAGAAAGAAACAGAAAAAGTCCGGCGACCGTCACGGGTTGCAGGCTGTCACTCTTTGCATAAGCACTGCACTGGTGCTTATTTTGTTGGGTCTGGTGGTGTTTTCGGTTCTTACAGCCCGTAATCTTTCGGCATACGTGAAGCAGAATATCGTCGTTACGATGATGCTTCAGGACGACATGTCGTCGAGCGAGGCGCAGATGTTCTGCTCGCGTCTCAGCAAACAGCCATATATCAACAAACTGGAATACATCAGCAAGGAGCAGGCGCTGAAGGAGGGCATCAAGGCTCTCGGCACTGATCCGCGTGAGTTCACCGACACAAATCCGTTTCTTTCGTCCATAGAGATAACCCTCAAGGCAGATTACGCCAACAACGATTCGCTTCTCCACATATCGCGCGAACTGAAGAGTTATCCCAAGGTGAGCGAGGTGAAATACCAGCGTGACCTCATAGAGAAAGTCAATGCCAATATCGCCAAGATAAGCATTGTATTGCTTGCTTTGGCAGTTCTGCTCACTGTAGTGTCGTTCTCGCTTATCAACAACACTGTGAAGCTCGGCATCTATGCACGCCGTTTCTCCATACACACCATGAAGCTTGTGGGCGCGTCGTGGGGATTCATACGCCGTCCGTTCGTGCGTCAGGCCGTTGTCATAGGACTTATAGCCTCGCTTCTGGCCTGTGCCGCCCTCGGAGGATGTTTCTATGCACTTTATTATTATGAGCCGGAGATTCTCAATCTGCTCACATGGGATGTGCTTGCCATAACGGGTGGTGCCGTGTTCCTGTCCGGTATCATTATTACGGCGTTCTGCGCTACGCTGTCGGTTAACAAGTTCTTGAAGATGAAGGCCGGCGACCTTTATAAGATTTAAGTAATACAAAATACATACATTATATTATATGGATAAAAGAAATTTTGCGTTCGACAAGACCAACTTCATAATTCTGGCTGTCGGAATGATGATAGTCATCATCGGCTTCATACTTATGAGCGGTTCAGGTTCTGATGAACACGTGTTCTCCGAGGATATCTTCAGTGTGCGCCGCATCAAGGTGGCTCCTGTCGTATGCTTTATAGGATTCGTTTCAATCATCTACGGCATCATCCGCAAACCGAAAGACAATAACGCAAAATTGCCCGAATGAACGCATTAGAGACAATCATCATCGCGATAGTAGAAGGACTTACGGAGTTTCTGCCCGTGTCGTCCACCGGTCACATGATAATAGCCCAAAGCCTGCTTGGTGTGGAGAGCACGCCTTTTGTCAAGGCTTTCACGGTCATCATACAGTTTGGAGCCATCCTCTCGGTGATATGCCTGTATTGGAAAAAGTTTTTTTATCCCACGGCAGAACGCTCCGGCGTATCCTATTGGAAGGCAATGTACGACTTCTATGCCCGTCTGGTTGTGGGTGTTCTGCCTGCTGTGGTGCTCGGACTGGCATTCAATGATTTCATAGAGTCAAATCTCGGCAACGTTACTCTCGTGGCTGTGATGCTTATAATAGGTGGTGTGTTCATGCTTTTCTGCGACCGCATATTCAACAAGGGCAGCGAGGACACTAAGCTCACTTACAAGCGTGCCTTCACTGTCGGACTCATACAGTGCATCTCCATGATACCTGGTGTGTCGCGTTCCATGGCTACCATTGTCGGCGGTATGTCGCAGCGTCTCACCCGCAAGGCAGCGGCCGAGTTTTCATTCTTCCTCGCCGTGCCTACGATGTTCGGTGCTACATGTCTGGAAACCTACAAACTGATAAGCCATGGTGACGGTTCGCTCCTTACGCAGGGCAATAATCTCGAGATGCTTCTGCTCGGTTCGGTTGTGGCATTTGTCGTTGCCATTCTCGCCATAAAGTTCTTCATCAGTTACGTGACGAAATATGGTTTTGCCGCATTCGGATGGTATCGCATCATTGTCGGCCTTATAATCATTGCCTGCGCATTGTGTGGCATAGAGTTGAAAATGGTTGATTAAACTGCCGGCATGAATTTTCAAAAAGGAGAAATAATAGGAATAAACAAGCCTTATGGCATGTCGAGTTTCGGCGCACTGGCAAGAGTGCGCTATCTCATTTCGCGCCGTCTCGGCGTGAAACGTGTCAAGACCGGTCATGCCGGAACTCTCGATCCGCTCGCTACGGGCGTGCTCATTCTGTGTACCGGCCGTGCCACCAAGCGTATAGAGGAACTTCAGGCTCACTCAAAGGAATATACAGCCACGTTGCAGCTTGGTGCCACAACGCCAAGTTACGACATGGAACATCCCGTCAACGCAACATTCCCCACATCGCATATCACTCGTGAGGCCATCGAGACGGTGCTTCCGCAGTTTGTGGGCGACATACAGCAAGTGCCGCCTTCGTACAGTGCGTGCAAGATAAACGGTAACAGAGCGTATGAACTGAAGCGCAAGGGCAGGGACGTCGAACTTACTCCAAAGAACATACATATCGACTCCATCGAACTGACTGGCTTTGATGCCGGAACCATGCAGATGCAGATACGCGTCAACTGTGGAAAAGGCACATACATACGCGCCCTTGCCCGTGACATCGGCCGGGCGCTTGGCAGTGGTGCCTATCTCACCGAACTATGCCGTACCCGTGTGGGTGAAGTGACAATAGACCGTTGTCTGAATCTCGACGATGTGGAACAGTGGCTCGAAAATCAGGAAATCGAAAATATTGAATAAGAATAATAATGAAACTATCACAGTTTAAATTCAAATTACCGGAAGAACAAATCGCACTCTATCCTCATAGCGTTGTGCGTGAGTTTACCAACTCTGAGGGAAAGACAGAAAAGTTTCGCGTGACACGAAGCGACGAGTGCAAACTGATGGTTGTCCATCGCAAGTCGCAGACCATCGACATGTTCAAGAAAGATGCCGACGGCAATCCTATTGAAGGTGAGTATCTCGACTTTCGCAATGTGCTCGACTATTTCGACGAACACGACACTTTCATTTTCAATGATACCAAGGTTTTCCCTGCACGTCTTTATGGCACGAAGGAGAAGACAGATGCAAAGATAGAGGTGTTCCTGCTACGCGAACTCAACGAAGAGATGCGTCTGTGGGATGTGCTGGTTGAACCGGCGCGCAAGATACGTATTGGCAACAAGCTGTTCTTTGATGACAGCGGTACGATGGTGGCCGAGGTTATAGACAACACAACGAGCCGCGGACGTACTCTCCGTTTCCTCTACGACTGTCCTCACGACGAATTCAAACGCGAGCTTTACTCTCTCGGCGAGGCTCCGCTGCCGCGTTACATCATCGACCGCCGCGAGAACCATCACGGAACAGAGGATGATTTCCGCGACTATCAGTGCATCTTTGCCAAGAACGAGGGCGCTGTCACCGTTCCGGCTACAGGTCTTCACTTCACACGCGAGCTCATGAAGCGTATGGAGATAAAGGGTATCAATTTTGCATACATCACACTCCATTGCGGATTGGGCAACTTCCACGACATCGAGGTTGAGGATCTTACAAAGCACAAGATGGATTCTGAGCAGATGTTTGTCGATGCAGAGGCTTGCCGTATTGTCAACAAGACCAAGGCCGAAGGCCGTCATGTGTGTGCAGTGGGTACAAGTGTGGTAAAGGCTACAGAGACAGCAGTAGGCACGGACGGACTGCTCAAGGAGTATGACGGATGGACCAACAAGTTCATTTTCCCGCCTTACGACTTCGGACTTGCCGATTCGATGATAGCCAATTTCTATCATCCGTACTCAACACTGCTCATGCAGGTTGCCGCATTCGGTGGCTACGACATCGTAATGGAGGCCTACAACCTTGCCGTGAAGCACGGATATATGTTCGGATGCTATGGCGATGCGCTTCTCATCGTGAACGATTGATCAAGTCCTTCAGTGACTTTCATACATACAAAAACGGGAGCGGACATGTCGTCGCGCTCCCGTTTGTTTTTATGAACTGATATTTTTATTATGTTGCATAAGGTTTATCTTTCTCTCGGTGCCAACATCGGCGACCGTCATGCCAGTATGTCTGCGGCATTGGAAATGCTCGAAAAGGCCGTGGGCAGGGTGGTGCGGCAGTCGTCAATGATCGAAACCGAACCATGGGGCTTCGAGTCCGAAAATATGTTTCTGAATATGTGTGTGGCTGTTGATACACAGCTTTCGCCGCAACAGCTGCTTGTAGCTACGCAGGAAATAGAGCGCAGGCTTGGCAGAAAGGCCAAATCGTCCGGCGGAGTTTATGCCGACAGACTCATTGACATTGATATTCTGCTTTACGATGACATAAGCATAAACACTCCCGAACTCACCATCCCGCATCCCCACATGCGTGAGCGCGACTTTGTGATGCGCCCTCTCATGGAGATATTGGACGATGCTACTGTTTCGGCCATGTTTGTATAGTGCGGATCTTAGGCATGTCTTTCGCGATGCTTGTGCCGTTACTCCGATATGTTTCCGTATGAGCCATGTCTCGTCCACAGGACGTTTTACCGCTCCGGGTGGCTCGGTAGAGATGCTGTGACGGTGGTTTCAATAAAACAACTGTGGATTTAATCCTGACTCAGCGTTGTTTTCGTCTGCTGAAAGAATTGCAATATGGTACACTTACAGATTTTCAGTGTCCCGTGATTTTTCGTCAGAGTTTTCTGTTCTACCCCAAAAAATAAGCGAGAATTTGCGGACTGATTCTCCGTCGGGCGCAAATACGCGAATTGTTAGAGTTTTATATAAGTTACTGAACTGCAATAACTTATGTCTAATATCCATTTTTTAATGCTGCAATAAGCACCATTTCAGCATGCGATATTGCCCGTTTCAGGGCCTGAAACGCACAATATCACACCCTTAAACGGACGGAATCACAGGCTAAAATGGGCATAACCGGAACGCAAGACAGATTATCCGGGCATCCCAAACGGGGTATACCACAAGTCAGTAAAGTCCGAACAGGGCTTTTTGATGCCGCATTTAACATATCTTTACATCTCTTTTGCGATTTTATTTTGTCAAAAAAAAGTCAAGAAAAACTGTAAGTCCGTCGCCCGGGTTTTCTTCAGAAACGCCGACATGGCGCGTGATGAAACACACGGTATGTATGCAGTTCTTTTGCTGTGAGGATTTATCTGTTCTTGAAACGTGAATTCAGATTGGGCAGATGCGCTGACGTTCTTTATGCCACGCTGCGTTGTATGGACGTTTACGGCCATTGTGTGGCAGTTCATAAATATAACCAATCACCGCTTAATTTCCATGTAGTCTGTTTCTGGATAAGTTCTTTTGTTTTCCGGTATGCCGTCACGTGTTTTTCGTAAGGTATGATAAAAGAAAACGTCCGGAAAGAAATCATTGTTTCTTCCGGACGTTTTTGTCTTTTTAAAAAGAATCTCTTGTCGTCGTCTTATTACTTGCGCAGACCGAGAGCCTTTACTATTGCACGGTAGCGGTTTACATCGCGGTCGTACAGATAGTTGAGCAGTGCACGGCGCTTGCCGACAAGCTTGGTCAACGAACGAGCTGTTGTATAATCTTTACGGTTCTTTTTAAGATGTTCCGTCAAATGGGAAATACGGTATGAGAACAATGCTATCTGGCTCTCAGCTGAACCAGTATCAGTGTTAGACTTTCCGTACTGTCCAAAGATCTCTTCTTTTTTTGCTTTGTCTAAGTACATAGAACTTTTTGTTAATGTTTATTTATTGATTTTGCGAAATGCGGATGCAAAGTTACTGTTTTTTATTCAGTAATAAGACTTAACGGTGTATATTAATCTTTTGTTTAACTTTTTTTTACATACAAAACGGGGCTTTCTGTGTGCAGTTGTACATGGTGTCACACTGCACATGACTTTTTGGCGTATTGCCGTTGTGTTATTTCCATGGTATGACAAATCGATATTTGCTTGAAAATTATGTATATACAATATGTGAAGTGTGGATTAAAATTATTAATTTTGCACTCGATTTTTTAAGGTATATTATGCAAGATATCAGGAACATTGCAATCATTGCCCATGTTGACCATGGCAAGACAACGCTTGTAGATAAGATGATGCTGGCCGGAAAATTATTCCGCGAAGGTCAGGATAACAGTGGACAGGTGCTCGACGCGAATGATTTGGAGCGTGAGCGCGGTATAACAATTCTTTCCAAGAACGTTTCGATAAACTGGAAAGGCGTCAAGATTAACATTATAGACACTCCGGGACACTCCGACTTCGGTGGCGAGGTGGAGCGCGTTCTCAATATGGCGGACGGATGCATCCTGCTTGTCGATGCTTTCGAAGGCCCGATGCCACAGACCCGTTTTGTGCTGCAGAAGGCACTGCAGATAGGTTTGAAACCCATCGTTGTGGTGAACAAGGTGGACAAACCCAACTGTCGTCCGGAGGAAGTATACGAAATGGTGTTCGACCTTATGTTTGCTTTGAATGCAACCGAAGACCAGTTGGATTTCCCTGTTGTTTACGGTTCTGCCAAAAACGGATGGATGGCAGAGGATTTCAACAAACCAACTGACAACATAGATTATCTGCTTGACAAGATTATTGAGATAATTCCTGCGCCGAAACAGATCGAAGGCACTCCGCAGATGCTTATCACTTCGCTCGATTACAGCAACTATACAGGACGTATCGCTGTGGGCCGTGTACACAGAGGAACTCTCCGCGACGGCATGAACGTGACGATATGTCATCGCGACGGAACACAGGAGCGTACAAGGATAAAGGAACTCCATACTTTTGAAGGTATGGGACACAATAAGACCGATCATGTTGACAGTGGCGACATATGCGCTGTTATCGGTCTCGAACGTTTCGAAATTGGTGATACCATCTGCGATTTTGAGAATCCGGAACCGCTGCCTCCTATCGCCATCGACGAGCCTACGATGAGCATGTTGTTCACAATCAACGACTCACCTTTCTTCGGCCGTGAGGGAAAATTCGTGACAAGCCGTCACGTGAACGACCGTCTGCAGAAAGAACTCGAGAAGAACCTCGCGCTGAGAGTTAAGCCGTTCGAGGACACAACCGATAAGTGGATTGTCAGCGGACGTGGTGTGCTCCACCTGTCTGTGCTCATCGAGACAATGCGTCGCGAGGGATACGAGCTTCAGGTGGGCCAGCCGCAGGTTATATATAAGGAAATCGACGGCGTGAAGTGCGAGCCGATAGAAGAGCTTACAATAAATGTGCCGGAGGAAACGGCAAGCAAGATGATTGATATGGTGACACGCCGCAAGGGTGAGATGACCTCGATGGAAAGCCAGGGCGACCGCGTAAACATCGAGTTCGACATTCCTTCACGTGGTATCATCGGTCTTCGTACCAATGTGCTTACGGCAAGTCAGGGTGAGGCAATCATGGCCCACCGCTTCAAAGAGTACCAGCCTTACAAGGGCGAGATAGTACGTCGTGTCAACGGTTCAATGATTGCTATGGAGACAGGAACGGCTTATGCCTACAGTATCGACAAACTGCAGGACCGCGGAAAGTTCTTCATCGATCCGGGAGAGGAAGTTTATGCCGGACAGGTTGTAGGCGAACATGTTCACGACAACGACCTTGTCATCAATGTGACAAAAGCCAAGCAGCTCACAAACGTACGTGCGAGCGGTTCTGACGAGAAAGCCCGTGTCATACCGAAAGTTCTTATGAGTCTTGAGGAATGTCTTGAGTATATCAAGGGCGACGAGCTTGTTGAAGTGACTCCTAAGAGTATGCGTATCCGCAAAACCATCCTTGACCACAACGAACGGAAGAAAGCAAACAAGGATTAAGAATGAAATAAGTAAAGCGGCAGACATGAAATCGGTGTCTGCCGCTTTTTTATATGGAGCTCATCAGTGCTGTATTTTTGGTAAGTAATATTCTTTCGAGGCGGTATTGATATCCTGACAGGTGTTGATATCTGCTTTTTCATTGTGTGTCGGCTGAGTTTATCAGGCTGTTATGGAAGATTGGTGACGGTAGATTATGTGCGGTAAAAATCAGTCGCCGGGCTTCTTTCGTTTTCTTATTTTTGCAAAATGAATATTCCACTGCCGTTTATCTTGTAAAGTGGAATCTATTTTCTACAATTTGCTTCATAAAGATTGGCGTTGTCAGAAAAATGCCTTATCTTTGTTTCATTAAATAAACAATCACAACAAACAATCATGAAAATCAGAAGTTTTTTAACCTTTCTGTTTATGTTCATGCTGTCTTTGACGGGACGTTCGCAGAACATAGACACCGGTGCCGTGTATGAGCTTCATGTCGCTGACGGGCTTGTACTCGACAATCAGGGCAGTCTTGACAATGGAGCCGGTATTTTTATCTCCAGGCGCAACGAAGGCAAGGAGAGTCAGGCATGGAAACTTGTCAAGGTGTCAGAGAATGTCTACAACATCATCAACGCCAGTTCGCTTCGTTCTCTTGACAATGGAAACGGCAACAAGATGCGTACTGCGTTGCAGTGGACAACCGATTATAACAACGCAAACCAGCTTTGGATTGCCAAGCGTCTTGCCAATGGCAAGTACACATTCACATGCAAGGCCAGTGGAATGAATCTCGGTCTGCGCGACGCTGCCCAGTTCGGCGAGCCGGTATGGCAGGTAGAGGCTGATGAGACCAAGGCTACACAACAGTGGACACTTGTGAAATCCAATGTCAAGGTTACGATGATAACTCCCAAGACATCAAGCAAGAACGACTGGGAGAATCCGCATGTGTTCGCCATCAACAAGGAACCGGGACACGCTACATACATTCCTTTCGCCGATGTAAACGAAATGCAGAACGACCCGGCCTACCGTAAGCCGTGGCTGCGCACCAATTCGAGCCGTTACATGCTGCTGAACGGACAGTGGAAATTCCGCTGGTCGAAACAGCCTGAGGACCGTCCTGTTTCTTTCTATAAGAACAATTACGACGTGTCCGCATGGGACAATATCGACGTTCCGTCCTCATGGGAAATGAAGGGATACGGTACTCCTATCTATACAAACATCACCTATCCGTTCCTTAACAATCCTCCGTTCATTCAGCCGCAGCGCGGTTACACCATCAACAACGAGCCCAACGCTGTCGGTTCATACCGCCGCGAGTTCACATTGCCGGCCGACTGGACCGACAAGCAGGTATATATCCACTTCGACGGTGTGTATAGCGCCATGTATCTTTGGGTGAACGGCAAGAAAGTCGGCTACAGCCAGGGCGCCAACAACGATGCGCAGTTCGACATAACAAAGTATGTACGCAAAGGCAAGAACAATGTTTCTGTCGAAGTTTACCGTTGGTCTGACGGCAGTTATCTGGAAGATCAGGACATGTTCCGCCTAAGCGGAATCCACCGCGACGTCTATCTCGTGGCAATGCCTAAGGTACATCTGCGCGATCTTTATCTCACCTCAGATCTTACGTCCGACTTCTCCGGAGCCACACTTAATATCCGTACCAATGTTGAGAACGATGGAAAGTCTGCCGGAAAGGCTGCATTGCGTTTTACGCTTCTCGACACCAACGGTCAGAAAGTAGGCTCTGCTACTGTTGACGCCGCAACCGTTGCTGGTGGAAAGGAAATTATTCAGAATGCCAAGATAAATCTTTCTCAGCCTAACCTTTGGAGCGCTGAGAAACCATATCTTTACACTCTCAACGTGGAATTGCTCGATGCTGCCGGAAATGTGACAGAAGCCACAGCCCAGCAGTATGGTTTCCGCAAGATAGAACTGCGCAACAACAAAGTGTATATCAACGGTATGCTTACCTATTTCAAGGGTGCCAACCGTCATGACATACATCCGAAGTACGGTAAGGCTGTTCCTGTAGAGTCGATGATCGAGGATATTCTGCTTTACAAACGCCATAATATGAATATCATCCGTACCAGCCATTATCCCAACGATCCTAAGATGTACGCACTGTTCGATTATTACGGACTGTACGTGATGGATGAGGCTGACCAGGAATGTCACGGCAATCACTCCATAACTGACAATCCGGAGTGGACCGATGCTTATGTTGACAGAGCTGTGCGCATGGTTGAGCGCGACAAGAACCATCCGTCCGTAATATTCTGGTCGCTCGGTAACGAGTCGGGTGGCGGTATCAACATCAAAGCCGAATACAAGGCAGTGAAAGCTCTCGACAATCGTCTGATACACTATGAGGGCCAGAACGAAGTGGCCGATATGGATTCGCGCATGTATCCTTCGGTGGAAAGTATGAAGCAGACCGACCGCAACGGTGCTGACAAACCGTTCTTCCTCTGTGAGTATGCCCACGCCATGGGTAACGCTGTAGGTAATCTTCCCGAGTACTGGGACTACATAGAGAATCACTCCGAGCGCATGATCGGTGGCTGTATCTGGGACTTTGTCGATCAGGCCATCAACAAAGTGGGCGAGCCGGAAGCCCATCTCTACTTCGGCGGAAGCTTCGGCGACGTTCCTAACGACAACGACTTCTGCTGCAACGGACTCACTACGGCCGACCGCCGCGTCACTCCAAAACTGCTCGAAGTGAAGAAAGTATATCAGTACATAAAGCTTTTCTATACACCTGAAACCGGAAAGCTGACCCTCGAAAACCGCTATACATCATACAATCTCGACGAGTTCGACCTGTACTACACCATATATAAGAATGGTGTGAGCGTCAAGACCGGCAGCCAGCCGTTGCCTTCGGCCGCTCCTTGGCAGAAAGCCGAGATAGAGATTCCTGTTGCAGAGTTCACCGCCGATGCCTCCTCTGAGTATTTCCTCAATGTGGAGATACGTCTGAGAAAGCCGGAGTTGTGGGCCGACGCCGGCCATGTGATTGCTTCGGAGCAGTTCGCACTGAGCAATGCCGACAATAAACTGAAAGCTGTTGTGGACAACAAGGACGCACGCGATCTGAAGGTCAACGAAGAGCAGAACGGCTTTGTACGTATCGTTAACAACCGTGTGGCTGTATCGTTCGATAAGAGCAACGGCCAGATGACATCTCTGCGCTATGGCGGACGCGAGATGCTCCACATGATGCAGGGCCCGCAGTTCAGCTGGTATCGCTCAATCAACAACGACCCACGTAACTGGCAGAACACCGAAGTCAAGTTGAAGAACTTCCAGTGCACATTGTCTGCCGACAAGCGCACGGTGGAAGTTACAACTACTCTTGAGGCACATGTGGGCAATACTGTAGTTCCTCACGCTGTTGTATATACTGTTCATGCCGGTGGAGCAGTGGATGTGAAGGCTGACTTCCATGCTTCGAAGGATTTCAACCTGCCACGTCTGGCATTACAGACCATGTTCAGCCCGTCGCTCGAGAATGTAGAGTGGTACGGCCGTGGTCCTATAGAGAACTACCGCGACCGCAACGATGCTGCTTTTGTGGGACTGTATAAGTCTACCGTAAGCGACATGCGTGAGTATTACGTTCGTGCACAGTCAATGGGCGGACGCACCGATACACGCTGGCTCAAACTCACCGACGATAGTGGTAAGGGTGTCAGAATAACAGCCGACGGAACATTCGACTTCTCTGCTCTCCACTATACCGACCGCGACTTGTGGCGCATCAAGTACGGCCACGACATCGACCTTGTGCGTCGTGCCGAGGTAGTGCTCAATCTCGACTGCATACAGCGAGGCATCGGTAACGCGAGCTGCGGACCTCAGCCGTTGCCTGAGTATGAGATAAAGAATGACTGCGACTATTCTTACGATTTCCGTATAGAACCTGCCGGAGGCATACAATAAAAACGAGACACTTACGTTTAGATAAAAAGAGTGGGGAGGTGACATGTTCATTGGCACTCCCCACTTTTCTTATTAACACCGCAGCGTCAGCCTGTTGTTATGCTGTGGAATGGCGGACATGAGTCTGTTGAAGGCCTATGGCGGAAAATAACGAAAACAACAATAATGATATGAAAAAGAGAATTATTTTATTTGTGGCGTTCGTGGCATCGGCATTCGCTGCTTTTGCGCAGAATGAGGTTGGACGTTTCTCCATCATTCCGCGTCTCGGTGTGAGCATTGCCAACATGAGCAACAACAGTATTTACGTGACTCCCGGGGAAGATGGCAACTCGGATGAGCTGAAATCGCGCAACAAGGCAGGACTTCTCGCCGGTTTTGATGTTGACTATCAGGCCACCTCTCAGGTGTCCGTGTCGCTCGGATTGCAGTATTCGCTCCAGGGTTGCAGCTATCCTGACCACCAGACTGCCGGCTCAGGGGAGAATTCGTTCACCGGTACTCGTGATTGGGTCACCGATCTCCACTACCTCAACGTGCCGCTTATGTTCAACTGTTATGTTGCAAAAGGCTTTGCGCTTAAGGCAGGTGTGCAGGTAGGATTCCTGCTCGACGGCAAGATAAAATATGAGGAGACACCGTTCACGGTCAATGAGGATGGCTCAAAGGAATATGGCGACACGGAGGCATATAATATTGATTTTGCCGGCAATACTGTCGATTTATCCATTCCTGTCGGTGCTTCCTACGAATATATGAACGTGATACTCGATGCCCGCTACAACTTCGGGCTGACCAATATCTACAAGATAGATGGCCTGAAGTCGAAGAACAGGTTCTTCACCATCACTGTAGGCTATCGTTTCAATTTATAATATTATACGACAAAAGGAGATGCACAGGCATCTCCTTTTGTCGTAATCCGTATATGGATTTTTACTTATCGTGGCATTGACATTTCCGTGTCAGAGCCGTATGCTTGCTTTTTTTATCCACGTTCCGGATAGTTCATGTTCTCGTCCTTGATGTTCTCTAGAACTTCCTCCAGATATTTCCGAGCCTCCCATCGTGCCATTGGCAGGTCGTGAAGCAGCCAGTTGCCGCAGTCCTGCGGTGCTGCTCCGGGCACGTCGCCCTCAAATTCGGCCACGAAGCGGAACGTACGCTTCATCAGCTCCACGATGTCGGCAGGCTTCAGATCTCCCCTCATCAGCAGATAGTTGCCCGTGAGACATCCCATAGGTCCCCAGTACACGATGCGGTCTTTCCATTCGGCGTCGTTGCGCAGATAGGTAGCGGCCAGGTGTTCTATGGTGTGCAGTGCGCCAGGATGCAATGCCGGTTCGCGGTTAGGTTCTTTCATTCTGATGTCAAACGTGGTCACTGTGTCGCCACCCACTTCGTCTTTTCTCGAAACATATATGCCGCGCAGCAGGCGGTTGTGGTCAATTGTGAAACTTGGTATCTTTTCCATATTCTTGTTTTTCTGTTTTCAGATTGATTCCATGAATGCTTTTGTCACGCCGAACGAGTCTTCGGCCATTTTCTCCCAGAAGTCGTAGTACTGCTGGGCCTTGTCGTCCTTGAGCGGAATGTCGCTTATTATGCGGAAACTGATGAATCTTACGCCGCGCCGATGGCAAACCTGCGCTATCGCAGCCGACTCCATATCTACGGCCATTGCCTCAGGGAAATGCTCCAGAATGGAGCTCATCTTCTCGCGCGAGTCAACAAACCAGTCGCCCGTCACTATGAGTCCCGGTGTTATTTTCGTACCGCAGTCTATGGCGCATGCCTTGGCCAGCAGATCGCTGTCGGCGTCGAAGCGTGCCGGCATGCCCATTATCTGTCCGTAGGCCTGCTCGCTGCCGCAGTAGGCGTCGTGATAACACGTCTGCGACGACACCACCACCTCCATACGTTCGAGCTGTGTCGATGCACCGCCTGCCACACCTGTGGATATCACGGCGTCGGGTTCGAACAGGCTTATAAGCTCAGCCGCGCCCATGGCGGCATTCACCTTGCCTATGCCACACTGCATCATCACCACCGTGTTGGCGCCGCTTGTGCCCGTGACGAACGTGAATCCGTGCTTCTCGGTCTGGCTGACGTCGTGCAGGAGCGACTTTATGCGGATGAACTCCTTGTCCATCGCTATTACAATTCCTATTTTCATTGTTGATGACTTAATCTGTTTACGTCTGCAAATTTACCATAAACTTTTTGTCCGCGGAAGCGAGCCGCCCTTTTTTATCATTTATTTGTGTGGTGCAGCTTAATGGCACAGTTCTCCGTCTTGCCTTTGTATAGGCTGTACCGGTGGACAGATGGTTAGTTGATATATTGCGCGTATAAATCCCCGAATGTTAAAATTTATCCCTCTGAGAGTGCGATTTTTCCGACAAAAGTCACATCTGCGGACGAAAATCCGGAAAATGAAGCGTTTACACAATCGTTTGAAAATCAGAAGGTTATCCTTTCGCTGCTTTCTGACGGTCACTGTTCGGTGCTGCGTTATAGGCTTTATCGGGGTGTGATACAGGCTTTATCAGGTGCTGATATAGCCCGTATCAGAGTGTGGAATGGTGCATATCGCAGTGTGATAAGCACCATATTGCGACGCCATTAGTTTTGAACGATTTTTCAGTATTGTGGTAAAGGCTTTTTCATATCGTTTTTCTCGTGTCCGGATTTCTGTAGTGTCAGTCTGTGACGACATTTTTGCGAGTCGGATTTTAACTTAAAAGTGTTAAATACTTATGTTGCCTTCACACTTTTTCCACATGCTTCCTTGAACCTCGTATGTGCATGATTCTACTGCCATTGCGCAGCACGTGTCTATAGTATGGAAGCGTGCTGTCGGCCGTGTGTGGCCTTCATGTTGCCTTCTTTGTCCGCAGCTGTGGCTTGTCCGTGCTGACGGAACGGCTTGCAAAAAAGCTGATTTAAGGACATTTATGCCGTCGTTGTGAGCGATATTTCGGAATTTTTCAGTAAGTTTGCAACTGATAAGCGGCACCTGCCGAAGCGCCCCGCACGGGCTTTTCAGCAGGCCGGCGTCAGCGCACGGACACTCTGTCCACTTTTTACGCACGCCGGGTCATACCGCCGCCACGCTTTTGTAAATATAAACAAAAACATAGTTGATCAATGAAAACATTGAAAATGTGCCTGCCCGACTTGTTGGCAGTGTTGATGTTTGCGCTTATTTCGTTTGCCTATTTCTTCCCGGCAGACATCGAGGGGCGCATTCTTTATCGTCATGACTCTTCGGCCGGACGCGGTTCGGGAGTCGAACTAACCGAATACTACCAGCGTACGGGTGAACCCACCCGTTGGACCAACTCGCTCTTCAGCGGTATGCCGACCTATCAGATGGCTCCGTCGTACAAGAGTGCCGACGTGCTCAACGGTGTCGGCAAGTTCTATCACCTGTGGATGCCGGAGAATGTGTGGTATGTCTTTGCCTATCTTCTTGGATTCTACATCCTGCTGAGGGCGTTCAATTTCCGGCAGTCGCTTGCGGCGCTTGGCTCCATCATCTGGGCTTTCAGCAGTTACTTCTTCATCATCATAGCCGCCGGCCATATATGGAAAGTCATAGCCCTTGCCTACCTGCCGCCGATGATAGCGGGCGTTGTGCTGGCCTATCGTGGAAAATATCTGTGGGGATTCATTCTGACTGCGCTGTTCTCGGCTCTTGAGATACAGGCCAATCACATACAGATGACATACTACTACATGTTCATCATCCTCTTCTTGTTCATCGCATGGCTTGTAGATGCCATACGCAAGAAGAGTTACGTGCCTTTCCTCAAGGCCACTGGCGTGTGTCTGGCAGGCGCTGCAATAGGTCTGTGTGTGAATCTTTCCAACCTGTATCACACCTGGGAGTACACCCAGGAATCTATGCGCGGCAAGAGCGAACTTGTGAAGAAAGACGCCGCCAACCAGACCGGAAGCGGTCTCGACCGCGACTACATCACGCAGTGGAGCTACGGCATAGACGAGACATGGACTCTGCTTGTGCCGAATGTCAAGGGAGGCGCGTCCGTGCCACTGTCGATGAACGAGACGGCAATGGAGAAAGCCGACCCACAGTTCATGCAGATATATCAGCAGCTCGGCCAGTATTGGGGTGAACAACCCGGCACGAGCGGTCCTGTATATGTGGGCGCCTTTGTGCTGATGCTATTCATTATGGGACTCTTCATCGTAAAGGGCGGCATCAAGTGGGCGTTGCTCGCTGCAACCATATTGTCCATATTGCTGTCGTGGGGACACAACTTCATGTGGTTCACCAATCTGTTCCTCGACTATGTGCCCATGTACTCAAAGTTCAGAACGGTGGCTTCAATACTTGTAATAGCCGAGTTCACCATACCGCTGCTGGCCATGCTGGCACTCAAGAAGATTGTTGACGAACCGGAGATTCTCACACGCAAGATAAAGTTTGTGTACGTCAGCTTTGCTCTCACGGCCGGTGTGTGTCTGCTCTTCGCGCTGATGCCGGGTGTGTTCTTCTCCGACTTCATTTCTTCTGCTGAGATGGAGGCTATGAAGGGAATACCTGCCGAATATCTCAATCCGCTGCTCACCAACCTCCGATCAATGCGCGAGGCTGTTTTCACAGCTGACTGCTGGCGCTCGTTCTGGATAGTAGTCTTCGGCACGTTCATGCTCCTTCTGTTCAAGGCCAAGAAACTTCGTGCCGGTTATATGGTGGCTGCCATCACGGTGCTTTGTCTCATCGACATGTGGCAGGTGAACAAGCGCTATCTCAACGACGGCATGTTCGTGGAGCGCAGTGTAAGGGAAACACCGCAGCAGATGACTGAGACCGACAAGCTGATTCTTCAGGACAAATCGCTCGATTATCGTGTGCTGAACCTTGCAAGCAACACGTTCAACGAGAACGAGACTTCATATTATCACAAGAGCATCGGTGGATATCATGCTGCCAAACTGGGACGCTACAACGACATGATAGGTCATTACATCTCACCGGAGATGGCAAAACTGCAGAAGGCTGTGGTAGAAGCCGGAGGCGACATGACCAAAGTGCCGGGCGACTCCATCTATCCGGTGCTCAATATGCTCAATGCCAAATACTTCATTCTGCCTCTCCAGGACGGTCAGACCGTGCCTATTCTCAATCCATATGCCTGCGGCAACGCTTGGTTTGTGGACAATGTGAAGTATGTGAAGAATGCAAACGAGGAGATAGACGCCGTAGGACAGGTTAATCTCCGCCGCACTGCCGTTGTGGACGAACGCTTCCGAGAGCAGGTCGGACAGGCTGTCCCGCAGACCGGCAACTCGCTCGTGACACTGAAGAAATACGAACCCAACGAACTCACATATGACGTGCAGTCGGACAAGGGTGGCGTGATCGTGTTCTCGGAGATTTATTATCCGGGATGGACGGCTACCGTGGATGGTGCCGAGGCTGAGCTTGGACGCGCCAACTACATACTGCGCGCTCTCAACGTGAAGCCGGGACGCCACACTGTTGTGCTGACGTTCAAGCCTAAGTCTGTCGACAACACCGAGACTGTGGCCTATGTGGCTTATGCTCTGCTCTTCCTGGCAGTGGCATTAGGAGTGTTCTTCGAGTGGCGTAAAAGAAAAAGCAACGCATAAGACCGGCGCGGCATGGAGTTCAGGACAATAGTCAGTGTGGAGCGCCCGCAGTTCAGCATACGTCCCTGTGAGAGGATGCTTTTCGTGGGGTCGTGCTTTGCCGACAGCATGGGACGGCGCTTTGTGGAGGACAAGTTCCGTGCCGTTGTCAATCCTTTCGGAGTGATGTACAATCCGGCGAGCGTTCTCCACACCGTGGAACGCTATGAAGGCGAGCCGCCGGCGGTGGCCGTTTTCACGCTCGGAACAAATCATGTTTATATCTTGAAGGAGACGGGAGAGATTGTGGATAACTGTCGCAAGCGTCCACAGCGTCTTTTCCGTGAGGAACAGTTGACGGTGGACGAATGTTGCGACTATCTGTCACGTGCGGTCGATATTCTGCTTTCGCGCAATGCCGGTGTGCATGTCGTCGTGACAGTGAGTCCGATACGCTATGCCAAATATGGATTCCACGGCAGTGCATTGTCAAAGGCTGTGCTGCTGCTTGCCGCCGAGAAGCTGGTCGGACGGTATCCGGGTGTGGTGGAATATTTTCCTGCCTATGAGATAGTGAACGACGAACTGCGCGACTACCGTTTCTACGCCGAAGACATGCTTCATCCTTCACAGCAGGCCGTAAGCTATATATGGGAACGCTTTTCAGCTGCTTATTTCAGCGACGACACCCGGAAGTTTCTGGAAGAGTGGCGTCCGATAAAGGAGGCTTTGGGGCATAGGCCGTTCAATCCTGACTCTCAGGAGTACAAGGATTTCCTTGCCGCCACTATGCATAAGGCCGGATTGCTTGCCGAAAAATATCCTGATATGGAATGGGACGGCGCGAATTGTGGCACGTGATGCTCTTGTGCGCAAAGTCAAGATAATAATGAAAGACTCCTTTCTGCTGAAGATTATGCCGGAAGGAGTCTTTTATTTTTGTATATGCTTGTGCCGTATGTGAAAAAAAAGTATTAAGTTTGCACCATCAAAAACACAAGAAAATGACTTACAGTATCGAAAGAGTTACCACGCTTATCGGTGCTCACCGTTATGGCAACACCGACTCAGACATAGCCTTCCTGCTCACAGACAGCCGATCGCTGTGTTTTCCTGAAGAAACATTGTTCTTTGCACTGAAATCGGAACGCAATGACGGTTTTCGCTACATACCCGATCTTTACCGTCGCGGTGTGCGCAATTTTGTGGTGTCGGTGGTTCCCGACGATTTTGCTACGGCTTATCCTGACGCTAACTTCCTGAAGGTGGAGAGCCCGCTCATTGCGTTGCAGCGTCTGGCTGAACGCCATCGCGAGGAATACAATATACCCGTTGTGGGCATAACCGGCAGCAATGGCAAGACAATGGTGAAGGAGTGGCTTTATCAGCTTCTGTCACCTGACATGATGGTTGTGCGCTCTCCGCGCAGCTACAACTCGCAGATTGGTGTACCTCTCTCGGTGTGGCTGATGACCGAACAGACGCAGGTTGGACTCTTTGAGGCAGGAATAAGCAAGCCGGGAGAGATGCTTGCACTGCGTAATATCATACAGCCTACGATAAGCATCATAACCAATCTGGGCACCGCCCATCAGGAGAACTTCGAATCGCCGGAGGCTAAATGCCGCGAGAAGATGATGCTTTTCCATGACGCTGAAACCGTGATATACTGTTCGGATGAGGCTGTGGTTAACGACACTATTGGTACTTTGGACTATAAGGGCGAGCGTCTGGCATGGTCGGAGAAGGATCATGAAGCGCCGTTCTTCATAAAGTCGGTGGAGAAGAAGGATACATTCACAACAGTACATTATATATATAAGGGCACGGAGGGTGCCTACACGCTGCCTTTCATAGATGAGGCTTCTGTGCGCAATTCTGTCTCATGCGCAGCTGTGGCACTGCATCTTGGCCTGAAGCCGGAGGTGCTCGATGAGCGTATGGGCCGTCTTGAGCCGGTGGCAATGCGTCTGGAGGTGAAGAAGGGACAGCGCGGATGTACTCTGATAAACGATTCTTACAACTCCGACGTAAACTCGTTGGACATAGCTCTCGACTTCATGAACCGCCGTCCTGACCATAAGGGCCGCAAGCGCACACTCATCCTGAGTGATATTTATCAGAGTGGCAAACCACTCGACGAGTTATACACCGAGGTTTCTACAATGGCATGCAAGCGCGGTGTGGAGAAACTTATCGGCATAGGACCGCAGATTGCGTCGCAGGCTGACGTGATAGAAGTGCCGGAAAAGCATTTCTTCCCAGACTGTATATCGTTTATCCGCAGTGGTGCTTTCGACGATCTGCACGATGAGGTGATACTTATCAAGGGTGCACGACGCTTTGGTTTCGACAATCTTACGGAACTTCTGGTGGAGAAGGTACACGAAACGATTCTTGAGGTGAACCTTAACGCTGTTGTGAACAATCTGAACTACTATCGTTCTTTCCTGAGTCCGGAGACAAAGATGGTGTGTATGATAAAGGCCGACGCCTACGGAGCCGGTTCGGTTGAGATTGCCAAGACTTTGCAGGAGCATCGTGTTGATTATCTTGCCGTGGCTGTTGCTGACGAGGGTGTCACGTTGCGCAAGAACGGAATCACGCAGAACATCATGATAATGAATCCGGAGATGACGGCATTCAAGACAATGTTTGACTACGATCTCGAACCGGAGGTTTACAGTTTCAGACTTCTTGACGCACTTGTAGCAGCTGCACGCAAGGAAGGAATAACCAATTTCCCTGTCCATATAAAGCTGGACACAGGTATGCATCGTCTCGGATTCGATCCGGAGAAGGACATCGATGAACTTATCGACAGACTTCATCGTCAGAACGCGATAATACCGCGGTCAGTGTTCTCACACTTTGTCGGAAGCGATTCAGACAATTTCAATGAGTTCTCCAAACATCAGTTCGAACTGTTCGATAAGGGAAGTCGCAGACTGCAAGCCGCTTTCCCGCACAAGATATTGCGTCACATAGACAACTCTGCAGGCATTGAGCATTTCCCGGAACGCCAACTTGACATGTGTCGTCTGGGATTGGGACTTTATGGAATCAATCCTATCGACAACTCGGTAATAAACAATGTAAGTACACTCCGCACCACAATATTACAGATGCGCCATGTTCCGGCTGGTGAAACTGTGGGATACAGCCGCAAGGGAAAAATAGATCATGACAGCGTGATTGCTGCCATTCCTATAGGATATGCCGATGGTCTGAACCGCCATTTGGGCAACCGCCATTGCTATTGCCTGGTGAACGGCAAGAAAGCCGAGTATGTCGGCAACATCTGTATGGACGTTGCGATGATTGATGTCACCGGAATAGACTGTAAGGAAGGTGACAGAGTGGAGATATTCGGCGATAATCTGCCTGTCACTGTACTGTCTGACGCACTCGATACAATACCGTATGAGGTACTGACAGGCATAAGCAGCCGAGTGAAGAAAGTGTATTTCCAGGATTGATATGTTTTCCGGTGTATCTTTGGATGTTGGTACCCTTGTCATTGTATGTGCGTGATTTTGTATCCGTACTGGTGCTGACAGAACATTGCAAAGCCGGAATGATGATATGAAAAAAAGAGACACATCAGCATAAATTCGCGATGTGTCTCTTTTGTTTTTTTATATATCCATAAGTGGTAGGCGGCGTACTGTGGAATGACAGTGTTGTTTCTGACCTTTATGTAATTATGTTTTGATTAGGGAAAACATCATTTCAGGAATCCCTGCCGCTTGAGTGCTTCTATCATTCCGGCCGACATCGCCTCATTATCACGTTTTGTGTAACGGCAGTCTGTGAATACCTGTGCTAGCGTCTCTTTATTGTTTATCTCTACAAAATGGCGGTTTTCCGGCAACGACTCCTTTTCTTTATAATATTCATCGATATTTTCAGGGGTGTAGTCGTGGAATGTTTCTGAGTGTAAAATGGCTTTCAGAGGCAGTCTGTCCGATATTGCCGGGTTCTCGTCCGGCCATCCCAGTGTTATTGTTGCCACCGGCATGACGAGCTGCGGCAGTTTGAGAACGTCAATGATAGCCTGCGGATCGTATATTGTTGTGCCAAGGAAACAATAGCCGAGACCCTGTTCGTCAGCAATATTGCAGAATGTCTGACAGAAGAGAAGGGCATCTGTGGCAGCGTTTATGAACGAAAGAAAATTGTCGTATCCCGGTGTTGCATTGCGGTTTTCGGCCCATACGGTGGTTCGTCTGAAGTCGGCGCAGAAGGTGAGCACTACAGGTGCTTCGGTCACCATCGGCTGGTTGAAGTGTGCCGGGGCCAGACGCTGTTTTATTTCAGCGCTTCTTGTTGCAACTACGCTGTAGAGTTGCAGATTTCCCATAGTCTGTGTGTGCTCGGCATGTGCAAGCATGTTCTGCAGTAATTCGTCGGAAACATCACGGCTGGAGTATTTCCTTATGCTTCGTCTTGTATCTAATGAATTCATTTTTTTGTAAATTTTAGTTCACTACAAAGATACGGAAATTTTCTTTTTTGGAAAATTCTGCTGATGTTAATTGACTAAATATATCCTAAATGATTTCTTAATGTGAAAATAATATTGTAGTTTTGCATCAGTAAATGTCAACGGCCGGCGTTGTCATATCTGTACGAAAATTGAACCGGCTGATTGACATTGTGTTCTTGATTTTTATTGAATAATCTATATATTTTACTGATGGAAATTTTGAAGACATACTCATACGATGAGGCTTTCGGCGAGTCTCTGAAATATTTTGACGGAGATGAGCTCGCAGCAAGAGTGTGGGTTAACAAGTATGCGATGAAAGACAGCTTCGGACGCATATATGAAAAGTCGCCCGAAGACATGCATTGGCGTATTGCCAACGAGATTGCAAGGATAGAAAACAAGTATAAGAATCCGATGACGGCGCAGGAGGTGTACGACCTTCTCGACCATTTCAGATATATAGTTCCGGCGGGAAGTCCTATGACAGGAATAGGAAACGACCATCAGGTGGCTTCACTGAGCAACTGTTTTGTAATTGGTCTCGATGGCGATGCTGACTCTTACGGTGCGATAATGCGTATCGACGAGGAGCAGGTACAACTGATGAAGCGTCGCGGTGGAGTGGGACACGACCTGTCACACATACGTCCTAAAGGTTCACCGGTGAACAACTCTGCGCTTACTTCCACCGGACTCGTTCCGTTCATGGAAAGATACAGCAACTCTACACGTGAGGTTGCGCAGGACGGACGACGCGGTGCGCTTATGCTGTCTGTAAGCATAAAGCATCCGGACAGCGAGGCTTTCATCGATGCGAAGATGACTGAAGGCAAGGTGACCGGTGCCAATGTGTCTGTCAAGATAGACGACGAATTCATGGAAGCAGCCGTAAACGACAGACCATATACACAGCAGTTCCCAATAGATTCGGACAATCCCATGGTGAAAAAGGAGATATCCGCGAAGCAGCTTTGGGACAAGATAGTGCACAATGCATGGAAGAGCGCCGAGCCGGGTGTACTTTTCTGGGATACAATATTGCGCGAGAGCATTCCCGACTGTTATGCAGATCTGGGTTTCCGCACTGTTTCCACCAATCCTTGCGGTGAGATTCCGTTGTGTCCTTACGACTCCTGCCGTCTGCTTTCAATCAATCTTTATTCATACGTAGTGAATCCGTTCACTCCTGAAGCACGCTTTGATTTCGAGAAGTTCAAGGCTCACGTGCGTGTGGCTCAGCGTATAATGGATGACATTGTAGACCTTGAGCTCGAAAAGATCGATAAGATAATGGAGAAGATAAACATCGATCCGCAGAGTCAGGAAGTGAAAGGCGCCGAGTATCATCTGTGGGAGAAGATAAAGGACAAGAGCGGAAAGGGACGCCGTACGGGTGTGGGCATCACGGCCGAAGGCGATATGCTTGCTGCGATGGGACTGCGCTACGGCACCCAGGAAGCCACCGACTTCAGTGTTGAAGTGCATAAGACTCTTGCTCTCAGTGCATACCGCAGTTCAGTAGAGATGGCCCGTGAGCGCGGAGCGTTCGAAGTGTTCGACGCATCACGCGAAGCCAACAACCCGTTCTTGCTCCGTATAAAGGAAGCTGACGCCCAGTTGTATGAGGATATAATGAAATACGGCCGCCGCAATATAGCATGTCTTACCATTGCGCCAACGGGTACAACAAGTCTGATGACGCAGACAACAAGCGGAATTGAACCTGTGTTCATGCCTGTTTACAAACGTCGTCGCAAAGTGAACCCTAACGACACGGAGGTGCATGTCGATTTTGTTGACGAAGTGGGCGATTCATTTGAGGAATACATCGTATATCACAAGAAGTTCCTCGAATGGATGAAAGTGAACGGATATGATACAGAGAAGCGTTACACCCAGGAGGAAATAGACGACCTCGTGGTGAAATCACCATATTATAAGGCAACAGCAAACGATGTCGACTGGCTGATGAAAGTCAAGATGCAGGGTGCAATCCAGAAATGGGTTGACCATAGCATCAGTGTGACAGTGAACCTTCCGAATGATGTGGATGAGGCTCTTGTCAACCGTTTGTACGTAGAAGCATGGCGCTCTGGCTGCAAAGGATGTACTATCTATCGCGACGGAAGCCGTTCGGGAGTAATGATTTCCGTTTCGAAGAAAGACAAGAAGAGCGATGACAAGGAAGAGTGTCCTTGCGCACATCCTGAAGTTACGGAGGTGAGACCGAAGGAACTGGAATGTGATGTTGTGCGTTTCCAGAACAACAAGGAGAAATGGGTGGCCTTCGTAGGTCTGCTCAACGGTTATCCTTACGAGATCTTCACCGGTCTGCAGGACGACGAGGAAGGCATTGTTCTGCCCAAGACAGTAACCAAGGGTAAGATAATCAAGCAGAAGAACGAGGACGGCCACAGCCGTTACGACTTCCAGTTTGAGAACAAGCGTGGATATAAGACCACTGTAGAAGGACTGAGCGAAAAGTTCAATCCGGAATACTGGAACTACGCAAAACTTATTTCCGGTGTGCTGCGCTACCGCATGCCTATCGGCAACGTAATCAAGCTGGTCGGTTCGCTGCAGCTCAAGAGCGAAAGCATCAATACCTGGAAGAACGGTGTTGAGCGTGCATTGAAGAAATATATTGTGGATGGCACCGAGGCTAAGGGACAATCCTGTCCTGTATGCGGTGGAACTCTTGTCTATCAGGAAGGCTGCCTCATTTGCAAAAACTGCGGTGCATCGCGTTGCGGATAGTATTCTTCTGAAGATCTAATCTTTATATACGGGTGTGCCGGAGGCTGTTCATGATGAGTGACAAGGTTTCTGGCGCACCCTTTCGTTTTTCTTTTTCAACACCGATTTTCTTTTTTTATGTACGAATACAAGTGTGGATACGTCTTCATCGACGCCATGAAGTTTCATTCTTTCCACGGAGTGATAGACCAGGAACTGCTTACCGGCAACGACTATACGGTGTCTGTACGCGCCGGATATGACATTACCCGGGCCATGCAGACCGACGATGTGAACCATACACTCAACTATGCGGCCGTGTACGAAGTTGTAAGACGCGAGATGGACCGGCCGTCGAAACTCATCGAACATGTGGCGGGCCGCATAGCAGAAAGCCTTTTCGAGAGTTTTCCGCTTATATTGTCGCTCGATGTCAAGATAGTGAAGCACAACCCGCCTATGGGTGCCGACTGCTCGGGTGCGGGCGTTGAAATTCATTTAACAAATTATAAAACTAAATGATTACTTGGAGTTTTTCGTATTATTGCTTACCTTTGTCGCATCATACAAGACTGATGATTAACAGAATATTTGTATTATTGGTATTATTTGCCGCGTGTACCATATCGGTCAGTGGTGCTGACCGCAAGTTTGTTCTTGTCATAGATGCCGGTCATGGCGGACGTGACGCGGGTGCATTGGGCAAATATTCAAAGGAAAAAAACATCAATCTGGATGTGGCGCTTGCATTCGGAAAGTATGTGGAAAGGAACAATCCGGATGTCAAGGTTGTATATACACGCAAGACAGACGTTTTTGTGCCGCTCTACGAACGTGCCGAGATAGCCAACCGCAACAAGGCCGATCTTTTCATATCAATACATACCAATGCTCTCGAACGCGGCCGCATAGCCCGCGGTTTTGAGACTTACACGCTCGGCGACGGCCGTTCACAGGCCACGAAAACCAATCTTGAGGTGGCCAAGCGAGAGAACTCCGTCATTCTGCTTGAGGAAAACTACGAACAGCATTACGTGGGCTACGATCCCAACTCGCCCGAAAGCAATATTATGTTTGAGTTTGTGCAGGACCGAAACCTCACAAAAAGCATCGAGTTTGCCAAGATGTTGCAGAAGAACGTGTGCCGTGCGGCAAGCCGTCCGGACAAGGGTGTGCACCAGAGCAACCTTGCCGTGCTCCGACTTACGTCCATGCCGGCATGTCTGGTGGAGCTCGGTTTCATCACGACGGCCGACGAGGAAGCTCTTCTCAACGACAAGAACAGACTCAACCAGATGGCTGTCGGCATATACAATGCATTTGTAGAATACAAGAATAAGAACTATAACGGCATATCCGTGCCTTACAGAACGGACAGCCCAATGCTGCCCGAGACACCCGAACCGGCTCCTGCAACTCCTGCGGCCGAACCAGAGCAGCCTGCGGTACAGGCGGAAACACCTGTGCAGACCGTGACAGAGACCACACCGCAGCAGCCTGTGCAGCAAGCTGCCGCACCACAACCGGTGCAGCAACCGGCAGCTGTTGCAAGCGGACGTCCGGTGTTCAAGATACAGATTCTTGTGTCAAGTCTCAATCTGAAAGACGGTGACAGCCATCTGAAAGGTCTCACCGGCTGCGAGCGCTACGAGGAGAACGGACTGCAGAAATACACATATGGCGCATCCGAAAACTACAACGAGATATATCGTCTGCGCAAGCTGATTCTCGACAAGTTCCCCGAAGCGTTCATCATTGCCTTCAAGGACGGACAGAAGATGAACGTCAATGAGGCGATAAAGGAATTTAAGAACAACAGAAAATAAATACAGGACAATATGAAATTTTTTACTAAAGAGGTCAAAATCGCACTTGTTGCGATAGCCGGAGTGGTATTGCTCTTTTTCGGAATGAATTTTCTGAAAGGTCTGAACCTGTTTTCATCGTCGGCAGACTATTACGTAGAGTTCGATGATATAAGCGGTCTGTCGTCGTCCAGCCCTGTTTATGTGGGCGGATATCAGGTAGGAACAGTCAAAAGCATCATATATGACTACAGCAACACAACACCTACCAGAGTTGTGATAGCCGTTGACCAGGAGATGCGCATCCCCCAGGGCAGCCAGGCGAAGATTGTGAGCGACATGCTCGGCAACGTGAAGATAAACCTCGACATCAACGGTACATCCACTCAGATGATAGCGCCGGGAGGCGTCATAAAGGGATGTATAGACAACGGAGCAATGGGACAGATATCCGCAATGATCCCGGCCGTGGAGAAGATGCTGCCCAAGCTCGACAGCATAATGGGCAGTCTGAATGCCCTGCTTGCCGATCCGGCCATCGCCGCATCGCTTCACAATGTGCAGGACATCACGGCCAATCTCACCACATCTACACGCGAGCTCAACGCCCTTATGCGTACGCTCAACCGCAACGTGCCCGGCATGATGGCCAAGGCAGACGGAATACTCAACAACACCGACACTCTCACGGCCAAGCTTGCGGCCCTCGACATAGACCGCACCATGACCGAAGTGAACAGTACGCTGGCCAATGTACGCTCGCTCACCGACAAGCTGAACAGCAACGAGGGAACGCTCGGACTGCTCATGAACGATCCGTCGCTCTACAATAACCTCAATTCTACAATGATGCATGCCGACTCGCTCGTGGTGAACCTGCGCGAACATCCGAAGCGCTATGTGCATTTCTCAATTTTCGGCAGAAAGGACAACTGATAGATAAACGGCAGTCAACGGCTGTGCTTGCGCATGGCTGTGCTCCCAAGTGCATGTCGCGACACACAGAAGTGTGCCGCGACATGTTTTTTATACATCCTTTGTAGGGTGGGGCGTGGCGGAAGTCCCGTAAGGATCATGATGACTTCTGCATCCGTTCCATGCTTTCCGCTCTCTGTAATGTTGGCTTAGTAGCAATTCAATGGTAATTGGGTGTTCTAAAAAACATTGATATCAATCCTGTATAGGCACTGTTGCTTTCAACAGAGAGTGAAGCTGTCGGGGCACTTTCAGATTTTCAGTATCCTGCTGTTTTTTCGTCTGAGTTTTCTGTTCTACCCCAAAAAATAAGCGAGAATTTGCGGACCGACTCTCCGTTGGGCGCAAATACGCGAATTCTGAGAGTTTTATATAAGTTATTGAATAGCAATAATTTATGTGTGATATTTATTTTTTAGTGCTGCAAAAAGCACCATTTCAGCATGCGATATTGCCCGTTTCAGGGCCTCAAACGCACCATATCACACCCTGATATGTGCATAACCAGAGCCTGAAACGGCCTTAATTGGAATGCCGGACCAACTTTCCGTGACTGCAAGGCTGTGACTGCTACATGGCGTTACAGTCCGAAAGAGCCTTTATTATGTTCGTTTTTACATTTCTTAACATTTATTTCGCGATTTTATTTTGTCAAAAAAAAGTCAAGAAAAACTGTAAGTCCGTCTCCTGAGTTTTCTTTTAAAAAGCCGACATTGAGCGTAAGTAAACACACTGCGAGTATGTGCTCTTCTTCAGGTGTGGATTTATAGATAGTGGCAATGTGGATATATAGTTGTATGCAAGGTGCTTGTCCTGACTGTTCAACATCTGTGTATATGTGTCCGAAGATTTCTTCTGACTAAATGACGGCAGTATTTTCGAGTTCACGACGAATGTTTATGCACGGCCGGTATGCATTGTTGCACATTTATGCAAGACGGTTTTCACCTTCAGTCTGTACGTGCCTGGCAGCATGTGCGGACCCTCTTTTCGGCGGAAGATGGAAAATATGCGGGTGCGATATTTTATTTTACAAAGTGAAAAAAAGGATTTGCAGATTACAAATTATTTCTTAATTTTGCACGGCATAAGCAAAAATACTACATCGCAAGATACACCTGTAAACATTTTATTTATGACAAAAGCAAGTCCTGATGCTCTTTGGGACGA
The DNA here is from genome assembly GCF_037890215.1 of Prevotella sp. HCN-7019. Taxonomy (NCBI): domain Bacteria; kingdom Pseudomonadati; phylum Bacteroidota; class Bacteroidia; order Bacteroidales; family Prevotellaceae; genus Prevotella; species Prevotella sp. HCN-7019. The sequence goes on along the minus strand of NZ_JBBKBO010000003.1, from coordinate 148,376 downwards.
GTGCCTTTCGCTCATTAGAGGAAGCGTTACTGAGCAACAATATAAAGCATGGTTTGAGCCTATCGTGTTCAAGTCGTTCAATGCCGACACCAAGACAGTCTTGGTGCAGGTTGATCGTATTGTGTACGAAGTGCTCGAACAGAACCATGTCGATTTGCTCACAAGAGTGCTCACAGAGGTATTCTGCAACGATGTGAAGCTTACCTACCGCGTCATAGACAAGGGCCGGAAGGGAACGGAGATTCCTTCTGACCTGCCGGAGAAGCCGGTGGTTGACAATACCGCGCGTGAGGCTCCCAAGGTGGGGCAGCCCAAAGTGCCGCAGCTCAATCCGCAGCTGGATCCGCATCTGACATTCAGAAACTATATTGAAGGCGAAAGCAACAAGTTGCCGCGTTCGGTAGGATTGTCCATAGCCGAACATCCGCACAACATGCAGTTCAATCCTTTCTTCATCTACGGACCGTCGGGATGTGGCAAGACCCATCTTATCAACGCCATCGGAGTGCGTACCAAGCAGCTCTATCCACAGAAGAGAGTGCTGTGTGTGAGTGCTCGTCTGTTTGAGGTGCAATATACAAACGCTGTTCTGCAGAACAAGATAAACGATTTCATCAACTTCTATCAGACCATCGACCTGCTCATTGTGGACGATATACAGGAGTGGGAGGACAAGAAGGGAACGCAGAACACGTTTTTCCATATCTTCAACCATCTTTTCCGCAACGGAAAACGCATCATTCTGGCCAGCGACCGCCCGCCCGTGGAGCTCAAGGGTGTGAACGACCGCTTGCTCACACGATTCTCGTGCGGACTCATCGCCGAACTGGAGAAACCAAATGTGCAGCTCTGTGTGGACATACTCAAGAGCAAGATACGCCGCGACGGACTCAGTATACCTGACGATGTCATAGCTTTCGTGGCACAGACGGCCAACGGAAGTGTGAGAGATCTGCACGGAGTGATAAATTCGCTCATGGCGTACAGCGTTGTGTACAACTGCAACATCAACATGCGTCTGGCCGAGCGCGTCATAAAGCGTGCGGTGAAGGTGGACGACGAACCGCTGACCGTGGACGACATTCTGGAGAGTGTATGCTCTCACTACAATGTTACCCAGGCTGCCATAATGGGACGCAGCCGCAAGCGCGACATTGTGACAGCACGCCAGACGGCCATCTATCTTGCGCAGAAGTACACCAAGATGCCTTCCAGCCGTATAGGCCGACTCATCGGCGGACGCGACCATTCCACCGTGATATACAGTTGCTCGCAGGTGGAGCAACGCATAAAGGTAGACTCTTCTTATGCCGACGAGGTGGGCAGCATAGAGGCTTCGTTCAAGCTGAAACGCTGAATCCGTTTATCATTTTTTCCGTATCCGCAGGCCGGAGTTACTTTTCCGCAGTTTATGCCGGGCTGTGTTGTACCGTCATACCGGCGGTGCCTCATTCTTTGCCGGCTTTTGGGGGAGACCGGTGGCCGGTATATAACAGCGGTGTACAGGCTGTTATACATAAAGCAAGGGACGTAATCATATATAAAAAAGGACAAAGACTGTTTGCTGTAACGTCTTTGTCCTTTGTCATTATATAGTTGAGGTGTGTACGCTAAAACGCAATCTTCACCTTAGCTCCGGCCATAACCCATATTCCGGGTTGCAGCACGTCGCCTATGTCGTAATATCTGTGGTTGGTTATGTTGTCCGCTTTCAGATATATGTCATACTTGTCTTCTGTCCATGCCAGCTTCGCGTCGAGCTTGGCATAGGGATGATAGCCGTTCATTCGCTGCTGCCATCTCATGCACCAGTGGGCGGTCAGCTTGCGCCATATGCGGTGATCAAGCTGCACGCTGAGTTTGTGGCGCAGATAGTCAAGGGCGTAGAGCGACTTGTATATGTTGCGTTCCGACGTGTGTTTCTGGTTTATGTAGCCGTAGCTTACCTTCAGCCCCGTGAATATTGGGCATCCTGTCAGCAGGTCGGGGCGCAGTGCCAGATCGCATGTCAGTCCGGTGTTGTCCACCTTGCCTATGTTCAGTGCCTGATATTTTGTGCTTTCCTCGCTTTCGTAAACCCAGTCTATGAGGTCGCGCCCGTAGTTGCGCAGCACGCTGACGGTGGCTTCCCATTCCGGCCGGCGGTATCTCAGGCCGGCTTTCAGTGTGGTGTTCTTTTCGGGTTTCAGTGCTGTGCTGCCCTGTTGTGCGGCGCTGCTGACGTATAGTTCGGTGTATGTGGGTATGCGCATGGCCTTGTTCCACGAGGCGAATATGGTCCAGTGGTTGTCCGGCCGGTAGCTTACATCTACTCCGGGATAGAATCTGAAACTGTCGTCCAGCCCTGTGTTTCTGTCGGCCATTACTCCTGCCGACAGTCTGAAGCCGCCTATGCTGATGTTGTGTTCAAGGAAAAGGCTCGTACATGTGCGTTTGCCCTCATGGTCGTAAACCCGCGACGAGCCGCTGATGTCGTGCCATTGGTCCTCGTCAAGCAGGTCGCCGTATGATGTACTCAGTATGTGTTCTCTTTTGATGTTGGCTCCGGCCGCTGTCTGTCCGGCTATCCATGACAGTCGGGCACTGATGCTTGCGCCGTAGACATCCATGCGGTGGAGGTTCTCACCGTTGGCCGCTCCGGTCATACCGCGTGTCAGCTGATAGTGGTCGTAGTCTCTGTGGCCGTATATTGTCGGGCAGAATGTCAGCCGTCTGTCGCCCAACGGTCTTATCTCCGCACTTGCCGAGGCTATGTATCGGCGCGTTTCCTCATACTGGTTGTCGAACTTCGCACTGTAAAAGGTCGATGCGCCGTAGTCCTGCGAGGTTATGCCGGCCTGCCACATCATGTCGGCATAACGTGTGGAGAAGTTGCCCTGATAGAACAGTTTTCGCTTTACGAAGTCGCTGTTCTTCGTTCCTCCGTCGCTCCGGCTTATGCCTCCGCTCAGTCGGTTGTTGGTGGTGCGGGTGTTGAAGGTCACTCCCGCCTCACCGCATACGGTGCCGAACGAGCCACCTTCAATGGTGGCGAAGGCATTGCTATGCTCCTTGTTTTTGGTCACGATGTTTATGGCACCGCTGAATGCAGGGTTGCCGAATACTCGTGCCGATGCGCCTTCGAGCACCTCGATGCGCTGGATGTCGGATAAAGAAACTGGAAAATCGGCGGCGTTGTGCCCGGTCTGCGGGCTTGAGATGTTGATACCGTTCAGTAGAATGACCGTCTGGTCGAACGTACCGCCGTTTACGGAGATGTCCGTCTGAACTCCAAAGCCACCGCGCTGACGGACATCCACGCCCGTGGCTGATTTTAATACGTCGTTGATACTTTCTGCCGCAGCCCTCCGTATGTCGTCGGCTGTCGTGACAGAGACAATCATGGCCGGCTTCTGGTCGGCCAGTGGCGCCCACGCTCCCGTCACCACCACTTCGCTGAGCTTCACCTCCTGATGTCCGAGTGAGTCTTTCTCCATAACGTCGCGCTTGGCTATGCCGTCAGCTTTGGCATAAGTCAGCGTTGCAACGCTAAGAGTGCCGATGAGCACTTCCTTACCCAGACAATTGAACAGGGCGTAGCTCTTACGCGTGAAATGCGTGAAAATCAGAGCTGTGCGCGTGTTGAAAATTGGTCTGTACATAAATGTTAATATTAAAAAAACGGTGCAAAGGTAAGAAAAAATAGTGGAAAGGGCAACTGTGTGTGATGCCGGACTTCATACTGAGGGTGTTTCCTGTTATAGTGATTATTACGAAAACGGGCGGCACGAAATAAAGAGACGTGCCGCCCGTTTTGCGCTTTTTTATGTGTCTGTGTAGTGTTTTCTCCGGTTATTATTGTTTTTTCAGAAACTGTTCTTGTGACTTTCTGACGTGTGTTCCGGCTCTGTCGTTTTTCTGTCATGTGTGAGAAACACCATGTAAGAGCCGTCCCCGTCAAGTGTTATGTTGTCTCCGGTTGCCTCGTTCAGCGTTCCCTGCCACATGCTTTTGTATGCGTAGGGTTGCCATCTCAGGCCCTCACCGGTCAGGTGACTGCATGAGAGGTTGAATATGCTCACCTGTTGGCGCTTGAATGTGGCGAAACTGTTTCTTCCTTTGGCAGGGATGAAATATCCGTTGTCGGTTATCATCACTGGCTTTATGCCGAAGTCGTCCATGTATCTTGCCATGAGTGATATGTTGCCCAGTGTGTGGTCTTCGCGCTTTCCGGTAGCACCGAGGTATGCTATGTTGTGGAATCCTTTGCCGATGCAGTAGCGTGTGGCCTTGGTCTGGTCGTTGTCGTCCTGTTCGTCGATTATGTGTATTATGTCGCTGTGGCTGTTTCTGAAACCGGTGGGCATCGAGTCACCGTCGCCGACGATGGCATCTGGTGTCAGTCCATGGTCGAATGCGCTTATTCCGGCGTTGTCGCAGCAGCACAGAAAGCTGTTTCTGCGTAGTATTGACAGTGGTATTTTGTGGACGGGAAAGTCACCGTCGCACAGTATTACGGCGTCGAACACCGATTGTTCGTCAATAAGCGGATAGTTCATACAGTGCTTTTTTCTGATGGCTGAACGGTCATCATTTTCTTCCATTTCATATATCCGAACACTGCAATCACGGCATAAGTGCCATACAGTCCGGCTTTGAACGGTATGCCTTTATACGCGTAGAGCACGCAGCACACGGCATCAACGACAATCCATATGATCCATTGTTCAACATATTTGCGTGCAAGTGCCCACAGACCAATGATGCTCAGAGCATTCACGAAGCTGTCTGTCACCGGCACATCACTGTCGGTGAATCGTGTGAGGATGGCGTAGATGGTTATCCATGCCACCACGAATGCAACAACGGAAGGTATTATCAGATTGCGGCGATAGTGGGTTATAGGCATCTCTCCGGCTGTTCTCTGGTTGCGTTTGCGCCCGTATTTCCATACAATGAAACCGTAAATGGCGGCCACTGCATAATATATCGCCATACCGAAATCGGCATACAGTCCAGCTTCAAGATAAAGCACAATGTCTATCAGCGGCATAATGATGCTTGCAAACCATAGCCATATGCTCGCCCTATATTCAAGAATGACATAAACTATGCCGACAACCGTGCTCAGGATATCAAGTATCATGAGCTGGTTGTCGGCTATGTAATTCAATATTCCGTTCATTCCTGCACTGCTTAGAATGTGATGGAAAGATGTGCGAGGAAGTGAGTAGGAGCCTGGGCTGAATATGTTGACCACGCCCATCCGCCGTCGTAGGCAACTATCTTGCCGTTTTCATTCTTGAAGTTCATTGAGCAGCTTCCGTTGCTTTCATACTCTTCGTTGAACAGGTTATAAACAGTCACGCCCACGGTAGCGCTCTTCAGTCCCTTCATCTTGAACGTATAGGACAGGTCGAGGTCGCTTACGAACATCGCGTCGATGACAGCGCTGGTGTAAGTCTTGCCGTCTGTGTTCAGATATTTCTTGAAACCGGAGTTCGTCATGTTCTGTTCGCTGACGTATTTGCTCATGAGTGATGCACGCAGATCCTTGTATTCGTAAGTGAATATGTTGTTCACTATGACGTCAGGAGAGTAGGCCAGCTTGGTTGTTCCCACGTTGGCATACGACTGACTCCAGTCTTCGTTTATCACTGTTACGTTCATATTCTTTGCCCGGTTCTTGCTCAGTGTGGCGTTGATGTTCCATTCAAAGCCCTTGAAAGGACGCAGTCCGGCCATCAGTTCGACGCCCATGCGGTAGCTGTCCTTTATGTTTCGTGCCACCATTTCGCCGTTGGAGTCCTGTGCTCCGGTGAGAACGAACTGGTTGTCGTAGTCCATATAATAAAAGTTCACTCCGGCATTGAATATTCCCGACTGGTATTTGTAGCCTACCTCAAGATCGTTCAGTCGCTCAGCCTGCGGGTCAACGGCGTCTGTCTCGGCCATCATATCCTCGAAATCGTTGCGTGTCGGCTCCTTGTGTGCTATGGCGTAAGACGCATATACGGTGTGTTCGGAAGTGATGTTATAGACAAGTCCGAACTTCGGATTGAAGAAATCGTATTTACGGTCGAGTATGAGTGGACGCTGGTTATGGTCTTCGTCGAACTCCTGTGATGTGCCGTCCATCTTGTAGCTTATGTGACGATACTGCAGGTCAACGTATCCGCTGAGACCCGGAAGAAACTCATAGTTGATTTTTCCATAAATATTTCCGTCGGTCTTCTTGGCGTTGTTGCGATAGTATTCATGGTCGGGATTGAATATGACTCCATCGTTGTAATATACCTGCATGCCGTCTTCCAGCCAGATGTATGGGCTTCCTGACCACAGCACTTTGCCGAAATGGTCGCCGTCGTACTTGTTCCATCCGCCGCCGATGGTGGCAGTCAATCCGTTGTGGTTGTCATAATTGGCTGATGCTATGAAGCCGTAGAAATCGTTAAGCATCTTTTTCTGTCTTACGAGATTGGCCATCAAGTCTGTGTTTTTGGTCATTAGATACTTGTAAAGTTTCTGGTCTTCCTTCATCTGCTCATAGTAGCCGTCGCCCCGTGTGTAGTGAAACGCTACGTTGGTGTTCCAGTCAGACGACCATCTTTGGTTCCAAAGAAGTTGGTAGTTCTGCTGATGATAGTTGTCGGTCTGATTCTTATAGAAAGCCACATTGCCGTTCTTATCGGTGTAGATTCCGCTCGGGTTGTAGCTTCTGCCGTATTTCTCCATATCGGCTTTCGACGCATAGTCCCACGCCATGTATGTTTTCTCAGTTCCATTGAATGTGATGAACTTCACGACGGTGTTGTCGGCGAAGTATCCGCCTTGCAGAAAATAGGAGTTGAGTCTTGACGATGCTCTATCGATGAAGCCGTCGCTGCCGATGTTGGACAGGCGTCCCTGGAAGCCCCAGTGGCCTCCCAGCAGTCCGGTGGAGAAGCTGAAGGTCTCCTTGTGTGTGCCGTACGATCCACCGGAAAGGTCGAGTTGCCCGTAGGCTTTCTGGCTGATGTTTTCTGTCTGCATGTTGACGGTTGCTCCGAATGCACCTGCACCGTTGGTGGAAGTGCCTACACCGCGCTGTATCTGTATTGATTCGAGATTGGAAGCAAAGTCGGCCATGTTGACCCAATAAAGCTGACTGCTCTCCGCATCGTTCACAGGGATGCCGTTGGCGGTTATGTTTATGCGTGTCGGATCTGTTCCACGCACATGTATTGCAGTGTAGCCGATGCCCATTCCTGCGTCGGATGACGTTGTGACAGACGGCGTGAAGTTGAGTATCCATGGCATGTCCTTTCCCTTGTTGAGCGTTTTGATCTGGCTTTTGCTCATGTCCGAGTAAGCCACAGGTGTCTTTTTGTCGGCACGTGTCGATACTACCTGTACGTTCTGCAGTTCGTAAGTTCTCAATGTGTCAAGCCGTTCACCTCCCGGCCCGGCTGCGTTTACTGTTGCAACACTTGCAAGTGCAGCAATTAGTAAAACTGTTTTTTTCATTAATTTGTTTGATTTTAAAAATACACAAAAAGGGGTACTTTTTATGTTTTGCCTTATTCCACCGCCGGTACTAACCGGATCTGGTCAGAGGGTTTGATCTCAGCCGGAAATCTCCGGCACCCCTTAACTTACTCCTTGTAAGTCGGGTGCAAAGTTAATGTAAATAAATGTAAACGCAAAGGAAAACACTGTTTTTCAGTATATTGAAGTCTGTGGCACACTCATATGGTGTCGCGGACATGTCGGGTGTTTTCCTTTGTGTTTACAGTTCAGCACTTTTTATTTCCGCGTATGTCTATTGCAGTGATGTGCGTATTACGCTTTTATGTTTTTATGTATATAATATGATGTGTCGGGAACTTGTGGAGTCTGGCGCGTTATTGCAGCTGATCATCTACGTCGGAGTATTTGGGAGATGGCCCGTATTCGTTTTCAAATTTGTCACTGTCGCGACAAAGGAATACAATCAATATCACTTTATACACAAGGCATACTATACTCAGCACCAGATATTTGAATAATATTGAGGTAATGAGGTATAAATCAGTAAACATGCTGTGCGTATCATAAATATGATGATCGCATGATGAATTGTCATAAATTGTATATACAGATATGTCGTATACAGCAATTGCTATGAATCCCAGCGGCAGCAGAAAGTCGATGATACACCATATGCCACTGCGTCCTGTATCGTGCAGACGACGGAATGTGAGTGGTATTCTTGCGAGTTCGAGCAGGAGTCCAAGCAGCGGAGCTATCAATATGCCGGTGAATGGTGTGTAGAAAATTATGGGCAGGACGAAAACTTCAACAACGGTGATGAGAAGTATTGTCCACCAGAACTCCGAGCGTCTGGAGCGTCCGCGGAACTGGATGATTTTGGTGGCCGCCGCCTGAATGGCTTGTGGGAAATCCAGCGATGGCGTTTGCTTGAAATTTTCCATATATTATAAGTATTATAGGTCGTCGATGGCGTGTTTTCTTATTACTCCGCTGTTTATTTTGTCTGTATAAGTCAGCATTACAAATCCGGTGGTAGGTGTTTTCGGTTCAATGCTGAGCTTCACATTGCCTTTGTCGGTGGTGAAAGTTGTGACATATTCGCAACGGTTGTCACCCACGGCATACATTCTGTCATGGTTGCTGATACGGGCGCTTATGTATATCGGATCTATATTTATCTTCTCTCTGCATGCCGAAGACTTACCGTATTTTGTCGTTAGCATTTCTTTCAGATGTTTGTAGTCACCGTGCAAGTCATCCCATTCTTCGCGCACGGGGAAGGCAACATTTATCTTGGCTACGACGTCCTTGGAATCGAGAGTCTGCACGTGGAGTATGCAATCTTTATAGTCCGCAAAGTCGCCATAAAGCACTGCAGTGCCGTCATCGGCAGAATCCTCCGGGTCTATGAGTATATTCTCGCTGTTGTCGCTGCCGTAGTTTTTGAATCCTTGCTGTTCCATACGTTTGACAAACATTTCGAGTGGGCCGTTTATTGGTACATTCTTGAAAAACATGTGGGTGCTGTCCTCCTGGGTGTATTTGCTGTAGTCCGCTACAGCTTTTGGCTCCTCTTTCTGTTTTATCAGTAATTTGGTTACCTCCTCACACGATGTCAGCGTGAGACCGGCCATAAGAATATACATCAGTTGTTTTTTCATAAAATATTGTTTTGCGGTTTATAAGGTTTTTATGTTTATTTCAAAAGGTCTTCTTCAAGGTGTCCGGAAGTTGTATAATAAGGTCTGTTTGCGATCATTTCTTTTCTTCTTCCTTCTGTTTCTGCGAACCGTAGTTAGGTTGGTCCATGTATATTATTCTGACGTTGCTGTAGTGTTTGTCATCGAAAAATACATGGTTGATTACGAGTGCTATCACTCCGTTGTCGCGGTTGAATGTAGATTTGAAGTCGCAGCGGTCGGTCTCAACATACAGCATCTTGAGATCGTAGGGCACTTCGTTTTCGAACACTTCAATCGATATGTCCGGCTGGCCGTAACGTTTTGTGAGTGTTTTCTTCAGATTGTAGTAATCGTCCGACAGCGCAGACCACGTGTCTTGATAGGGGAACGACACTGCCACGTTGTTCACCTTCTTTCCGTTCTGCACCGAATAGATATAGATATCGCAGTTTTTGTAGCCTTCATATTCACCTTTGAGTATGGCTGTGCCGTCCTGTGTTATCTCGGAGAAGGTGAATCCCTTCTTTACCATTTTATTGACAAAGTTGTTGAGTGTTCCGCATATGGGTTCGCCCATGAACTCCAGATGCTTTTCTACTTGTTCCGGTTGCTGTGAAAAAGCTGCAACCGCTATGATATTTAAAAATAGTACGGATAAAAACTTTTTCATAATTGTAGAGTATTTCGGGTGAAACAATTCGGTTTTATATTACAAATTTAGTAAATAATCCGTCTGGGTGTACCTTCTTTAGTATAATTAACATATAACATTTATAAATAGTATGCGCTATTTGGAGCACCTTTCAAAACTTGCGTATTTGCCAACGAATAATATCTTACGGAGAATAATTCAGAAATGAATAATTTGGATAATTGCTTGATATACAATGGTTTGTGCGAAATCATATACTGAAGCCATTTCCTATGCTGTGCGAAATGTGCTGTATTGCATTGCGAAACGGTCTCTGCCGTATGCCGAAATGGTCTTTATTGACGCATGAAATGGGCCTTAATGGAGTGTGAAAGAGCCTTTTCCGTATCGGTGAATATGAAAAAGAATACAGAATTTTGGTTGCAGGCAATATGCAAAGGTATCTTTGCAGCTTGTCATTCTTTAGAATGAGAAAAAGTGAAGTGTTAATTTTTTTCGGATTTTAACTTAATTTTCGGTGTCCGTGTTATGCAGAACCGCGTGTTTGGCGTATCTTTGCGAAACGACATACAGCCGGTGGCATGAACAGTGGCGCAACTAGACGCGCTTGCATCAGTACCGCTGTGCATAGCCATTGACTTGAAAAACATATAGAAACGACAGATGAAGATACTGGTCATAGAGGATGATGCCGACCTGCGTGAGATTATTGTCAGGTCGTTGGAGAAAGAGCGTTACGTGGTTGAGACGGCGGCTGACTGTGCCACCGCCCGCATGAAGGTGTTCGTGTATGAATACGACTGCCTGCTGCTCGACATCATGCTGCCCGACGGCAGCGGTCTGGATATACTGCGCGACATGTCGGCGCGTGGCCGTAAGTGCAACGTAATAATACTTTCGGCGAAGGATTCTATAGAAGACAAGGTGACCGGTCTTGATCTTGGAGCCGACGACTACCTAGCTAAACCGTTTCATCTGGCCGAACTGCACGCACGTCTGAAGAGCGTGATAAGGCGTAGCCGCAACGACGGCGATAACGTGATGAGGATGGCGAACGTGTGTGTGCACACCGACAGTTTCAGGGTGGAGGTAGACGGGCAACCGCTTGAGCTCGGCCGTAAGGAGTACGACATACTGACTTATTTCATGAATCGTCCGGGTCGGCTCATCGAGAAGCAGATGCTGGCTGAAGCCGTATGGGGCGACTATATAGACGTGGCCGATAACTTCGACTTTGTTTATGCACAGATGAAAAACCTGCGCAAACGTCTCAAGACGGCCGGTGCGGGCATTGAGATAAAGACTGTTTACGGATTCGGTTACAAACTTGTAGAGGTATGAAACTCATAAACTACATATCGTTACGCCTGTCGGTGATAGCCGCTGTGGTGCTGGCATTCTGGTCGGTGTTCTTCTATTTTGCCATCATAGACGAGATAAACGACGAAGTGGACGACTCACTGGAGGATTACGCCGAGCTTGTCATACGCCGTGCATTGGCTGGTGAGCCTCTGCCTACAGCCTCGAGCGGTTCGAACAACCAGTATTATCTCCATCAGGTGTCGGCCGAATATGCCGACACTCATCCGCATGTGCGCTATGAGGACCGTACGGTTTATATAAGGGAGAAGCGCGAGTTTGAGCCTGCACGTGTCATCACCTATATATATACAACAGGCAACGACAGATTCTTCGAAGTTGAAGTGTCTGTGCCTACCATCGACAAGGCCGACCTGAAGGAAGCCATATTCTATTGGCTACTGTTCCTCTATGTGGCCATTCTGCTCGGTTTTGTTCTGCTTAATCTCATTGCTGTGAAACGCAGTATGCGTCCGTTGGCGGTGCTTCTGAAGTGGGTGGACGACTATCGGCTGGGACGTGAGAACCGCGAACTGGATAATCCTACATACGTGACAGAGTTCAGCAAGCTCAATGACGCTGTGGTGCGCTCGATGAAACGCAGTGAGGAACAGTACGAGCAGCAGAAGATGTTCATAGGTAATGCCTCGCACGAGATGCAGACACCGTTGGCTGTGTGTCAGAATCGTATTGAAATGTTGCTCGATGATGATAATCTCACCGAGCATCAGATGGGCGAACTGGTGAAGACACTCGGCACTCTTGGTTCGCTGTCAAGGCTCAACAAGTCGCTGCTGCTGCTTTGCAAGATAGAGAACGGTCAGTTCACCGACGAGGAGATGGTGGATATGGACAAACTGACGGAGCGTCTGATGGACGACTTCAGAAGTGTGCTGAAGACGCGTAACATAGAGGTGACGGTGGGATGTTCGGACCACTGGCATGTGAAGATGAACTCCATGCTTGCTTCAACACTTGTGGGCAATCTGTTGAAGAACGCTTTTGTGCATAATGTGGACGGCGGACGCGTGATAGTGAATATAGGCAGTCATGGCATGACTGTAGCCAACACCGGAGCTGACGAACCTTTGGACAAGACAAAGATATTCACCCGTTTCTATCACACAAGCGGCATGAAAAGCTCCACGGGCATAGGTCTTTCGCTGGTGAGTGCCGTGTGCAATCTTTATTCTTTCAGTATTGACTATCGTTACGAAAACGGTTTGCATACGTTCGAAATAACCGACAATCAGGTCTGAAAGGCCCTGTGACAAACCCTTCAGACAGTACTGATAATGCGGTCTGAAGGGCTTTATTCTTAATAAATGTTAATCTTATAGATTCTGACAGTTTTTTCAGATTCATTTCAGAATTGCATTGCAACTTTGCAATACGAAAGTCAGAGAGGTGGCTGACAGGACAATCAGACCACAGAGGCAACCTCCCCGGTTTCGGAAACAAAGAACAATAAAAATAATAATCATAAAAAAGAAATGAATATGAAGAGATTTTTGAAAGTCAGCATCGCAGCATTGCTCTGCCTGTTTGTAGTGAGTGTTAACGCAGTGGCTTCAAACGACAAGCCGATAGAGGTGTCGCAGCTTCCTCAGGCTGCACAGCAGATACTGAAAAAGGACTTCGCTAAGATGAAGGTCGCACTGGCCAAGATGGAGTCGGGACTCTTCGACACAAGCTATGACATCATTTTCACCAACGGCGATAAAGTGGAGTTCGACCGCAACGGTAACTGGACTGAACTGAAATGTAAATACTCTCAGGTTCCTGCCCGCCTCATACCGGCCGCCATCAGCAACTATGTTAAGAAGAACTATCCGTCGGCCAAGATACTCGAAATAGAAAGAGACCGCAGTGAGTACGACGTGAAACTTAGCACGGGAATGGAGATAACATTCAACAAAAAATTCCAGGTAACAGATATTGACAACTGAAAATATAGAATAAGAATATGAAGTGGAAATTATATTTGATGGCTGTTATAGTTGCAGCATTCGTAGCTACAGCCTGCAGCGACGATGACGATAACTTCTCTGTGAATGATGTTCCGGCCAAAGTAATGGAGACATTCAATGCAAAATATCCGGACACCACGGCTCATTGGGAAAAGGAGCGTGGAAAGATAAAGGCCGAGTTCGTGGTGAACGGTCAGGAAACAGAGGCATGGTTCGATAAGGACGGCACATGGATAGGTACAGAGACGAACTTCAGAGGCACATTGCCTGAAGCTGTGCAGAACTATATCAATGCAAACTATGACGGTTACACAGTGGATGATGTTGACTGGATAGAGACACCGACGGTGAACTATTTCGACATCGAACTTGAGAAGTTGGCTAAGCCGGATGTGAGACTTCTCATAAAGGAAGACGGTACACTGGTGAGCTGAAAAGTATTTTCGATTGACAAGACATAATAATAAAGAGGTTGCGGCCGTGTGTGTTGCAACCTCTTTTCTTTGTTACTGCGGACTGCCTACGGTGCTTTCCGATTGGTGGTACGCGTATTATGTTGACACGTCCATTCTTTATTTATCTTTAGGATAGCCCACCGGATTGTTCAGAAGCGGCAGGGCCGTGTCGCTGAGTTTTAGTATCTTTTTCAGTTCGGCGTTGTTCATGGTGGCTCTCGGCACAGTCACAAGGCCGTTGCCGGCACAGAACAGACAGATGTTCTGCGACACATAGCCGGCGTCCATGGCGGCAGTCATGCGTGTACGCTCATTTTTTGCGTCACCGAGCTTCGAGAGTTCAGAAACCAGAACGAGCGAAACCGGAAATTGGTTTACGAAGTCCTGACCTGACGCCACGGCATTACGGTGGTCGCCTTCAGTGATGAGTTGCAGGCGGTTTTCGGCTGCTATGTATTTGTATGCGCCTTTCTTGCTTATCACATACACGTCGATGTCCTGGCGGTTGAGGGCCGACGGGGCGGTGCGTTTGTTGTCGTCGGGACGGTTGATACCGTTGGCTGCCCACAGAAGATCGGAAAGGTCGGCTGCGCTCAGCTCTTTGTCGGCACATTCGCGGTGCGACTGACGCAAGGCGAGCGATTTCATTATGCTTGCGCCTTTGTCCTTGTTGGGTGCCTGCAGTTGTATGTCGTTCTCGTTTTGTGCTGTTGCGCCTGATGCCAGCACGGCCATCATGGCTGCGAATATCATTTTCTTCATGTTCTTATGAATGTTGTATTAATGAAAAACGGATGGTACAGCATGATGCGTTCATGCCGTGACCATCCGTTACGGTTTATCTTTCTATTATTTATTTACAGCTTGGAGTCCACGGCTTCAGTTGTTTGAAGAAGTCGTTGCCTTTGTCGTCAACAAGGATGAATGCCGGGAAATCCTCTACGTGAATCTTCCATACGGCTTCCATGCCGAGCTCCGGATATTCCACGCATTCGATGCTCTTGATGCTGTTCATAGACAGAACGGCAGCCGGACCGCCGATGCTTCCCAGATAGAATCCGCCGTGCTTCTTGCATGCATCGGTCACAACCTGAGTACGGTTACCCTTGGCAATCATTACCATTGAACCTCCGTGATCCTGGAACTCGTCAACATACGGGTCCATGCGGTTGGCTGTAGTCGGACCCATCGAGCCGCAAGGCATTCCTTCCGGAGTCTTGGCCGGTCCTGCATAGAGCACAGGATGATCCTTGAAATACTGCGGCAGATCCTCGCCTGCGTCCAGACGTGCTTTCAGTTTGGCGTGTGCTATGTCGCGTGCAACGATGATTGTACCGTTGAGGCTGAGGCGTGTAGAAACCGGATATTTGCTCAGTTCCTTGCATACTTCGCTCATCGGCTGGTTCAGGTCAATCTTCACTGCGTTGCCTTCGCCTGCCTTGCGCAGTTCTTCAGGTATGAGTTCGCCGGGGTTGTCGTCGAGTTTCTCAATCCAGATACCGTCTTCGTTTATCTTAGCCTTGATGTTGCGGTCGGCCGAGCAGCTCACTCCCAGACCTATCGGGCATGATGCTCCATGGCGCGGAAGGCGTATAACGCGGATGTCGTGTGCGAAATACTTACCGCCGAACTGTGCTCCGAGACCAATCTTGTGGGCTTCGTCGAGCAGTTGTTTCTCGAGTTCCACGTCGCGGAATGCGCGTCCTGTCTCGTCGCCTGTGGTAGGCAGGTTGTCATAGTAGTGGGTTGATGCGAGCTTAACTGTGAGAAGGTTCTTCTCAGCAGAGGTACCGCCTATTACGAATGCGATGTGGTAAGGAGGGCAGGCTGCTGTTCCGAGAGTCTTCATCTTCTCAACAAGGAACGGTACGAGAGTACCCGGATTCTGTATGCGTGCCTTTGTCTCCTGATAGAAATATGTCTTGTTGGCCGAGCCACCACCTTTAACTACGCACAGGAACTTGTATTCGCAGCCTTCGGTTGCCTCGATGTCGATCTGTGCCGGTAGGTTGCAGCGTGTGTTCACTTCCTCATACATTGAGAGCGGAGCGTTCTGTGAGTAGCGCAGGTTCTCCTCTGTGTATGTCTTGTAAACACCTTTCGACAGAGCCTCTTCGTCGCAGAAGCCTGTCCATACGTGCTGACCTTTTTCTCCGTGGATGATTGCCGTACCGGTGTCCTGGCAGAAAGGCAGCTTTCCTTTGCATGCCACCTCGGCGTTGCGGAGGAATGTCAGTGCCACGTATTTGTCGTTGTCGCTGGCTTCAGGGTCGCTCAGTATTTTAGCAACCTGTTCGTTGTGTGAACGGCGCAACAGGAAATTGACGTCGCGGAATGCCTGGTTTGCAAGCATTGTCAGTGCTTCCGGACTTACCTTGAGGATTTTGTTGCCCTCAAATTCGCCGACACTCACGCCTTCTTTTGAAAGAAGATAGTATTCGGTGTCGTCCTTGCCCATCTGGAACATGGGCGCGTACTTGAATTCTGGTGTTGTTGCCATAATGTATGTTTTATATAACCTTTATAGTCTTGTTGCCTTGTCTGCAGTGTGTCAGAAAGCGTTCGGAACAATCTCCGTACGGCTTCTGATGTGGCGTACTTCGCTTACGGATTAATGCCTGAAGGCTGATTGCAAAGTTATACAATTTTTTTGAAACCTGCTTCTTTATTTCTGCTTTATTAAGACGCCTTTTGGTTTTTTCTCAGGACCTGCCGTTCCGTGTTTTCATGTCGGGCCGGCGGCGTGATGGAAGAGTCTTTTCTGATTGCTGCCGGTGTTGTGGCATGACTATTGCCAGATGGTTCCGGACGGGTAGGTGTGTGCCGCGTGTTCTGTATGTAAAGCGTTCATAATCTGTCGTATGTACCTGTCATAATCATGAAATAATTTTCTGAATATTTTGAAATATAAGCAAATAAATGTTTAGCACTCCGGGATGGTCCATTATTAAATATGTATGCCGTTATGCGTTGTGTATAAACGGGTTGCGGGAATAAAACTTTTTATTTAACTTTGTCAGCACGGATAACGTGGCCCTGCATTCATTCTGTTACACCATACGGCGGAATACGGGGCGGAAAACAGTTAAATCAATATGATAAAACATTATCGGGAAACAATCAATCATCGGCTTATAATGCCGTTGCAGCATTTCATCAATCAGGAGAAATCCGGCGGAATTGTGCTTGGTATAAGCATTGTCGTTGCGCTGGTATTGGCAAACTCTCCATTGAGTGACAGTTATTTCCATTTCTTTGAGCAGAAGTTCGGATTTCTGTTCAACGGTGTCGATTATTTCAATTACGACCTGCATCATTGGATAAATGACGGTCTGATGTCGATGTTTTTCTTTGTCGTCGGTCTGGAACTGAAGCGCGAGTTCATCGGAGGCGAGCTTGCCGATGTGCGTAATACGATACTTCCCATCGGTGCGGCTGTGTTCGGAATGATTGTTCCGGCGCTCATCTACTTCTCGTTCAATACTCAGGGCGACGTGTCGAGCGGTTGGGGAATCCCCATGGCAACGGATATTGCCTTCTCGCTTGCCATTCTTTATGTGCTGGGCGACCGTGTCCCGTTGTCCATAAAGGTGTTCCTTACTACGCTTGCCATTGTAGACGACCTTGGCGCGGTGCTCGTGATAGCGTTTTTCTACACCTCGGAGATATCGTTGCTCAGTATAGGTGTGGGCCTGGCGTTCCTTCTTGTGATGTATGTTGCCAACCGACTGGGAGTGAAGAACGTAGTGTTCTATGGTGTGATAGGCATCTGCGGAGTGTGGACTGCCTTCCTTATGTCGGGCATACACGCCACGATAGCCGCCGTGCTTGCTGCCTTCATGATACCTGCCGACGCACGCATAAGCGAACCGGTTTATATGGCAAGGGCATCGAAACTCATCAGGCGGTTCCGCAACGCAGAGCCTAACGATGTGTCAACACTCGAACCCGAGCAGGTGGAGATAATCGACCGTATGATCGGTGATTCGCGCGATGCCATCCCGCCTCTGCAGCGTCTTGAGCACTCCATGCACCCGCTGGTGTCGTTTGTCATCATGCCTATATTCGCACTTGCCAATGCCGGCATATCGTTTGAGGGCATAGACATGGCCACTGTATTCTCGAACAATGTGGCTATCGGCGTGATGCTCGGTCTGCTCATAGGAAAACCAGTCGGCATTGTGGCCTCCGTATTCCTGCTGACACGCCTCAAACTTGCGCGCATGTCGGCCTCGATGACCACCCGCAGACTTGTCGGCGTAGGCTTCCTTGCATCCATCGGTTTCACCATGTCGATGTTCATATCCACTCTTGCCTTTGTCGATGCCACCCATCTCATACAGGCAAAGCTCGGAATATTCGCCGCTTCCATTTTGGGCGGGGTGCTGGGATATATCTTGCTTAGAGGAAAGAAATAACAGAAATACTATATGTAGAACAACCGGGCGTGCTGCACAGATATGCAGTGCGCCCGGTTGTTTTGTCTGATGTCTGCTTTTTTTAGAAAAGCAATGCCCACGCCTTGACGGGGCAACAGATATTATGTGTGTATTTCAGTGCTTTTTATTCTACGGAAAGAAATGCGATATGGGCTGCTTTCGGATTGTAACCGGATTTTGATTTTTCCGTCTGAGTTTTCTGTTCTACCCCAAAAAATAAGCGAGAATTTGCGACCGGACATTCCTTCAGACGCAAATACGCGGGAAATAAGAGGGTTGTGTAAAATGTTGAATACCAGAGGCTTATATTCAGAGGCCGTTTCTTCGCCCTGCAATAAGCACCGTTTTGGCATGCGATATTGTCCATTTCAGGGGCTGAAATGCTTCATATCACACCCTAATACGGACGTAATCAGACCCTAAGATGGGCAATATCAGGATGCCAGATGAATTATACGCCACTGCGTTATAGGATTTATGCCGATAGTGTACGGGCTGAAATGGTCTGTCTAACGCATGATTTAACATTCGTTTACGTCTCTTTCCCGATTTTATTTTGTCAAAAAAAAGTCAAGAAAATGTGATAGTTCTTCTCTTGAGTTTTCTATAAAATCACGGATAAAGGATGTAAGCAGGAGTGCAGGATGCAGTCGTAGGTATTGCCGTGGAGTTTAGAGCTTTTGGCAATGTGGATTTTTTATTGTGTGAAGAAATGCGCCGCTGCGGTTTATATAGCCAAATGTTTGTCCTGATGTGTTATGGCGTTATATGATACTTTATGTGGTGTGAATGTTTATCCACGGTGAATCGCTGGCACGACGTGACGCCACCTTATGACAGAAAAGCGGCGGGCTGATTTCCGAATCAGTCCGCCGCTATGTTTTTAATAACCGAATATTTCTTCTGTTGTAAGTCGTTTTATTGGAGCTATGCGTTCGAGCGATTTCATATCGAGATTCTTTTCATCACCCAGGATGATATATCTGTATGGTTTGCCAGCCATTGTCTCCTTCTCGAATTTCACCATATCGCTGAGCGTGATGCCGGGAAGCGCATTGTATATTTTTTCGTTTATGTCGTAGTCAATGCCCATCCGCTGTGCCGAAATGTACGCGTTAAGTATCGAGAACTTCGTTGTGCGCTGTGCTGCCAGGCGTTTTGTCGTGGCCTGTTTTGCCAGCTCGAATGCCTTTTCCGATTGCGGAATGGTGTCGATGATGCTGTTGAACGTGCGTATGCAGTCCATCATCTTGTCGTTCTGCGATATTATCTGTGTGCGTGCAAACTCGTTGCGGTCCTTCTTTCCCGGTGTATAGTATGCCGCCCATGCGCTGTATGCAAGTCCGCGGCTTTCGCGCAGTTCCTGGAAAACCACCGAGTTCATGCCTCCTCCGAAGTATTCGTTGAACAGCTCGATAATAGGCTGCTGCTCTACCGACCATTTCTTGCCATTGTTGTTGTATTGTGCAATGTAGGCGTTCTTTGCTTCGTACGGTGCTATTATTATTTCGTTTTCGGTTGTCAGCTGCTCGGTGTATTCCTTACCGGCAGGCACCGGAGTGAGTTTTTTGGCCGTCTTGTGTTTCTTGTCTATTACAGACGTCAGTTCCTTCACGCTGTACGGGCCGTAGTAAAGCACCGTGTGCTCATAGTTGCGCAATGCTTTAAGCATGTCGGTAAGCTCCTGCGGATTCTTGTTTTTGAGTTCCTGCTCACTCGGTATGTTGCGTAATCTGTTGTACGGACCGTAGATGCCGTAGTTGAGCAGGGCAGAGAAGTTACCCGACTGGTTGAGTTTGTTGTCCTTGCGGTTCTTCAGTTCTGATTCAACAAATTTGTTGTATGCCTCGGTGTCCACTTTTGCGTTTGCCAGAATGTCCTCCATCAGCTCAAGAGCCTGCGGCATATTTTCGTTCAGACCGTTGAGTACGATGTTCATGGCGTCCGTGCCTACGTTTATTCTGTATGTACATGCCAGTTTGTAGAACTTGCGTTTCAGTTCCTCTGCCGACATTTTGTCTGTTCCGAGATAATCGAAATAATATGCGGCAAAAGGCAGCCACTTGTCGCTTTCCTCACCGAACTCATAGCGGAAGGCAAGCGTGAAGAGTCCGTTATCCTTGTTCTGGACATAGAGCAACGGCAGTCCCTTCTTTGTCTTAGCCTTTGTCATGTCCTTGTCGAAATCGACGAAGCGCGGCTGTATGGGTTCAACCTCCGAATTGATTATCTCACCTACGAATGCGCTCTGCTTGTCGCGGTTGGCCGGGATGGGTGTTATCTGCGGTTTGTCTATCTTCTTCTGTGTGGTGTCTTCGCCCTGACGCTTGTACACTACGGCATAGTTGTTGCCGAGATGACGGGCAGCGAATTCCATGATGTCCTTCTTTTTCATGCCTGCAATGCGGTTGATGCGGTTCACCACATCTTCCCATTTCTTGCCGTTTACGAATGCGTCGACATACATGTCGGCACGGCTTTCGTTGCTTTCCATGTTCTCATAGTAGGCCAGACGCATGTTGTTGATGGCTGACGGCAGCAGATCGTCGTCGAAATCACCGCGTTTCAGTTTGTCTATCTCGTCCAACATCACTTTCTTGACGTCGTCCAGCGATTGGCCTTCGAGAGGCATACCGTAGAGTATGAACTGCGAATATTCGTTCATGTTTGATGCAAATGCTCCTACTCCAAGGCACTTCATCTTCTGGTTTATGTTCAGATCAAACAGGCCTGCGTTGCCGTTTTGCAGCATTTCGGATATTACGTCGAGTGTGTCACACTGAAAAGATGAGGCTCTGTCGAACTTCCATCCTACCATGATTGTTTCTGCCTCCTGTCCCACAACAGTTGTGTCAACGGGTGCGGTAAGGTCACGTTCAGGAGCATACACTGGGAAAGTAAGATTGTCATTGGGCTTCCACTGTCCGAAATATTTCTCGATTGTGTCCATCACCTTGTCGCAGTCGAGGTCGCCCGACATACAGATGGCTACGTTGTTCGGTACATAATAGCGCTTGAAATAGTTCTTTATGTTTACTATCGACGGGTTCTTCAGGTGCTCCTGCGTGCCGATTGTGGTCTGTGTTCCGTAAGGATGGGTGGGGAAGAGTATTTTGTTCATTGCCTCCCACATCTTGCTGTTGTCTCTGGTGAGGCCCATATTGTATTCCTCGTACACTGATTCCAGCTCTGTGTGGAAACCGCGTATCACCATGTTCTGGAATCTGTCGCTCTGTATTTTGGCCCAGTTCTCCACCTCGTTTGCCGGAATGTCTTCCACATAACAGGTCACGTCGTTGCTGGTGTAGGCGTTGCTGCCTTCCGATCCTATCGCCGCCATCAGTTTGTCATACTCGTTTGGTATGTTGTACTGTGCTGCGAGTTGCGACACACTGTCTATTTTGTGATACTGAGCCTTGCGTTGTTCGGCATCAGTCATGGTACGGTAGACCTCATACATGTTCTGTATGGTGTCGAGCAGCGGAGCTTCCTTGGCAGCGTCCGATGTACCGAAGCGTTTTGTTCCTTTGAACATCAGATGCTCCAGATAGTGTGCCAGTCCGGTTGTTTCGGCCGGATCGTTACGGCTTCCTGTGCGTACGGCGATGAAAGTCTGTATGCGCGGTTTCTCCTTGTTTACAGACAGATACACCTTCAGGCCGTTGTCCAATGTGTATATGCGTGTTGCCATCGGATCGCCATTCACCGATTTGTAAGTACGTTCCTTTGCCTGTGCCATGCTGCATAGCACAATCAGACAAAAGACGATAAAAGATCTCAGTTTCATTATGTATTGTTTTTATTGTGAATACTCTTATTCCGGAAGTTGTGTACAGCAGTGCCGGTAGCGTGGTGTGTGCTGTGCACGGCGGCTTTGCGCTACATGTAGAGCTTCTGATTCTCGAAGTCAACCTCGCGGTCGAGCTGGTCGTTGAAGTTCTGGAACACTTCTTCCTCAATGTCTCCGAGCGCAAACTCCTTGCGTGCGTCCTTCTTTATCTCCGCTATCCATGCGCGGCGTGCCGTCACGTAGTCCTGTCTTATCTTCTCGGCGTCTTCTTCGGTCAGTGTCTCCAGTCCGTAGTAGTCGAGCATCATGCGGTATGTCCACGCCCAGCGGTACTCGGGATAGTTGTCGTTTATGTCTCTGAAACGTTCCTCCACACCCTGTGTTGTGTCGATGGTTCCGTTTATTATGTCGTCGATGAGGCGCTGTTCTTCCGATTCGGGCAGCAAAAGTCCCGACAGGTCGTTCCAGTTTCCAGTGCCGGTCTCGCTCAGCGGTTTTTCCAGAATATGGCGTTTGAGCACGGCACCCATGTATATTCGCAGTGCGATGTCGTAATATTTGATACCCTTGCGCAGCGCGCTTGCCTTGATGACATATTCATGATAGTTGTATGTCGATACATCATCGCCCGATGCTTCGCGCAGACTTTCAAGAATACGTTTGCCTCGCAGTATCTCGCCTACGGAGAAAGGACTGAGCCAGTCGAAGTTCACGATGCTCTTACGTCCGCCATGTGCTCTCATGTCACGCTTGGGCCACTTGCGTATGTCGCGGTAAAGTCCGACGGTGGTGAGGTTTCGTCCCGGCACGAGATACATGGTGTCGTTGTACGCTATGAGGTAAGAGAAGGGCAGATTGCGCGTATCCGGATGATACATCAGCTTTCCGAAGCACACCGAGAAAGTGCCGATATTGGCAGGCATCAATATGTATGCGCCGCTGGCAGTCTTGGTTCCGCGCTCCATCAGACCATAGTGCACAGGTCCCATCTTATATGCGTGGTTGCTGAAGTTGGTTGCCGAACCGGCGTTGTAGAACGAGAACATGCCGCCGATGAGCAGTGAGCTCTTGTGATGGCTGGCCGTGAACGGACCGCAGAAAGCCGCGCATGCCTCGCCGTTTGACATATAGCTGTTGGCAAAGAACACACTGCTCGACGCTGTGAATCCGTTGCTTATCTGGCATGCTTCGCCGACAAAGCAGTCCTGCATCTTAACACTGTTGATTATTGACGAACCGTCGGAGATGATGGAGTTCTCGCATATCACGCCGGTACCGATGAATACGTTGGCGTTGGCCGAGCTCATGATGGTACAGTCGCTCAGTCTTGAAGCTCCGCTTATCTCGCAGTCGTCGTATATTACGGTGTTGGTTATCTCCTTGGTGTTGACAATCTTCACGTTGTTGCCGATTGTTCCGCACTCGTGCGAGTTGCGTTCTATCTCCTCGTTGATGAGGCGGCGTATGGCATCCTTGAGCGGACGGTTGCCTGCATGCTTCACCATGAAAGCCGCAAACTGGCTGTTCAGTCCGTGGAAGAGCGTAAGATTACCGTTGCCCACTTCGTTGAGTACCGATATGAGATTGCCTTCTCCATAGGTTGCTCCTTCGGTAGTCTCCATCGTGCATACGTTGGATATGTAGCAGTCGTCGCCTATTGTGTAGTTGTTTATGTAATTGCCTATGTTTTCGATGAGGCAGTTGTCGCCAATGGTTACATTGCGCAGTGTGGCGTTGTTTATGCCCGAGTGCTTCACGAAACCTTTGCTCACCTCCACGCTTTTCTCAAACGTGCCGAGCTTTATGGTGCCGTAGAACATCACGCGGTGGAAATAGTTGGCCTTGAAGTCCTCAGCAACGCTTATGGCCGACCAGTCCTCGGCCCAGCAGCTGTTGTCTTCGAGCAGCCTTATTTCCTGTTCTGTAAGTTGTCTGTAGTTCATAAAGTGTTATTAATATTTATTCTTCGTAAGGTTCTTCTATGTTGTACAGAAAATCGTTGTAAGGATATTTCTGCACGTGGAGTTCGCGCACCTTGGTGTAGAGTACGTCGCGGAACTCGTCGATGTTCTGTTTCTGGCGTGCCGATATGAACAGACAGTTCTCGTTGAGGCGTGCCATCCAGGTGCGCTTCAGCTCGTCCAGTGTCACGTTTTCCTTTGTCGGTGGAGTGAGGTCGTCCTCGTCCTTGTCCACCCATGTGTAGTTGTCTATCTTGTTGAAAACTATCATGCTCGGTTTGTCGGCGCATCCAAGATCCTTCAGAGTGTTCTCCACTACGTTTATCTGTTCCTCGAAGTCCGGGTGTGATATATCGACAACGTGCAGCAGCAGGTCAGCCTCGCGCACCTCGTCGAGTGTCGATTTGAACGAATCCACAAGGTCGGTCGGAAGCTTGCGTATGAATCCTACGGTGTCGGCCAGCAGGAACGGCAGGTTCTCTATCACCACCTTGCGCACTGTGGTGTCGAGTGTCGCGAAGAGTTTGTTCTCGGCGAACACCTCGCTCTTGGCCATGAGGTTCATAATTGTCGACTTGCCCACGTTAGTGTATCCCACGAGTGCCACACGAATCATACGTCCGCGGTTCTTGCGTTGTGTGGTTTTCTGCTTGTCTATTTCAGCCAGACGCTGTTTTAGCAGCGTGATGCGTTGCAGGATTATACGGCGGTCCATCTCGAGCTGGGTCTCACCTGGTCCGCGCAGTCCCACGCTTCCCTTGCCTCCGCCCGAGCCGGAGCCACCGCCCTGACGCTCGAGGTGAGTCCACAGACGTTGCAAACGGGGCAGCATGTAGCGGTATTGCGCCAGCTCTACCTGCGTCTTTGCAGCAGCCGTCTGCGCTCTCATGGCGAATATGTCGAGGATGAGCGATGTACGGTCGAGAATCTTCACGCCCAGTTCCTTCTCAATGTTGCGTATCTGTTTGGCCGACAGTTCGTCGTCGAAAATGGCCATACCCACCGGTCTTTCGGCGTCCTCCTCGTCCTTGATGTACTGTTTTATTTCTTCAAGCTTTCCGCTTCCCACGTATGTTACAGAGCTCGGACCGTTCACTCTCTGTGTGAAACGCTTCACGGTTATGGCTCCTGCCGTGTCGGCGAGAAACTCCAGCTCGTCGAGATATTCTTTTGTCTTGGCCTCGTCCTGGTCTTTGGTGATGAGTCCAACGAGCACTGCGGTCTCGGCCTTTACTTCAGATAATACAAATTCTTTCATTCAGTTTTGTGGTTGTTTTGTGCATCTCCCGCATGTGTTTTCAGGCGGTTGCGTGCATGTTTTTTCTTTCCGATTATTTCACAAAATTAATACAAATCGCCGTATGTGCAAAAGAAATCGTCTTATTTATTATGGTGGAGGCGTGCGCGCGTATGACGGAAAGCCTCGAACAAGGGCTGAGAAATGTTAAAAAATCAGTTTCTAAAAAGCTCGAAAAATCGCAGAGTTTTCTTCAAAATACATTTTCGGACGTATGACGCTGTTTTTGAGAGTTTTGTATAAATGCCTGATGATGAGGTGATTACGGAATATCTATGTGTCTGTCTCTTTCAGTTGGTGCTGCGATAAACATCATTTCAGGTGCTGATATAGCCCGTTTCATGCTCCGAAATGCTTCATATCAGGTGGTAATAATGACTAAAACGTAGCGTAATAAAGCCTGTATCGCATGGCGTGTATGTGAAAACGGCTTTGCAAAGCTGTTGACTTGATTGTCGAAAGAGGCTTTTTCTGTATCTCAATTTTCTGGAATGTGTTCTGGAAATGTGTTAATTTTATGTCGAGTTTTCGTTAATAAAAATCAACGAAATAAATCAGGCACGCAGGTTGCTGTGTTCAGACAATTTGCCGGAAAGAATGCAGACACTAAAAAAACTGTAACGGATTGTGGGGAAAGAGAATTTTTCCTATCTTTGTGCAACATATGATGCGGTTCGACAAACCCAAATCCGGATAAATAATATTACTCCGTTTTGTCGTTGCACTTACCTTTCACAATATTTGTAAGTGTCGCATAAATTTAGGGTGAGTCCGCATTATGAAGAAGAGAAAAACATAGATGTAGTATACTGATAAGTAACTGAAAACCAATACTCTGACGTTTAATATCATTTATTGTGAACATCCTTGTATATATGAATAAGTTTGAGTTTACTTGCATACGCTTCATGCTGTCCTTATGTCTGTTGTCCGGCATGGCGGCTGATGTCTGTGCTGCGATGGCGGATAATGACAGACCGGAGAAGAAAAAGGCCGTGCCGGCCATAGATTTTCTCAACAGTATGGGAGTGTGCGTACACATACAGCATGGCGAGGATGCCTCGCGCATGGCGCCCTTGCTCAGATATATTGGTGTGAGAAACGTGCGCGATGCGGCCGACCGTAACTATGACACGTCGGGACTCATACGTCTGCACAACGACGCTGGGGTGAAAGTGGCCATCTGTGTGGGCAGCGGTGCGCGCGACGCCGACCTGCCTGCCGTGCTCGATATGGCTCGTCGGTTACACCGTGCAGGAGTTTTGCTCGCCATAGAAGGGCCTAACGAGCCCAACAACTTCGGTGGTGTGACCTATCGCGGACGCTCTACTGCCAAAGACAATACGTGGATGCCTGTTGCCGAAATGCAGTGCGATCTTTATGCTGCGGTGAAAGCAGACAGTGAACTGTGTCGTTATCCGGTGTTCGGCGTTAGCGAGACAGGCGCCCAGACCGACAATACCGGTCTGCAGTTTCTCGTTGTGCCTTCTGGAACGCAGTGTCTCATGCCCGAGGGAACACGTTTTGCCGACTACCTGAATGTGCACAACTACATGTATCATCCGTCGTGGCAGGGACTTGCCGACAACCGTGTGTGGATGGCGGCCGACCATACTTCTGCGTGCCGTGTTGATGGATTGTACGGCAATCACGGGCTGACATGGCTGAAAAAGTTTGAAGGATATAGCGTGGAAGAACTCGCCACGGTGCCGCGTGTGACCACCGAGACCGGTGTGAGGGTTGGCGACAGCAACGGTGAAGTGACTGAACATGTTCAGGCCTGCCACTATATGAATGTATATCTGGCGCAGTTCAGTCGAGGATGGAAACATACATTCATATACGAAATGATTGACGATGGCGACGGAGCGTTCGGTTTTTTCCACCGCGACTATACAACACCGCGCCTTGCCGCACATGCTTTGCACAACATGACAACACTGCTTGCCGACTCGCTACCGGCTTCAGGAGGTTCGCTTGCCTATTCGCTCAGCACCGAAACCGACTGTGTGCACGACCTTCTTCTTCGCAAGCACGACGGCAGTTTCGTACTTGTGGTGTGGGGTGAGCGTGCTTCCGGTTCTGAGAAAGTGACGCTCCGTCTGGGCAGATCTTACGCGATGGAAGTGTTCGATCCTCTCGTCGGCACAACTCCAGTTGCAAGACGCGAAGGCCGCAGTCTGGAACTGGAGGTGAGTGATCATCCGCTCATAATACTCATGTCGCGGCAGCGGTTGAAATAATATTGCATAATTATTGCGTTTATGCTTTGAGGTTCGGAAATAAAACTCTATCTTTGTGATGATGGCATCGTCCGTCCGCACGTGCCGCAGAGCCGCGTTACAATCGTGAAAGGAATCTATAAAACAATGATAGTATGAGAAAAACTTTTTTATTATTCATCCTGTTGTGTGTCATTGCGCCGCAAGTGGCATCAGCCATGCCGGCTGCCGACTACAATGTTGTGCCTCTGCCACAGAGTGTGACGCTTGTCGAGGGCGAATCGTTCATGATGGAAAGCGGAATGACTGTTGCCTACACAGAGGACAACGAAGACATGAAGCGCAACGCAGAATTTCTTTGTGAGTATGTGTCGGAGACGACAGGTGTGAGACTGACACCTGTGGCTGGAAAGGCGAAGAAGGGCATGCGTCTCGTGCTCGACAAGAAGGTGAAGGGCGACGAGGCCTACACCATTGTGGTGGATAAGAAGGGCATCACCATAGCCGGAAGCACTCCGCGCGGTGTGTTCTACGGTGTGCAGACTCTGCGCAAGTCGTTGCCTGTCGGCAATGCCACAAGAATACTCATGCCGGCGGTGGAGATAAAGGACTGCCCGCGCTTCGGTCATCGCGGTATGATGCTCGACTGTTCGCGCCACTTCTTCCCGTTGAGTTTTGTGAAACGCTACATCGATCTGCTCGCGCTGCACAACATGAATGTGTTCCACTGGCATCTGAGTGACGACCAGGGCTGGCGCATAGAGATAAAGAAATATCCGCTTCTGACAACCATTGGCTCGAAGCGCACCGGAACGGTGATAGGCTTCAACACAATGCTTGATGACAGCATTGCTTACGGCGGCTTCTACACACAGGACGAAGCACGGGAAATAGTGGAATATGCACGTCAGAGATATATCACTGTAGTGCCGGAAATAGATATGCCGGGACATATGGTGGCTGCACTCACCGCTTATCCCGACCTCGGTTGTACCGGCGGACCTTATCAGGTGGGCCATCGCTGGGGAATATACAACGATGTGCTGTGTCTGGGTAACGAGAAAGTGTATGAGTTCTGTGAGGGAGTGCTTGATGAGATAATGCAGATATTCCCGTCTAAGCTCATCCACATAGGAGGCGACGAGTCGCCTACAGTGAGATGGACAAACTGTCCGAAATGCCAGAGAGTGGCAACAGAGCACAACCTGAAGCCTGAAACAATACAGGGATACTTTACTTCTCGCATCGAGAAATTCGTGAACAGCCGCGGTCGCAGCATCATCGGCTGGGACGAGATACTGGCCGGAAACATCGACCAAAGTGCCACCATCATGAGCTGGCGTAACACCGAATACGGACGTAAGGCAGCCGAGGCAGGCCATGATGTCATCATGTCGCCGACATCGCACTGCTACTTCGACTATAACCAGGCCGACGAGAAGAACGCCAAGTATGAGCCTACGCTGTGCGGAGGATATCTGCCAGTGGAGAAGGTATATTCGTTTGAGCCTTACGCTGAAGGCATCTCCGATGAGGCGAAGAAACACATTCTGGGTGTGCAGGCCAACCTGTGGACTGAATACATACAGTATCCGAATCAGGCGGAATATCAGGTGTTGCCGCGTATGGCAGCTCTTTGCGAGGTGCAGTGGACTGCAGGTAAGAAGGATTATAAGGCATTCGTGGAGCGTCTTACGCGTCTGCTCAATCTGTATGATGCTTACAATCTGAACTATGCACGCCATCTGTGGCCGGACCGTATCGTATCGCCGTGGGCTGACAATTGATAGAAAATAATATAAAACATAAATAACTGACATGAGAGTAATTATAGAACCAGATTATGAGCAGCTGTCAAGATGGGCTGCCGAACATGTAGTGGAACGCATCAATGCATTCAATCCCACGCCCGAACGCAAGTTTGTGCTCGGACTTCCCACCGGATCGTCGCCAAAAGGCATGTATGCCGGACTTGTGAAGGCTTACAAGGAAGGACGCGTTTCGTTCAAGAATGTCATAACATTCAATATGGATGAGTATGTAGGACTGCCCGAAAGCCATCCCGAGAGCTATCATTCGTTCATGGCAACAAACCTGTTCAATCATATCGATTGTCCGAAGGAGAACATCCATATACTCAATGGCAACGCCGAGGATCTGGAGGCAGAGTGCCGCCATTATGAGGAGATGATAGCCGAGGCAGGCGGTATCGACCTGTTCATCGGTGGCATAGGACCTGACGGTCACATAGCTTTCAACGAACCGGGCAGCTCGCTTGTTTCGCGCACAAGAGTCAAGACACTCACCACCGACACCATTGTTGCCAACTCACGTTTCTTTGACAACGACATCAACAAGGTGCCGCGTCTTGCCCTGACTGTGGGTGTGGGCACGGTGATGGATGCTCGCGAGGTGATGATACTTGTCAACGGACACGGTAAGACACGCGCCCTTCAGGCTGCGGTGGAAGGTCCTGTCACACAGATGTGGACAATCAGCGCGCTGCAGATGCACCGCCACGGCATTATTGTTTGTGATGAGGCTGCGACAGACGAACTGAAAGTAGGCACTTACCGCTACTTCAAGGACATAGAGAAAAACAATCTTTAAGCATCGTGTTCCGGCCGACACCCCGATGGTGACGGCCGGAATTTTTATTGTATATATATGAATGAGAATACGAGAGGCTGGATGCCGGACGCATGTCAGCAGGAGGTGATAGACGCGCAGCGTGGCATGCACCTGGTGCTGGCGCCACCGGGATGTGGCAAAACGCAGATACTGACCGAACGCATACGCAAGGCTCACGACGAAGGAGTGGCTTTCGAGGATATGCTTTGTCTGACGTTTACAAACCGTGCTGCACGGGGCATGGCCGACAGAATAAGTGCAAACATAACCGATGAGGGCGCCGCCGACGTGTATGTGGGCAATGTGCACAGGTTCTGTTCGCGTTTTCTCTTCTCCAACGGCATTGTGGCTGCGGAGTCGTCTGTGATAGACGATGAGGATGCACTGAGCATTCTGGCACGCATAATGGGCGACGACGAGTATGACATAACAGTGAACAACCGTCGCCGCAGGGAGTATGCGGAGGTTATGCAGCTGTCGGTTTTCATGTATCAGATAAGGCACGGCCATCCTAAGGAGCTGCGCATACATCCCGAATGTCTGAAGATGGAGGACATAAGTGCGCTGAGGAAGATATGCGAGGTGCAGCGTATGACGTTCGATGCCAAGGCAATGACCGACATATACGACAACACATCGTTCTATCGTGAGGCATCCGACGGCGACGGATACGACTATGGCACGAAGGCAATGATATCCACTTTGCTGCGTAAAATGTCGCTCGCGCATCAGTATGAAGAATACAAGCGTACCAACCGACTGCTCGACTTTGAGGATCTTCTGGTGATGACGTACGACACGCTGAAGGCAGACAGCACCGGCGAATACTGTCGTTATCCGTGGATTCAGGTGGACGAGGTGCAGGACCTTAACCGTTTGCAGCTGGCCATAATCGACGAGCTGGGCGGTGACAGTCCGCTTGCCGTGATGTATCTCGGTGACGAGCAGCAGGCAATATTCTCATTTATGGGTGCCAAGACGGAAACACTCGGAATGTTGAAGAAGCGTTGCGAGGGCAACATACACCATCTCAATGTCAACCACAGGTCGCCGGCCTATATGCTGGATGTGTTCAATACGTATGCCTCTAAGGTGCTCGGCATAGACAGCAGTCTGCTTCCGTCGCACAGTTTTGATGTGGAACGCAGCGGCGACGAGCTGAAGATATTGAGCAGCGAGAACTATGACACTGAAGTGAGAGACGTCGCGGAGACAGCCGAAAAACTGTTCCGGAAGTATGAGGACCAGACGACGGCTGTCATTGTGAACGCCAACCGCGACGCCGACCTGATAAGTACGGAACTCACGGAGCACGGGATAAGTCATTTCAAGGTGTCGGGTTCCGACCTGTTCTCGTCGCCGGAGGTGAAGCTTTTGCTTGCCCATCTCAACATACTTGCCAACGGCAACAACTTCATAGCATGGGCGCGGCTGCTGAAAGGACTGAAAGTGTTCGCCCAGAATTCCACGGCACGCAGGTTTGTGCGTGGACTTCTCGACCGTGCCATTTCGCCTTCCGACCTCGTGGAATACGACGCCGACGGTACGTATCTGCAGGAATTCGTGTCTGTTTACGACAATTCTGATATTGTGGTATTCGACACTGAGACCACCGGACTTAATGTCTTTGAAGATGATATTGTACAGATTGCTGCCGTGAAAATGCGCCATGGAAAGATTGTGGAAGGTTCTGCCTTGTCGCTGTTCATCGCCACCGACAGGGAAATACCGCGCATGTTGGGCGATGTGGAAAATCCTATTATTGAGGAGATGCGTCACCATGAGTTGCTCGACAGGAAGGAAGCGCTGCTCAGGTTTATGGATTACGTGGGCGACAGTGCGCTTCTCGGCCACAACGCCGACTACGATTACAATATCCTTGAGAACAATCTGAAATGCTGTGGCAGTGGAGTGGAGCTTCGCAAACGCTGTCCGCGCTATCTCGATTCGCTCAGACTCGTGAGATTGCTTGAACCCGAACTGAAGGAACACAAGCTGAAGTATCTGCTTGCGGTGCTCGGTCTGGAAGGCAGCAATTCGCATCTTGCCGATGAGGATGTCATGGCCACGTGCAGCGTTGTGAACCATTGTTATGAGAAAGCGCGCACAATGATAGAGGAGCAGCGGCGTTTTCTTAACGAACGTCGTGTGGCAGAATATGTCTCAACGCTGCGTCGCCGATACGCAGAACTTTATCGCAGGGCAAGGCAGACGATGTACGACCGTGGACGGAATGAAGGCTGTCCGGTGTTTGTCAGCGAGATGTTGTATTTTTATAATCATCTTGTTGACAACGAAACTATACTCCCTGTGAGAAACCTTGATTATATATTGGATTTCCTTTCGGCTGATGTCATCGACGTGTCCGAATATCCTTCGCTTGCCGAACAGCTCGGACGGTATATGATGGAGATAAATACGTTTAAGGAAGCCGACCTCTGCAACAGTGCAAGTCTGAAGGAGCGCATCTTCGTGACGACCATTCATAAGGCGAAGGGACTGGAGTTTGACAACGTGATAGTATTCGACGCGATAGAAGGAAGAATCCCAAACTTCTTCAGTCAGAACAATGCTGCGATGCTGGCTGAGGATGCGAGAAAGTTCTATGTCGCAATATCGCGCGCCAAACGCAGGCTTTATGTGTCTTACTGCACGACGCGGCGCGACTATCACAACGAACAGCACAGGCAGTATCTCACACGTTTCATGATGCCGCTTCAGAAGCTGTTCGACTGAGAATATGACGTTATGATTATGAACGGTGCACGATGTTGTGTACCGTTTTTTGTCATGACATGATGCGGAATGGGCGGTCATGTCGGATGAAAACAAAGGTTCATCAGATTTTTGAAGGAAACTCAGAAGACCAACTTACGATTTTTCTTGACTTTATTTTGACAAAATATTTTCGCAAAGGAGGTGTGAACGAATGTTAAAATCAGCACAATAAAGGCTCTTTCATCCCAAACCGCCATGTAGCAGTCACAGCCTTGCAGTCACGGATCGTTGGTCCGACATTCCGATTAAGGCCGTTTCAGGCTCTGGTTATGCACATATCAGGGTGTGATATGGTGCGTTTGAGGCCCTGAAACGGGCAATATCGCATGCTGAAATGGTGCTTTTTGCAGCACGAAAAAATGAATATCATACATAAGTCATTACTATTCAATAACTTATATGAAATTCTCTGAATTTGCGTATTTGCGTCCGACGGAGAGTCGGTCCGCAAATTCTCGCTTATTTTTCGGGGTATATCTGGAAACTCAGACGGAAAAATAAAAATCCGGTTACAATTTGAAAGTGGTCTATATTGTTTTCATCTGAACAGAAGAAAACAACGCTTATCCGGAATTTAATCCGTTGTTTTTATCAAGACCTCTACACGCAGAATTTACATTAAGCCAATAATACTTGCTGAATATCATTTTATACAGTTTTAACGCGTGTTCGTACCGGGTGTCTGTAGGTGCTTTATTGTTGTGGTGTTTTCCTCGTGTCGGAAGTCAATATATACAGAACGGCCCGGCAGGAGCGTCTCTTCTGCATCATTCCGATGCTGTTGACGTTTCCCTGCCGGGCCGTTTTATGTGTCTTGTTGAAATGTTATTTTGCCTTTGATGCCTTGATGAAGTAAGTTATCAACAGTGCGTATGCAATGAGAGAGCATACCTCAGACAGCGGATTGGCAAGCCAGTTCTCGTTAATCGGATTGAATTCCAGATAGCGCAACAGAGCACTCAGTACACCCATAAGCGCACCACCGGCAATGAATCCGCTGGCAATGAGCGTGCCCTTCTCGCCACGCTTGCTGTTCACTTCAGGATCTTTGGAGCGTGATGTAACGTACCAGCTTACGATACCACCTACAAGTAGCGGAGTGTTAAGCTCTATAGGGATGAACATTCCAAGCGCGAATGCTATGGCAGGAACCTTGAGGAGAGTGAGCACAATGGCGATTATCGCACCGATGATATAGAGAATCCACGGTGCCTCGATGCCGTTCATGAGCGGGTCTATCACGGCAGCCATGGCGTTGGCCTGCGGAGCTGCGAGCTGACCGCTGGAGAATCCGTAAGTGTTGTTGAGCAATATCATCACGCCGCCTACGGTTGCTGCTGAGACAAGCGTACCGAGGAACTTCCACGACTCCTGCTTCTTTGGTGTAGTTCCGAGCCAGTAACCTATTTTAAGGTCGGTAATGAAGCAGCCCGACATTGACAATGCCGTGCAGACAACGCCGCCCATAATGAGTGCGGCAACCATTCCGCTGACACCTTTAAGACCTACGGCCACCATCACGACAGACGCAAGGATGAGCGTCATGAGTGTCATTCCTGATACAGGATTGCTGCCTACGATTGCTATGGCGTTGGCTGCGACGGTGGTGAAGAGGAATGCTATGACTGCAACGAGCAGGATTCCGACAACCGCAAACATGAGGTTGCCGTCCATGATGCCGAACCAGAAGAATAAGAAAGTAACAAGAAGAGTTACGGCAGAACCTATTGCGATGACCTTAAATGACAGGTCGCGCTGTGTGCGGAGCTGTTTCTTGTCGTCTGTGCTCTTGCCTTTCATTTCCTTGGCAGCCAGTGTCACTGCACCTTTTATTATGTCCCACGACTTTATTATACCTATAAGGCCGGCCATGGCGATGCCTCCGATACCTATGCTTTTGCCGTATTCACGGAATATTGTCTCAGGACTCATGCTGCCGACAGTCTCTGTTATGGCCGGATTCCAGGCGTTCAGAACCTGATCATGGAAGATGACAGACATCAAAGGAATGATGAGCCACCATACGGCAAACGAACCAAGGCAGATGATGAGTGAATATTTCAGGCCGACGATATATCCGAGTCCGAACACTGCAGCGCCTGTGTTGACCTTGAAAACGAGTTTCGCCTTCTCGGCTATTGTCTCTCCAAAGCCTACGATACGTGTTGTGAAGTTCTCGTTCCACAGCCCGAATGTTGCGACGATGAAGTCGTACAGTCCTCCCACGAGACCCGCGAAGAGCAGCGGTTTGGCCTGGTTGCCACCCTTGGCACCGCTAACCAATACCTGGGTTGTGGCCGTTGCCTCTGGGAAAGGATACTTTCCGTGCATGTCGCTTACGAAATATTTGCGGAAAGGAATGAGGAACAGGATGCCGATAATACCTCCGAGGAGTGACGAAATGAACACTTTGATGAACGAGGCGCTCATCTCCGGATACTTGGCTTGCAGGATGTAAATGGCCGGAAGGGTGAATATGGCGCCGGCAACAACGGCTCCCGAGCATGCGCCGATGCTCTGTATTATGACGTTTTCGCCTAATGGATTGTTGCGTTTTGCCGCTGTTGATACTCCGACTGCAATGATAGCGATAGGTATTGCGGCCTCAAATACCTGACCTACCCTCAATCCCAGATAAGCTGCTGCGGCCGAAAATACGATAGCCATCAGTATTCCCCATGTCACAGACCATGCGTTCACTTCCGGGTATTGCCTTTGCGGATTCATCACAGGACGGTATTCCTCACCGTCCTTTAGTTCTCTGAATGCGTTCTCCGGCAGTTTCACTGCCTCTTTTTCCTTTTCTGTCATAACTGTATTTGTGTAATTTGTTTGATTCGTTGTAGAAGTTTCTGGTATTATATATGTATGACTTGCATGAACATCTCCATGCTTTGTTTGTTGTACAAAGGTACTCCAATTTGATATAAATGCCAACAAAATGATGACATTTTTCTATTTTTGTTTCAAATGAAAATAATTTTGTTATATTTGCATGCCTTTTTTAAGGCATTAGAGAAATGTGGATTTAAAAAGTTTTTATAGCAGATGAAAAGATTGTTACTTGCTGTTTTAATGAC
Organism: Prevotella sp. HCN-7019; assembly: GCF_037890215.1. Lineage (NCBI taxonomy): Bacteria > Pseudomonadati > Bacteroidota > Bacteroidia > Bacteroidales > Prevotellaceae > Prevotella > Prevotella sp. HCN-7019. Next base: position 112,569 of record NZ_JBBKBO010000003.1, on the reverse strand, counting down.
AGTTTTTGTTTCTGCGTCTTTTGCGGTTCCTGCAAAGCGGGGAGTTGTCAAGACGCTTAAGCTGGCTGATGGCACTGAAGTAAAGGCCCGGCTGGTAGGTGATGAAACCATGCATTATTTTGTTACGGACGACGGTAAGAAATATGTTGTCGGAGAGGACGGACTTTATCAGGAAGCGGACATGGACGCACTGAAGAGCCGTGCGGCTGAACGACGCAGCAAAATGAACTCTGTGATCAGCCGTAAGGCCAAGAAACGTGTCGGTGGAACAGGTAATGTGTTTTCCGGAAAGAAGAAAGGTCTGATCATACTTGTGGAATTCTCAGACAAGAAATTTCAGGATTCACACGATAACGCATTCTATCAGAAAGTGGCAAACGAAGCAGGTTTCACTAACGACGAGGGCTTCTGCGGAAGCGTGAGCGACTATTTCAAAGATCAGAGCAACGGAATGTTCGAACTCGACTTTGATGTTGTAGGTCCTATTTCGTTGCCGCAATCTTATTCTTATTACGGACAGAACTTCTGGGGAAATGATTCCCGTCCCGGTGAGATGGTGGCAGAAGCTTGTCTTGCAGCCGACAGTGAGGTGAACTTTGCTGATTACGACTGGGATGGCAATGGCTTGGTGGATCAGGTGTTTGTGCTTTATGCCGGATTGGGTGAGAATGCCTGTGATGATTCTAATACCATCTGGCCTCATATGTGGGACCTGGTCAGCAGTGATTATGGAAAACCTGTGACAGCAGATGGAGTGATGGTAAACACTTATGCATGCAGTAGTGAGATGACTGTTGATTATGACAGCCCGGGATATCCGGAGATTGTGGCCGGTATCGGAACCATTTGTCATGAATTCTCTCATTGTCTCGGTTATCCCGATATGTATGATACAAACGGCAATAACTTCGGAATGGCGACATGGGACCTGATGGATTACGGCAATTATAACGGCAGAGGATTCATTCCTTCCGGTTATACGGCATATGAAAAATGGGTTGCCGGATGGATTACTCCTGTTGAGCTGACAGAAGAAACTGAGGTGAACAACCTTAAACCGATAAGTGAAGGCGGTGAAGCGTACATTATATATAATGATAATCATAAGGATGAATTCTATCTGTTGGAGAACCGTCAGCTTACAGGATGGGACCGTGCACAGTATGGAGAAGGCCTTATCATAATGCATGTGGATTATAATGAGTATATATGGAGCAGCAATACTGTGAACAACACGGCGACACGTCAGCGTTGTACTATATTCCATGCCGACAATTCCGATGGTATCTACGATTATTGGGGACGTATTGATGAAGACGATCTTGCCGGTGATGCTTACCCATACGGAAGCAACAACAGTCTGAGCAACACCACAACACCGGAGGCGTTGCTTTATAACACGAACACCGACGGCAGTAAACTGATGAACAAGACGGTGTATGACATTACTCGAAATGAGGACGGAACAATTTCGTTCAAGTTCAAGGGTGAGGATGAAACACCGGTTGTTCCTCCTACAGGAGACGAACTTTTCCATGAGACATTCAATCAGTGTCTGGGCACCGGAGGCAATGACGGCCAGTGGAGTGGCAATGTCGCTTCTGCCGCATTGGTAAGTGATGTTGCCGGTTGGGAAGGAAACTACATGTATGGTGGAAATAACTGTATGCGAATCGGCAACAGCAAGAATGCCGGAATAGTCACATCTCCTGCTTTTGAAGCAAAGAGTGGAGCCGTGCTCACACTTGTTGCAGCGCCGTGGGCCGGTGATGACAATACGCTCGACATATACTTTGGAGATACCAATCTGGGCACATATACCTTTGAAGAAGGCAAGTGGAGCGAGATAACCATTCCTATTGAAGCGACAGGAACAGGCAGTCTGAGGTTTGTTGCAGCAAAGCGTTTCTTCATTGATGACGTGAAAGTTTCTGTTCCTACAACGGATGGTATAGAGAATGTAGCAATAGACGGTGTGAAAAAAGCCGACAACCGCGTTTACAGCATCGACGGCCGCTATCTCGGACGCGACATCAACAGTCTCGGTCATGGCATTTATATTGTCAATGGCAAGAAGTATGTGAAGTGATAAAAATATAGTGTTACGGTTCCGCCTTCAGCGTTTGACGACGTGTGGCGGAACCGTTTTCAATATATGTGTATAATACATTCAAATATCAGGTATCATGGAAACTCAACAAAGAACAAATAAAAAAACATTATATATTTTTATTTCTTTGAGTATATATTCCCTGTGGCTATTACTAAATACTGTTTTATTGGTTAAGTCATCTACGTATGAAAAAGAAAGCATAACCATTCTTTTTCCATTCAATTACCGATCTGATCCGGGCTTATGGGCATACGATTTATCTGAATTTATATGCTACTCATTTGTCATTCCATTCCTCATGTATTCATACATAAAAAGACATTTCTTATTGGCAAATAAACTTAATAATCTTAAATCCTGGCTTTTTCTTTTCATCATTGCTTATTGTGATTTTGTACTGTTATACTTAATAGTGTCCGACAATCACGATGTCTCATTCTTTTTGCTGTCAACCATTGGAGGATTAGTATTATTTTTACTTTCTATGCATATTACTAAAACATTCATTTCAATGCTTTCATGCTTCAATAGAAAAGATAAATGATTAATCCACGAATGGATATCGGTGGATTAATCATCGTATTAAAAAAGACTATATCATCAGTCTTTTTGTATGTTTTGATATACGTTTATTTAATAATCATATTGCAAATGCAATCATCTTTCTTCAATATATATTTTCAATATCAGTCTGAACATCAACCATCTGTAAAAATGTTATGGTACTCAAAAGGCCTTAAATAAACTGAGTACGATACATAACTTTTTATGTTTTGGCGGTTTTGTTTTTCAGACAATCTTCTGAAGTTCGCCAGTGGTTGAGTCGATGATGTATCCGTGGATTGTTACGTCGTCCGGAATGAGTGGATGGTTGGCTATGCATTCCGTAGTCTTCCTTACAGATTCTTCTGTGTCATGGAATCCTTCAAGCCAATGGTCAAGATCGATTCCGCTGTGACGCAGTGTCTCAAGTGTTTCTTTCTTTATGCCGCGTTCCATCATCAGTTCGGTCATTTTCTTGCCGTTCATGTGGCACGCACCGCAGTTTGTGTGCGCAATAACCATTATATCGGTCACTCCCAGCTCATATACGGCTACGAGCAGACTTCGTATTGCACTGTCGAAAGGGTGGAGTATTGTTCCTCCGGCATTCTTTATCAGTTTGGCGTCACCGTTTTTCAGTCCGAGAGCTGCGGGCAACAGCTCAGTGAGTCTTGTGTCCATGCACGACAGAATTGCAAGCTTCTTGTCCGGATACTTGCTTGTGATGTACTTCTCATACTTCTTGTCAGCAACAAACTGTTTGTTAAAATCCAGTATATCCTTTATCATATCTTTATGTTTTAGATTATTCATTGTTTTTCAGAACCGGCTTTGGCAGCTATCGCTCGTGACACAACGTAGCCCATTGTCCATGCTGCCTGCAGGTTGAATCCGCCGGTTACGGCATCCACGTCGAGCACTTCGCCGGCGAAATAAAGTCCTTCGTGCTTCCTGCATTCCAGTGTGGCGGGATTTATGTTGCCCAATGCCACACCGCCGCATGTCACGAATTCTTCTTTGAAACGGTTTTTCCCGTCCATCCGGTAGGTGCTGTTTGTCAGCGCAGTAACTATCTTGTTCAGTCCTTTTCGGCCGATCTCCGCCCAACGCTGTTCCGGTTTTATGCCGTTGTGCAGCAATATGTTGCGCCACAACTTGCTGTTGAGACAATCAGGATAGACGTTTGCCGTCTGCTTCTGCATGTTGCGTGCGGCCATGTCTGTTATCAGTGCGGCCACCTTTGCTTCTTTCATGCTGCCCATCCAGTTCACTGTCAGTTGCGCCCTATATGCATTTTCGCTGAGCAGACGTGCCGCGTGCGACGACAGTTTGAGTATTGCCGGCCCGCTCATTCCCCAGTGTGTTATGAGCAGTGCGCCCGAGGCATGAATCTTTGTGCCGCAAATACCCACCGTAGCATTGTCCACTACCGTTCCCGAAAGCTCCCTTATGTCGTCTCCGGGCAGGCATATGCTGAAAAGAGACGGTACCGGTTCCACAATGTCGAGCTCCAGACTGTCGAGCATTGCCAGCCCGCCGCGTCGCGGACTTCCGCCCGTTGTCACCACAACATTGTCCGCATAAGTCTTTTCTCCGTTTGCGAAATCTATGCGGAAACGTTTTTTCTGTATGTCGTCCATTCCGTCATTGTCTGTTCTCTTGATGGAAACAGCGCGATGAGCCATTCTTGTCTTCACACCGCTCTCGCGCATCAGACGAGTGAGAGTTGACACAATCTCCATAGCGTCCTGCGATTTCGGGAACACACATCTGTCTGTCTGGGTGACAAGTCTTACTCCGTTGCTCTCAAACCATCTGTATGCATCCTTATGACTGAACTCCTTCAGCAGGCGCTTCATCAGCCGTGCACCACGCGGATACACCTCGTCCGTGCTTCTCACATCCTCAAACGAGTTTGTAAGATTGCAGCGTCCGCCTCCGGTTATAGCCACTTTGGCCAGCAGGCGGTGTCCGCTTTCATACACTGTTATGTCGTTGTCCGGCATGAGCCGTTTCAGGTTTATGGCGGCAAAACATCCTGCCGCGCCTCCTCCTATTATGGCAGTGGTGGTTGTCATGTCAGTTATGGCATTAATATTCTGATATGATATTATAACGTATCAAACCCTTTGTTATTTTCTTTCAGACATACTATTTCGTCATTCGTACGTATCCTGAGGACCAATAAACCAACTACAGTCGTAAGGAAAATACGTCGGACCACAGCGGAAAGGATGCATGTCGTGCAGGATTCCACTCTTTGTTGGCGGCCTTAGTTCCGTTGTCCTGTAGTTTTTTTCATAACAGCCGTAATACCGTTCGGATAATTTTGTTACCTTTGCAGCCGCAAACCGCAATAACATTATACTCTTCGTGCCGTCACGAAGACAAACATACTTTAATCAGTATACACAATGAGTCTTTTAGATGTCTTCCTGCTTGCCATGGCTCTTGCCATGGACTGTTTCACCGTTTCCATCGTCAGTGGTGTCATCGTACGCAGATATATTCTGTCTGTCACGTTGCGAATGGCCTTGCTTTTCGGGCTTTTCCAGGCCCTCATGCCGTTCTTCGGCTGGCTGGCGACAAGCTATTTCAGCAGTTACATCGAATCTGCCGACCATTGGATAGCCTTCGCACTTCTGGCGTTTCTTGGCGGCAAGATGATAAAAGACTCTTTCAGCGGTGAGGAAGACGCACATTTTGATCCGACGAAGATTACCAACCAGCTGTTGTTTGCCGTGGCAACGAGTATCGATGCCCTTGCAGTCGGAATTTCGTTTGCCTGTCTTGGCTACAAGAACATGGCACAACTGTCCGAACCTCTCATAATCATCGGCGTATGCTCGTTTGTGATGTCCGTTCTCGGCAATGTGCTGGGAGTGGTGTTCGGCAAGTCTATTGTGAAACGTCTGAAGCCGGAACTTGTCGGTGGTATCATATTGCTGCTGATCGGATTCCGCATTCTTTACGAGCATGTAGCATTATGATGCAGGTGTGAAAGCGTCACATCGTGTGTCGGATTATTCTGACTGTGTTTTTATTTACTGCTGTCGGCACATCCTGCCGGCAGTTTCTGTTTGCACAGGTTTGCTCTATATGGCATGCGTAACATGCGTATGCTTATGACAGAACAGCTTGTCTCATGCTATTGCAACATAAAAAAATAAGGGGCACAAGCCTTTCCGGCCTGTGCCCCCTGCACGTTATCAATTCTTCTGAAAATAGTTTACAATCAGTTTCTGAACACAAGTCCTGCACCGTTGGCGTCGATGATGACCGGTTTCTCGCGGCTAACCTCTTCGGCGAGCAGTTTCTTTGACAGGTCGTTGAGCACATATTCCTGTATAGCTCTCTTGACAGGACGTGCGCCGAACTCCGGATCGAAGCCTGCGTCGGCCAGCCAGTTGATGGCAGCATCGGTGTATTCGAGATTGAATCCCTGCGGTTCGAGCATCTTTTTCACGGCGTCCATCTGCAGTCTTACCACTCCGGCTATCTGCTCCTTTGTAAGCGGAAGGAACATGATGGTGTCGTCGATACGGTTGAGGAATTCCGGACGTATGGTCTTCTTCAGCAATGTCATCAGCTGGTTGTTGAGCTGGTTGAGTTCGCTGTTGTTGAGCTTTCCATTGTGTTTCTCCAGTTCCTCACGTATGAGCTGGCTGCCGAGGTTTGATGTCATGATGATGATGGTGTTCTTGAAGTTCACCGTGCGTCCCTTGTTGTCTGTCAGACGACCGTCGTCGAGCACTTGCAGCAGGATGTTGAACACATCAGGATGAGCCTTCTCTATCTCATCGAAGAGCACCACTGAGTAAGGTTTGCGCCTTACAGCCTCGGTGAGCTGTCCGCCCTCGTCGTATCCTACGTATCCCGGAGGTGCACCGATGAGCCTTGACACGCTGAACTTTTCCTGATACTCACTCATGTCGATACGTGTCATCATCGTCTCGTCGTTGAACAGATATTCTGCCAAAGCCTTTGCCAGCTCGGTCTTTCCTACACCTGTCGTACCGAGGAAGATGAACGATGCGATAGGACGTTTCGGGTCCTGAAGTCCTGCACGGCTACGACGTACGGCGTCGCTCACAGCCGTTATGGCCTCCTCCTGACCTATCACACGCTTGTGGAGTTCCTCCTCAAGGTGCAGAAGTTTCTCGCGTTCGCTCTGCATCATACGTGTAACAGGTATTCCTGTCCAGCGGCTTACCACCTCGGCTATGTCGTCGGCAGTCACCTCTTCGCGTATCATGGCGTTGTCGCCCTGCGCTCCCTTGAGCTGGTTCTGTATGTTCTTTATGTCATCCTCGAGCATGCGCAGACGGCTGTAACGTATCTCGGCCACACGTTCGTAGTTGCCTTCCCGTTCGGCACGCTCTGCCTCATACTTGAGTTGCTCCATCTGCAACTTGTCCTGCTGTATGCGATTGACGAGTTCTTTCTCGCCTTCCCATTTGGCGCGATAGGCTTTCTCCTGGTCTTTCAGTTCGGCAATGTCCTTGTCGAGCTGTGCTATCTTCGGTTGGTCGTTCTCGCGTTTGATTGCCTCACGCTCAATCTCCAGCTGTTTCAGACGGCGCGTTATCTCATCGAGTTCCTCCGGAACAGAGTCGCGCTCCATGCGCAACTTTGCAGCTGCCTCATCCATAAGGTCGATGGCCTTATCCGGCAGGAAACGGTCGGATATGTAACGCTCCGAAAGTTTCACCGCAGCAATGCAGGCATCATCCTGAATACGTACCTTGTGGTGGTTCTCGTAGCGTTCTTTCAGACCACGCAGGATGCTTATGGCGCTCAGCTCGTCAGGCTCGTCCACCATGACGGTCTGGAAACGACGCTCGAGGGCCTTATCCTTCTCGAAGTATTTCTGATACTCGTTGAGGGTCGTGGCACCGATGCTACGCAGCTCACCACGTGCAAGGGCAGGTTTCAGAATGTTGGCAGCGTCCATGGCGCCCTCGCCACCTCCAGCACCGACAAGGGTGTGAATCTCGTCGATGAAAAGGATTATGCGTCCTTCACTGTTGGTCACTTCCTTTATGACGCTCTTCAGACGTTCCTCGAACTCGCCTTTGTATTTTGCGCCGGCAACCAGCGCACCCATGTCGAGAGAGTAGAGTTGCTTATCCTTCAGGTTCTCGGGCACATCGCCGCGGACTATACGTTCGGCCAGACCTTCAACGATGGCGGTCTTACCTGTTCCCGGTTCACCTATGAGGATAGGGTTGTTTTTCGTACGTCTTGAAAGTATCTGGAGCACACGTCTTATCTCGTCGTCACGTCCGATCACCGGATCGAGCTTTCCCTGACGGGCCTCCTCAACGAGGTTTTTGGCATATTTCTCGAGCGACTGATAATTCTCGTCGCCCGACTGCGACTGAACCTTCTGTCCCTGACGCAGGTTTTCTATGGCCTTGCGCATGTCGTTTTCGGTAAGTCCGGCATCTTTCATGATGCGCGATGCAGTGGAGTTCACTGCGAGCAACGCGAGCAACAACGGCTCCACGCTCACGAATTCGTCGCCCAACTTCTGAGAAATGTCGGTGGCTTTCTGCAGCACGTTCGATGTGTCGTTGCTGAGATAAGGCTGTCCGCCCTGCACTTTCGGCAGACGTGCAATTTCGCTGTCGAGCACGGATTCTATCTGATTGGCGTTGGCTCCGAGTTTCCGGAATATGTATGAAGACACATCCTTGGCTTTCGTCATGACACCTTTAAGCAGATGCACCGGCTCAATGGTCTGCTGTCCGTTGCGGCTCGCTATGTTCACGGCCTCCTGAACAGCTTCCTGCGCTTTGATTGTGAATTTGTCGAATGTCATGTTTTGTTTCTCCTTTCTTGTTTTATGTTCTTTAATGTTTTCCGCTTTCTGTAAACACAAAATGCGTGCCCTGTGAGGATTGCTGACAAAATGTCATGTGTGTGGTGTCAAAATGGCGTATTGGAAACTTCTGTTGTTTTACACATTGTATATATGTTTGATGGGCGTAACGCTGTGCATCGCCTGTTAAATATTTGTAATTCGCGTGCTCGTTTGGTGGTGCGTGTGTTAAAAATAAGGGTGAAAAAATATCGGATTTTTCGCGTTTTTGCGACTGGAAGGGTGTCTGACGGGATTTTCGTGAGTTCTTGACGGGTGTGTCTAAATTGTTGATTATTAGTAAGTTGTTTGCAGCGTGTGATACGATGTACTCGTCCTAGCTTTCCAATATGGGCTTAATTGCATTGCGAAACAGCCCATATTATGCCCTGATATGGGCCGTTTCACCCCATGAAATAGCGTTCATTGAAGTGCAATATGGGCTCTTTCGCATCGTGCTTCGTTTTTAAACAGCTCGCGGACTCCGCCAGACTGTCGTGAAAAAGCCTTTATCCCGAATTTCATTTTCTGGTTTGTAGATTTCAGAATGTTAATCATTTAACATCCGTTAGCATATCGTTGATAATCTGACATGAATATTGCTGCGTCTGCGCTCTCATAATCTATCATAGTGTATTCCGGTATATTTCTGTACCACTATATGTCAATGACTGTTTGGGGTGGCTGATGAACATTGCAACAAAGTTGCATGTTATTATCTGTATATTTGCACATCATTTTGCATACACTAAAAAATAATAACCTAAAAACGTTATGAATAAAAGAACATTGATTGCCGGCGTTATGGGACTTATGGTTTTTGTTTCGTGCCATAACGGTAAAAGCGGCGACCATGATGAGGACATCCATGCCGAAGAGGAGCACATGGAGAGTGGAAAACATGAAGAAGAGGAGGCGCATGCCGGCGAGATAGTGTTGCCGGTGGAGAAGGCCAAGGCAGCCGGAGTGGTGGCCGAAGTGATAAAGCCGGGCGACTTCCAGACAGTCATACAGACAAGCGGTAGTCTGCAGAGTGCTTCTGGCGACGAGGCATCGGTGGTGGCAACGATGTCTGGTATAGTGCGTTTGCTCAAGCCGATGCCCGAGGGAGCAAAGGTAGGACGTGGACAGGCTCTGTTCAGTATATCGTCTGAACACATGCAGGACGGCGATCCTGCCGACCGTGCCGGAGTTACTTACGAGACAGCCAAGCGCGAGTATGAACGTGCACAGAAACTCGTGAAAGACAAGATAATATCTGAAAAGGAATTCAACGCCATAAAGGAGAACTATGATATGGCGCGTATAGCACAGAAGGCTCTGGCCGGAGCAAAGGGTAAGGCGGGCGTGACTGTGGCGTCGCCTGCGACGGGATATGTCATGCAGTGTCTTGTAAAGAACGGTGATTACGTTACGGCCGGACAGCCACTTATGAGCGTCACACGCAACAGACGACTTTATCTTGTGGCTGATGTGCCTGGCCGCTATCTGCAGGAATTGGCTCAGGTGAAGACAGCACGGTTCATGTCATCATACGGCGGCGGACTCTACGACCTGAGTTCGCTCAATGGCCGCACTGTGGCTTATGGCCGTACGACGAACGCCGGGTCTTCATACGTACCTGTGACATTCGAGTTTGATGCCACCGCAGGTCTGCTTCCGGGCATGGCCGTTACGGCATATCTTGTGACAGGAACGCGCAGCGGAGTGATGAGTGTGCCCGAGTCGGCTCTGACAGAGGAGGAAGGTACCAAGTATGTTTACGTACGACTGGATGATGAATGCTACGAAAAACGCGAGGTACGTACTGGTGCAAGCGACGGTGCTCGCAGAGAAATATTGGGCGGACTGAAGCCTGGCGAGACCGTGGTGACAAAAGGAGCGATACATGTGAAGCTGGCTTCGGCAAGCAACGCCATACCGGCCCACTCACATTCACACTGATAAAACTTAACATAAGAAAGAAATGCTGAACAAGATAATACATTTTTCGCTTCAGAACCGTCTTATGGTTCTTGTGGCGTCAGTGCTGCTCATGGTGGGAGGAGCATACATGGCCTTTCATACGGAGGTCGATGTCTTTCCCGATCTGAACGCTCCGACTGTAGTTGTGATGACCGAGGCCGGCGGTATGGCAGCCGAGGAGGTGGAGCGTCTTGTGACATTCCCCATTGAGACAGCCGTCAACGGAGCGACCGATGTGCGCAGGGTGCGTTCGTCGTCAACAACCGGATTTTCTGTAGTATGGGTAGAGTTTGACTGGGACACGGACATTTATCTGGCGCGCCAGATAGTGTCTGAGAAACTTTCTACAGTGAGTGGAAGTCTGCCAGACAATGTCAGTCAGCCGGTGCTGGGGCCGCAATCGTCCATTCTCGGTGAGGTACTCATCGTGGGATTGACGTCAGACAGCACGTCGATGCTCGACCTTCGCACACTTGCCGACTGGACCGTGCGTCCGCGTTTGCTGTCTACTGGCGGTGTGGCACAGGTGGCAGTGCTGGGCGGCGATATAAAGGAATATCAGATACTGATACATCCCGACCGGATGAAACACTACGGAGTGAGTCTCTCGGAGGTGATGGCCGCAACGCGAGGAATGAACCAGAACACCAGTGGAGGTGTGATATATCAGTATGGCAATGAATACATCGTGCGCGGAATAGTTTCGGAGAACGATGTGGAGAAGTTGTCACAGTCGGCTCTCAGAACGGCTTCGGGTACAACGGTGACATTGGCCGACGTGGCCGATGTGAAGATAGGTGCACAGCAACCCAAGCTGGGTGTGGCCTCGGAGAAAGGCAAACCGGCGGTACTGCTCACTGTAACGAAGCAGCCCAACACGGGAACGATTGAACTGACAGAAAAACTGGAGGAGGCCATAAAGGACCTTAAGAAGAACATGCCGTCTGATGTGCACGTGTCTACAGATATATTCAGACAGGCCAACTTCATAAACAGCTCGATAGACAATGTGCAGGAGTCGCTCATCGAGGGTGCCATATTTGTTGTGATAGTGTTGTTTCTGTTTCTTGCCAACGTCCGTACGACAGTCATATCGCTTGTCACTCTGCCGCTATCCTTGCTCATAACGCTGCTTGTGCTCCATTATATGGGACTTAGCATCAACACCATGAGCCTCGGAGGTATGGCCATTGCCATTGGCTCACTTGTGGATGATGCCATAGTGGATGTGGAGAATGTGTGGAAGCATCTGCGCCAGAACCGCATGCTGCCGGCAGAGGAACGTCGGCCGGTGCTCGACGTTGTGTTCGATGCTTCGCGCGAAGTTCGTATGCCTATTCTCAATTCCACTATTATAATAGTTGTAAGTTTTGTGCCGTTGTTCTTCCTCAGTGGTATGGAAGGTAAGATGCTCATTCCGCTCGGTATAGCATTCATTGTGGCACTGTTTGCATCGACTATTGTCGCGCTGACACTCACACCGGTGCTGTGCAGCTATCTGCTCGGCGGCCGCAAGGGTAGTGAAGGATTGCCAAAGGAGGCTTTTGTGGCAGTGTGGTTGAAGAAATATTATGAGGCGGCATTGCTTTGGGTGTTGGGGCATAAGAAGACCGTGGTGGGTGGTACGGCTGTGTTGCTCGTAGCGGCCATAGGCTTCTTCTTCACGCTCGGCCACAGTTTCCTGCCGGGATTCAACGAAGGTTCGTTCACGATAAACATCAGTTCGCTGCCCGGAATTTCGCTTGAGGAATCGGACAACATAGGTCGCCGTGCGGAGAAACTTTTACTGACTGTGCCCGAGATAAAGACAGTGGCGCGCAAGACAGGACGTGCCGAGCTTGACGAGCACGCTTTGGGAGTGAACGTTTCGGAGATTGAGGCCCCGTTCGAACTGAAGGATCGTTCGCATGAGGAAGTGCTTGCCGACGTGCGAAAGAAACTGTCTGTGCTCACGGGTGTGAACATAGAGATCGGTCAGCCCATAAGCCATCGCATCGATGCAATGCTCAGTGGTACACAGGCCAATATTGCTATAAAGCTCTTCGGCGACGACTTGAACCGCATGTTCCTCATAGGTAACGAGATAAAGGAGTCGATTGAGTCGGTGGAAGGTATAGCTGACCTGAACGTGGAGCAGCAGATAGAACGTCCGGAACTGAAGATTGTGCCGCGCAGAGACATGTTGCGCAAGTATGGCATATCGCTTCCTGAGTTTGCGGAGTTCGTATCGGTGTGCATGGCCGGTGAGACTGTGTCACAGGTGTATGAGAGTGGTAAGAGCTTCAATCTTGTGGTGCGTGTGGACGAAGATGACCGCAAGACAATGGAACGCATAGAGGACATGATGATAGACACGGCCGACGGACAGCGTATTCCGCTTACGGAGGTGGCTGATGTAGTGTCGGCCAAGGGTCCGAATACCATCAACCGCGAGAATGTTAAGCGCAAGATTGTCATCTCTGCCAATACAAGCGGACGCGACCTTCGCAGCGTTGTGAACGATATACAGAAACGAATTGACAGTCAGATAAAGCTGCCGGAAGGTTATCATATAGAATATGGCGGACAGTTCGAGAGCGAACAGGCGGCCAGCCGTACGCTTATGATAACATCGCTGATGAGTATAGTGGTGATATTCCTGTTGCTTTATATGCAGTTCAAGAACTCTTTTGAGAGCGGTGTCATCATGCTTAACCTGCCACTTGCACTCATCGGAGGTGTGTTCGCACTGGTGTTTACGACGGGCGAGGTGAGCATCCCGGCCATCATCGGATTCATTTCGCTGTTTGGTATTGCCACGCGAAACGGTATGCTGCTCATAACCCGATACAACGCGCTGCGCAATGAAGACGGATTGTCTGTACGCGAGAGTGTGCTGCGAGGTTCGCTCGACCGACTTAACCCCATACTTATGACAGCGCTAACATCGGCCTTGGCACTTGTGCCTCTGGCATTGAGAGGCGGTCTGCCTGGTAATGAAATACAAAGTCCGATGGCAAAGGTTATATTGGGCGGACTGCTTACGTCCACTTTCCTCAACGCGTTTATATTGCCCGTCGTGTATGAGTGGATGCAGGGAAAGGAAGAAAAGATGAAACGAAATAAAACGAAATGACGATGAAAAAGGTTATTATAGTTGCTGCGGTACTGGCATTCGGACTGAATGCCGGTGCGCAGAGCATAGACGAGATACTGAGAAGTGTGGAGCAGAACAACAAGGAACTGCAGGCGCTGGGCGAGCGGGGCAAGGCGGATGCGCTTGATATCGAGGCCCAGAACAATCTGGAGGATCCCAGCGTGGAGTACAGTCCGTTTTTTGCCAAAGGTGTTGACGGCATTGCTACTTCGGAACTTGTTGTGAAGCAGGGTTTCGATTTTCCGACGGTGTATGCGGCACGCAGCAAGTCGGGAAAGCTGCAGAAAGAAGTTGTTGATCTGGGTTATCAGACTTCGCGATGCAATATTCTGCTTTCGGCAAAGCAGTTGTGTCTTGACCTGATACTTCTGAATCAGGAGCGTGAACTGCTCGAGAAGCGCCGCAAGAACGCCGAGGAACTGCTCACCATGTATGAAACGAGAATGAAGAATGGTGATGCCACCATACTGGAGGTGAACAAAGTGAAGATGGACAGGATGAATGTACAGACGGAAGTGACGCAGAATGAGGTGGCGCATCAGACGGCTTTGCAGTCGCTTCTGGCACTGAATGGCAATATGCCTCTTGAATTCAGCCTGAAGGATTATCCTTCCGGACAGGCCTTGGTGGACTATGAGGCTCTTTATGACAAGGCTGTGTCTTCCGAGTTGACGCTTCGTTCGGCACGTGCGGAGGTAAAGGCTTCGGCTCAGGAAGTGAAAGTGAACAGACAGAACTGGCTGCCTAAGCTGGAGTTGGGTTACAGACGAAACACCGACGGTTCGGATGCTAGCAACGGTTTCATGGTCGGCGCGTCGTTCCCTTTGTTCTCGGGACGCAACAAACTGAAGTCGGCCAAGGCAAGACTGCAGGAATCCACGCTGCAGCTGGACAATGTGAAGGTGCAGACAGAGAACAATGTGCGTTCGCAAGTGAATGAGATGAAGCAGTTGCGCAAGGCTGCGGACACCTATGATACGGCATTGCTCAATTCAACGCTCGACCTCCTGCGTAAGGCTGTGGAGGGCGGTGAGCTTTCGCTTATTGATTATTATGTTGAGGCTGACGCCATATACAAGAATCTGCAGACGCAGATGCAACTTGAAAACAGATATCAGAAGGTGTTGGCTGAACTAACAAAGGGTGATTTGTAATAAATATGATGCTCTGCTGTAACAGTAGGAAACTACGGCAGAGCATTGAGAAAATACAGAACAATAAGTAGTGGATACAAAAACAGGCAGGGCGAATGTCCTGCCTGTTTTTTATGTTGCGTGTAGTTTATTTTATCTTGTCGAAACCCTCGCCGAACACTCCGTGACAGAAGGATTGTGATACGAGAGCGTCAGGGTCGATGCTTTTGATGTAGTTGAAAAGGTCTTGTGACTCGTATTTGCGTGCAAGAACAATAAGTATATCGACCTCTTTCTTTGAATACCAGCCTTTTCCTGTTATTGCCGTGACACCGCGATGGAGCTTCTGGTTTATCACATCGGCTATCTTGTCGTATTCTTTTGATATGATGATGAACTGCACAGTCTGGCGTGCTCCGTTGATGACGTAGTCGCATACGAAACTTGCTACCAGAGTGAAAGCAATACCATAGACAATCTTTTCAGAGCTGTGGAACAGGATGTATGACGAACTGATGATGGTGATATCGATGAACTGCATGGCCCGTCCGAAACTCATTCGGAAGTATTTGTTGAGCAGCGCTATGATGATATCGGTGCCTCCGGTTGAACCGTTGTGCGAGAACACAAGGCCAAGGCCCGCTCCTGCCATCGCACCTCCGATGAGTACGTGCATGAATGTGTCCTTTCCTGCGGTGATGATTGGGAATGCCTCAAAAATGGGTTGCAGCGCACCGACAAGCACTGCCATTATCGTTACGCCGATGATAGTGCGTATGCTGAATTGTTTGGTGAGAGCCCTGAAGGCTATAAGCAACATTGTGGCATTGAGAATGTAAATGGATGCTCCGGCTGGGAACTTGAATGCATAGTATAATAAAGCTGATATACCGGCCACGCCTCCCATAACCACTTTCTCAGGAAGAATGAATGCTGTGTAACCTATTGAGTAGAGCAGTATGCCTAAAAAGATGAAGAACAGATCCTTCCACTGCTGTTTTTTTACCCTATATTTGGCGGCTTTGTTGTTAATGTTCATGATATTCATATTTGTATTTTGTTGATGCAAATATAACTTAAATTTTTATTGCATCAAAAAAAATCGTATGATATTTAGTGTAATGTTTTCTATTATGGTGTAGCACGAATTATTTACAAAAAACACTACAGAATGCTGTTTTATTAATGCGTGTCTCAGTCAATCTGCTGATGTATAGGAATATAAGTGCGGATGCAGTGTTTGTAATTTTTTTATGGCGCAGTTTTCCTGCTCAACCTATAAATAGTAGGGGAAGAGAATTTACGTATAAATTCCGGAAAATCCGAAAAGGAAGAATCCTATCGTTAATAACGATTCGTCCGGGGAACCATAAACACAAGATTTGCTCATACTTCCCGCGTCTTTTCTCATGTCTGATATCAGCATTTTCTCAGAACACTCAGCTGGCGTACTTACAATTTTTCTTGACTTTTTTTTGACAAAATAAAATTGCGAAAGAGATGTTAAGAAATGTGAAATAGAGTGCGATAAAGTCTCTTTCTGGTCATGCCGCCATGTAGCATACACTACCTTGCAGTACCGGATAGTCTTCCTGACATTCCGATTAAGGCCGTTTCACGCCATGATTGTGCCCATATTATGGTGTGATATGGAGCATTTCAGGGCCTGAAACGGGCAATATCACAAGCCGAAACTGTGCTTATTGCAGGACGAAAAAATGAATGTCATACATAAGCTGTTGCTGTTCAATGACTTATGCGAAGTTCTTATAATTCGCGTATTTGCGTCCGAAGTAATGTCCGTTTGCAAATTCTCGCTTATTTTTCGGGGTAGAACTGAAAACTCAGACGAAAAAATCGCAGGAAACTGAAAATCTGTAAGTGCCCCATTTTGTTTTATTCCAGCGGAATGAAACACAGCTGATTCACTATTGAAGTCTCACTCTTCCCGTTGAAATCAATATCCCACATAATTCTTTCTATTGAGCCTTTTTCCGGATGCGGATGTGTGCCGGTGCTTTGTCCTGACTCTTGCCCGGTGCAGTTTTAAAGAAATTACAGGTACAAAAAAATCTGCACCCGAAATTAGGTGCAGATTCCAGCTTTTGGTACAAGGTATTATTATTTGGTGATTTGCTTTTTGCCGTTCTTTATAACAATGCCTTTGTAAGAATCGTTAACTATCTGTCCTCTTACGTTAAAGGTCTTTCCGTCCTTTGTCTCCTTATCGGCATTGATGTCTTTGATGGCTGTTGCTATAGTTCCGTCAGTGAGATAAATACCCATTATTATGCCTTTGTCATTGTTGCCGGTATAATTGTTCAGGGTGATGCTTTCTATCTGTTTGTTGCTTTGCGGATAATCCTCGATTTCATACAGACCGACATAATCTCTGTCGTCAACGCCACCATAATAGCGGCCTGTCTGTACGGCAGCCAATGATTGGTTGTTACACCAGTCGGGTATTTCGATAAAGCTTGTGCTGTTGGAACCGTCTGTATAATTATATGTTACGTCTATCACGGCCGGACCATTTCCTGCAGTTGCAAGATAAACAAGTGAACCATAGTCGCTTACCGTAGGTTTGTCTTCCAACTCGAGTGTAGTGGTTGACTCGTCTACGTCGGGTGTTTCCATATCATCGGCAATGAGTCGTGTGGCATTGAGCGCGCTATAATCCACTTTATATGTCCTGTTGCTTTTTGTTACAATGTTTCCGTCTTCAGGAAGACCGTATTCGGTTGTCATTTCTATCTCACCAAGAGACTGGGAATAAAGCACCCATGCGTTTCTGTCGAGCGGAGCGCTGGAGTGTTCGCTTATAGGTCTTGCTTCCGCAACAACGTCTGCATTGAAACCTTCTGCTATTTCAATGGGCTGACTGCCTGTTGATAATCCGAGAATTGTGGGATATCCGTTGCTTACGTTGGTCTTTTCAATGTACACAGACTGAATTTCCTTGTTGGGGTCTGTTGCTATTGATTTTTCGAGAAGGCGCACAGCACTTACGCCCTGCGGATTTTCTGTCTCACGGTCTATGCGGTCGAATCCCCAGAAAGCCTCGTCTTTGCCTTTGTGTTCTTCCGGATCCTTGCTTTCGTTCCACCAGTCTTCTATTGTGATGTTGGCATATGTATAATCTCCTCCTTTATAGAAAACTTCTACATATAAATCTGTCGGTCCGTTTCCGCAGATGCAGAGCAACCACAATTTGTCTGTTTTTACGGGAGTGCTCAGCATGAGTTCTCCGTTTGTTGGAAAATTGCTGCCTGCCGGATCCTGGGGACCTGCCAGTCTGAGAGCGTTGTTCGTTGTATAGTCAATGTTGTAAAGGTTGCCGCTTTCAAATGCCTTCATCGGCATTTCAGATGGTAATCCGTTATTGACAAAGTCCAGTTTCTTGCTGAACAGTCCAACACTTCCGTTGTCAATTCCAAGTACAAGGTGTTCTTCCACAGGTACTCCTTCAGCAACTACGTCTGCCGTAAATCCGCTTTTAACTCTGATTTGTCCCTCTTGCTGGGCGAATGATGGCAACATGCCAAGAAAAAATGAATTTAGTAATAGTAAAGTCTTTTTCATGCTTAATGTTTTTTTGTTTGGTTGTTAAAAATATAATATTAGACTATATAATTGTTATAACAACTATAAAATAGAGATTATTGAAATTTTAATGATTGTAAACAATGTTACATTCTTGTTAACTTTTTGCATGCATACACGAATTTCAAAAAAGAGTTTGCATAATCAAAGTTTTTCTGTAACTTTGCATCCGCAACAATTAAAACGAATTTATGGACGATTATCACGCGGAAAATATTACTTTCTGAGGCTGGTGACAGAGTGTTACTCTAAGCAAAGAGACTGTCTCCTGCCGACAAATCAAAAGACGAGAAATCTAAGGAGATTAGCTTTATGAGAACATTCTGGAATACTGACAGTGCCCTGAAAGCGATAGCTGAGTGGCAACCCAACTGCTGGATACAAGTGACATGTCCTACTGAAGAAGATCAGCAGTGGCTTGAAGATAAATTCAATTTACCCGATTATTTCCTTTCCGACGTAAGCGATACCGATGAGCGTGCCCGTTACGAATATGATGACGGTTGGATGCTTATAATCCTTCGTATTCCTTATGTGAAGGAGATACGTTCGCGTACGCCGTACACCACTGTTCCGCTTGGTATTATTCATAAAGGTGATGTCACAATCACTGTTTGTTATTATGAGACAAACATGATGATTGATTTTGTGAGCTACCAGCAGAAACGCGGCGAGGGCTTCACCGACTATGTGGATATGATATTCCGTTTGTTCCTTTCTTCCGCAGTGTGGTATCTGAAACGATTGAAGCAGATAAACACTCTCATAGAGAAGGCAAAGCATAATCTTGACAATGTGGTGAACAATGAATCGCTTATCGCACTCAGTCGTCTGCAGGATTCTCTTACATATTTTATAACGTCAATCCGTGGCAACGAAACTCTTCTTGCGAAACTGAAGTTCAAACTTCAGGTCGACGAACTTGACGCTGATCTTATTGAAGACGTCAATATCGAGATGTCGCAGGCGCGAGAAACAACAAACATCTATTCCAACATTCTCGAATCAACGATGGACACCTATTCGAGCATCATCAACAATAATATGAACACCGTGATGCGTACGCTCACATCGGTTTCTATTATAATGATGTTCCCGACGCTTATAGCCTCGCTTTTCGGAATGAACCTTATCAATGGCATGGAGTCAACCAGTTATGGATTCATTGTGGCATTGGTTATTTCCGTATGTGTTTCAGGGCTGTCATGGTTTATTTTGCGCCACAAAAGATTACTTTGACGGAAAAATGTAAAAAATACATAAGTTTTTTTGCGGAATTACTTTTTTTTATTTAAGTTTGCATCAATAATTATTTGAATTTAAAATATCATGCAAAATGTTAATGTCTTTGAATATAAAGGCATTTTGATATTTGCTTGGATATTGTGGAAAAACCGTGTCATAAACTTAAAACAGTGAAATGATGGATTCTCAAGAAAATGCTCTTCAGAATGGAGTGAATGAAAACGAAAAAGGCATGGAGCAGTCTGTTGCTCAAGTAAACCAGGATGAAAACAAACCGGAAAGCCTGATAGCGGAAACCGAAAATGTCTGTTCTGATGAGAATATGACAGAAGAAGCACCTTTGTTGCAGACGTACAAAACAAAGAAAGAAATTCTTGCGCGTCTGAAGGAAATCGTTGCCAATAAAGAATTTTCAAACAAGGAAGAGATTGATCATCTTAAAACCTCTTTCTATAAAATACATATTGCGGAACGTGAAGCCCGTTTGAAGGAATACCTCAACGATGGAGGTGATCCGGAGAAATATCAGATTGTGCCCGATGAGGATGAGAATATCTTCAAGGCAGAAATGGCTGTAATACGTGAGAACCGCACAAAAATATTCCAGCAGCAGGAAGCTGAAAAACAGGAAAATCTTGAAAAGAAGCTTGAGATTATAAATAAGATCAAAGCTATGGCCACCTCGCCAGAGCAAGCCAATAAATCTTATGCTGAATTCAAAGAGCTGCAGCAGCAGTGGAAGGAGATAAAGGCTGTTCCGGCAAATAAGGCCAGTGAGTTGTGGCGCAGCTATCAGCTTTATGTAGAACAGTTCTATGATCTGCTCAAACTTAATATCGAAGCACGCGAATATGATTTCAAGAAGAATCTTGAACTGAAGACAAAACTGTGCGAGTCGGCTGAAAAACTGGCTGAAGAACAGGATGTAATCAGTGCATTCCACCAGTTGCAGGAACTTCATCAGCAGTACCGTGAGATTGGTCCTGTGGCAAAAGACCTGCGCGAAAGCATCTGGACACGCTTCAAGGCTGCATCAACTGTGATAAACAAACGCCATCAGCAGCACTTTGAGAGCCTCCGTGCCAAGGAGGAAGACAATCTTGCACGCAAGACGGAACTCTGTGAGAAGGCTGAGGCTATTGCCAAAGAAGAAAACAAGGGTGCAAGCGATTGGGAGAAACATACAAAGGAAATAATAGCTCTTCAGGCAGAATGGAAGACCATCGGATTTGCTCCGCAGAAGATGAATGTCAAGATATTCGAGCGTTTCCGCGGCACATGCGATGATTTCTTTGGGCGCAAGGCTGCTTTCTTCAAGGAACTCAAGGAGTCTTTTGCCGCTAACGTGGAGAAGAAAAAAGCTCTTATAGAGAAAGCGCGTTCAATGTCTGACAGCACTGACTGGAAGTCTACCGGTGACAAGTTCATAGCTCTGCAGAAAGAGTGGAAGACCATAGGCAGTGTGCCTAAGAAGATAGGCGATCAGTTGTGGAACGATTTCCTGGAGGCATGTAACAAGTTCTTCGCTGCCCGTAATGCCGCAAATGCCGGTGTACACAATGAAGAACGTGCCAACCTTGAGAAGAAACGTTCTATCATTGCAAAACTTCGCGACTTTACAACCGAAGGTGTTGAGAACGTACAGGAAAAGATACAGCAGCTCGTTGAGGAATACAACTCTGTGGGACACGTGCCTTATAAGGAGAAAGACAATGTCTACAACGAATATCATGCAGTGCTCGACAAGTTGTATAAGGAGCTTAACATATCAAGCACACGCCGTAAGCTTGACAACTTCAAGACAAATTTGAAGAATGTTGCAAAGCGTGGCGAGGACGCTCTCGACAACGAACGCGGTCGTCTGATGCGCCGTTATGACCAGTTGCGTCAGGAAATCCAGACATACGAGAACAACCTCGGATTCCTCACAGCAAGCAGCAAGAAGGGCAATAGTCTTGTAGACGAGATGAACAGAAAGGTTCAGAAGTTGAAAGACGATATGGAACTCGTAAAACAGAAGATCAAGGCTATCGACGCAGAACAGGCCGACTGATTCTCAGTATGGCACGATACCGTCGTATAGAAAATAAATAAACAAAGCGTGGTGGTACGTTCCGCTAATGACAGTATGGTTTTAATTCTGTCGGCCGGATGTACCACCACGCTTTTTTATGTGTGTGTCTGAGATGAAGGTTACACCTCAGACACGTCATGTTTCTGTCTTAAAGACTGAGAATCTGTCCTGCGTGCTCCTTCACCTTTATCTGTTTCGGACCAATGATATTTTCCACTACGCCGTTCTCATCTATGATGAATGTTGTACGGAATGTGCCCATGTATGTTCTGCCACACATTTTCTTTTCGCCCCATACGCCGAATTCCTCAACGAGTTTCTTGTCTGTATCAGCTATAAGGGTGAACGGCAGCTGGTTCTTCTCGATGAATTTCTGGTGAGATTTCTCACTGTCCACACTCACGCCAACAACCTCGTAGCCTTTCGCTTTCAGTTCTTCGTAGTTGTCGCGCAGGCTGCATGCCTCGCTTGTGCATCCCGGAGTGGAGTCCTTTGGGTAGAAATACAGTACGAGTTTTTTGCCGGCGTAGTCGCTCAGGCGCACTTCTTTTCCGTTCTGGTCAACGCCCAGTATTTCCGGAGCTTTGTTTCCTATTTCCATAATCTTATTCCCTTTTTGTTGTTTATAACTTCTTTTTCTGATCTTATACAAAGATAATGCCAGTGGATGCAAAGATAACGCATGGTGTTTGAATCTCAAAGCGAATAAATGTTAAAACGGAAACACGGTGCTTGACGTTTGTCATTAAACAGATAATTTTGCGCTGTGAAAACAACAGTACATATATACCTCAGCAGATGAAACAGATAAACCGTCAGATACTGCGCATAGCTCTTCCATCCATAGTTTCCAACATCACAGTGCCGTTGCTCGGTCTTGTGGATGTGGCGATAGTGGGACATATGGGCGATGCGGTTTATATCGGTGCGATAGCCGTTGGTTCGATGATATTCAATGTGATATACTGGATATTCGGATTTCTGCGTATGGGTACGAGCGGAATGACCTCACAGTCGTTCGGACGCCGCGATCTGGCTGACGTTGTGCGTCTGTTGCTGCGTTCGCTCACGGTGGCTCTTGTTGTGGCAGCACTGATAATCTTGTTCCGACATCCGCTGCTCAGCCTTGCACTTGCTGTTGTCAGTCCGTCGCCGGACATCACTGTGTTTGTGCATACCTATTTCGATATCTGCGTATGGGGTGCTCCTGCCATGTTGTGTCTTTACGGACTGACCGGCTGGTTCATCGGCATGCAGAACACACGCATACCGATGTTCATTTCAATTATGCAGAACGTGGTGAACATAGCCGCAAGTCTGAGCCTGGTGTATGTGTTCGGTATGAAAGTCGAAGGTGTTGCCTTGGGAACGCTTATTGCCCAGTATGCCGGTCTGTTTGCCGCTGTGCTGTTTCTGTTCATTAGTTATGGACGGATCCGCAATCATTATTCCGCCGTCGGACTGTTTGATTTTCAGGCCATGTGCAGGTTCTTCAGTGTCAACCGCGACATATTTATCCGCACTCTGTTCATTGTGGCCGTAAATCTCTTTTTCCTCTCAGCCGGAGCGTCACATGGAGCTGTTGTTCTTGCGGTCAATACTCTGCTCATGCAGCTCTTCACTCTCTTTTCCTATGTCATGGATGGTTTTGCTTATGCCGGCGAGGCACTCTGCGGCCGCTATTACGGTGCCCGCAACGAACGTATGTTCCTCTCCACGGTGCGCCATCTTTTCATGTGGGGACTTATTCTCGCAGTGGCTTACACAGCCTTATATGCTTCCGGTGGCAGTGCATTCCTCTCGCTGCTCACCGATGATGCTTCCGTCATAGCATCCTCTGCGGCTTATTTCCCATGGGCTGTAGCCATACCTGCAGCAGGTATGGCTGCTTTTGTGTGGGACGGAGTGTTTATAGGCGTCACGGCTACACGTGGCATGATGCTTTCCTCCATAGTTTCAGCTCTTTTGTTTTTCGGTGTTTATCTGTCGCTCCGTGTGTTGTGGGGCAATCATGCCCTTTGGTTTGCCTTTATAGTCTATCTTGCTTCGCGTAGCGTCATCCAGACTTTGCTTTTCATGGTACAAAAAAAGAGGATGTCCTCTCTTCATCCAGAGAAGACATCCCACTGAGAGATGAATCAAAGTTTAAAGCCTATGAAAATATTATGATTTATTGTTGCTGATATTTTCCAGAGGTTGTGCCCCGTTGTCGGGAGTATGCCGGAACAGCAGGTTGTAGCAGGCTGTTGTGCCGTGCCGCCCCGGTCCCGGCATGTCTCTATTATTTCAGGGTCTTCATATATTCCGAAGCCTTTACCACGGTCTCGGCGTTAGCGTTTGTGGATTTGCGTGTGCAGTATTTGAATGTCACCTTGCGGTCGCCGTTATACGACTTCCATTTCAGTGTCAGGTCCACAGTCTTGCCTTCTGTGTCAGGCAGTTTGTCAAGTTTGAATGCCACGATGCCGTAGCCCCATAGGCCGTTCACGTCGCCATCGGCATTGTGATAGAATGTCACTTCATACGGATCGTTCGGATTCTCTCCTGCCACGAGGTTCACGTAGTGCGGTTTCTGGCTGCCCCATTTTGTCTTAAAGCTCAGTGTGAGATATCCGTCCTCGGCTATGGTCACCCAGTCGCTTGTGCCTATCTCCACCGGATCCTGACCGTATTTCTTTATGTTCTCCTCAACGCCAAGGTTTGTTGCAGTCGACTTGGTCAGTATGCTGTCCATCCAGTTCACGTAAACATTGAAGTTGCGTTTGTTGTTCTGCTGTTCGGCGTAGCTGAAGTTGATGAATGCTCTTACTTCCTTGTCACCATAAGGAGACGTTCTCATGTTGAGCGGAGTGAGTGTTGTTGAGTCGTCGAGCTGCAGGAAGAACTTGCTGTCGGCAGTCTCAGGTTTTACTGTCACTACTGCGTTAGGTCTGTTTATCGGATAATAATAGTAGTATTCATCATCGTCGTCACACGATTGGAATGTCATTCCGACGGATAGTATGCTTAAAAAAAGCAGTGATAATTTCAGTTTCTTCATATTCTTCATTTTTTATCGTGTTATGTCCTTTTTCTGTAGATATAATGCACAAATTGTTCCTGTTTTGCATCCATTTGTGCAAAATGATGTTAAAATCGGCAAATCTTCACATTTTCATACATATCCGTTTCTTTCTTTTTTCCACGGTCATCATGTTGTGCCGTCCCTGAGAGTGATGTGCTGTGGTTATGATTTGCGGGTATGTTCTTGTCTTCTCAGTGAGAATATTCCCTGCTTTACGAATGGTAAAAAATTTTGACATTATGCCGCTTGTGTTCCGTCTGATTATCAACGGAAGACCATATTGTCGAAAAGAATATTTGTGGCTGTGGATGCTTATATCATATGTATTATATTTGTTCTGTATTTTTTGTAGCATCACGAACGGTAATATGGAAATCAGGTTGAGTCTGGTTTCAAAAAAATAGCAGCTTCAATCCCTAATCATTGTTGTTCCTGTCTGCTGAAAAGGAATGCAATATGTGGTACTTACAGATTTTAAGTATCCAGTGATTTTTTCGTCTGAGTTTTCTGTTCTACCCCGAAAAATAAGCGAGAATTTGCAGACTGACTCTCCGTCGGACGCAAATACGCGAATTATGAGGACTTTACATAAGTCATTGAGCAGTAATAACTTATTTTTACATCCATTTTTTCGTTCTGCAATAAGCATCATTTTGGCTTGTGATATTGCCCGTTTCAGGCCCTGAAATGCTCCATATCACACCATAATATGGGCGTAATCATGGCGTGAAACGGCCTTAATCGGAATGTCAGGAAGACTATCCGGTACTGCAAGGTTGTGTATGCTACATGACGGTATGACCAGAAAGAGCCTTTATTATGTTTGTTTTTACATTTCTTAACATCTCTTTCGCGATTTCTTTTTGTTAAAAAAAAGTCAAGAAAATTTGTAACTTCCTCATCCGGGTTTTCTTTAAAACAGCAGATATCAGTAGTGAGGAAAAGTATAGAAAGCACGAGACTGTCTTGCAGGAATTATTCATTGGTCGTGACAACGTGAATTTATTATTACGCGAGGTTCATGCTGTCACGTGTCATACCATGCAGTGCCATCAGAAGGTATTGTTTTTCCTGTTTCAAGTTTTCTGTTTTTGCGTTTTCTGTCGATACCGTTTTGGTAAATTATTTTTACAATATTCGTGTTGCTTGTATGTCGGTTTTCTCATTTCCGCATTATCATAACGTGTTGCTTTTGACAGCCTTCGATGATACGCGATTTATGTTTTTCCCCTCTTCAGCCGTTTTCTTTTTCCTTCCGTAATGCCGTTTATGTTTCTCCTGCATACCTTGCTGTTGTCTTCAAACACGTTTCATTTGCGATAAAAAAACGGAAACATAAGTAAAAGTTTGTCATTTTGATTGCTCGTTGTCCGTAATATTCGTATATTTGCAATAATATAGTGTGATGGCCGTACATGCTGTACAGCCCGTTTGGGCGGCATGGGCAAACGGATGAAAATAAAATCATAAAAATCAGAATTATGAAACACAGATTGTTACTTGTCGTGTTCGCAGCTATAATGATGCCTGCGATGGTGTCTGCCGACAGTTACACCACGTTGTGGAAGAAGGAGGCGGAGGCAAGAAAAAAGGATTTGCCACAGACTCGGATAAAGATACTCGACAGAATAATAGCCAAGGCCGAGGCCGACAAGGCTTATGGTCATCTGCTCAAGGCACAGGTGGGCAGGATGGGGGCAAGCGCCACTGTCTCTCCCGACTCGCTGGCTCCGGCCGTACGCAGACTTGAGACTGCGGCAAAGAAGGCCGAGGGTGTAGATGTGGTTCTGGCGGCGATCTACAACTCCGTGCTCGGAACCGTTTACAGAGACCGGCCGCATCTAAGCGACGATGCAGCCGAACGCAGCAAGGCTTTCTTTGATCTGTCGCTACGCAATCCCGACCGCCTGGCTCGTGCTTTCGCCACAGGCTATGCCCCTTTCATCGAGGACGGCGTTGACAGTCGGCTTTTCGGCGACGACGTGTTGCACGTGCTCGGAATGGAAGCCGGCCGTTACGATTTTCTGCACGATTACTATGAGAAAGCCGGTAACCGTGCAGCTACGTGTTTCTGCGCGCTGAAGATGATACAGCAGAACCGCAAGGGTAATACACTGAAAATGCAGAAGTCGAAGTATCTGCAGTCCATCGACTCGCTCATTGCAAAATATGGCGACCTGACAGTGGCCGGTGAGCTGGCCATCGAGCGCTACAACTTCATGGATGCATCGGAAGATGCCACTCCAGAAGACAAGATGAACTACATCGACTACGCTTTGGTCAAGTGGGGCGCATGGCCGAGAATGAACATCCTGCGCAATGCTGTGAAGAGGCTGACCATGCCATATTTCAATGTCTCGCTGGGTGACAGGGTTTCTTTACCTGGTGTGCCGCGCAAGGTGGTTATTGCTTCGTTGTGCAACATAAGCGAACTGACGATGACGGTGCGTCGTGTCAATATCAGTGGTGATACATATAAGGATCCGCTCAATCCGGGCGACTACGACGAACTGCGCAAACTCATCGTGCCGGGTGATGTGTTTACCCAGACACGTCGCTATATAGGTTTGCCGCCATACAAGATTGTAAGTGACAGCATGCAGATCGACGGTCTGGAGAAAGGTGTCTATCTGGTTGAGTTCACAACTGACAATGTCAATGTGCCGGTGGAGCGTGCTTTGCTGCGTGTGAGCAACCTCATGCTCATAACAGAGAAACTGCCTAGCGACAACGTGCGTGTGGTTGTGGTCAATGCTACGACAGGCGAGCCGGTGCCGGGAGCCAAGATCCGTATCACGTCTATCGATCATCGTAATGCGGACAACCGGGATGTGGAGACGCTTACGTGCAATAATGCTGGTGAGACTCTTTATACAGTCAAGAATGACAGAATACAGCAGTTTTACATATATACTGATGACGATAAGGCATATCCGGAGATTTCGCCGATAGGTAATTATTCTTATTATGACAACAAGCGTTCGGTAGATTATGTAAACATCTATACCGACCGCCGCATATATCGCCCTGGACAGACCGTGCATGTGGCTGCCCTGGCATACAATCACAACAGTGAGACCAAACGTTCGGTGGCTCTTTCCGGCAAGACTGTCACGCTTACGCTGCACGATGCCAACTATAAGGAAGTGGCGAAGCAGAAGGTTGTGACCGATGGTTTCGGTATGGCTTCGGCTGATTTTGCTCTTCCTGCCGCGTGTCTGCCGGGTAGTTTCTCCGTGAGATGCGATTTCGGAAATAATGGTTACACATCGTTCTCTGTCGAGGAGTACAAGCGCCCGACGTTCGATGTACAGTTTGACAAGCTCACATCCAATTATCGCTCGGGCGATACCGTCGCAGTGAAAGGTTCGGCCAAGACATATGCCGGAGTGCCTGTGCAGGGAGCACGCGTTGTCTATACCGTCACACGCCGCCCGTCTATGCTCTGGAGATACTACGGAGGAGGCGACGAGACGGTTCAGATACTCTCTGATACCATAGCCACCGGCACTGATGGTACGTTCAGTATAAAAGTACCGGTTGCGTTGCCCGAGACAATGGATGAGCGCCCCAACCGTTTTTACAGTTTTGATATCAAGGCTGACGTCACTGATATGGCCGGCGAGACACACAATGGCGAGACGAGCATACCGCTGAGCGACCGTCCGACGTCACTCACATGCGACATGCCCGAGAGAGTGGAGCGCGACAGTCTGAAGACAGTGACATTCTTATACCGCAACAATGCCGGCGAGAAGATTGACGGCGATGTCACTTTCTATATTGACGATCAGAAATATACATGCAAGGCAAATGTGCCTGCCGAAATATCTTCCGCACAGTTCAAGTCGATGAAACACCGACTGAGAGCATATTGCGGCAACGACACTATAGACCGTGAGTTCGTGGTATTCACCATGCAGGACAAGAAAGCTGTGGTTGAGACACACGACTGGTTCTATGCTTCTGCAGAGGAGTTCAGTGCCGATGGTCGTCCGGTGTATGTGCAGCTCGGTGCTTCCGACAGTTTGCTGCACGTGTTCTACACGGTGTTTGCCGGTGACCGCATACTTGAGAACGGTACAATGACGCTGCGCGACGAGCTTCATACGCGTGAACTGACTTATAAACCAGAGTATGGCGACGGTATTTTGCTTAATTATGCATGGGTGAAGGATGGTATCCTTTACCGCCATAATGTATCTTTGCGTCGTCCAAAGGAAGACACACGTCTGCAGATGAAGTGGACCACATTCCGCGACAGACTCACTCCGGGACAGAAAGAGGAATGGACGCTCAGCGTGAGCCGTCCGGACGGAACACCTGCTGCTGCCCAGCTCATGGCCACACTCTACGACAAGTCGCTCGACCAGTTGCGCAATCATTCGTGGACTCTTGCCATGCCGGTTTATTACAGTCTGCCATTCACAATGTGGACAGGACGTTACATATCTAATCTTGGTGTTTATGGTGAGATGCCTCTGAAACTTTTTGATGAGCGCGGTTTGGACTTCGGGCATTATGATTTATCTCTGATGGGTATGTTTGCTGTAGAAGAAGTGTGTGCGGCTGAAGGTGATGTGCTCAAAGCGAAACCTGTGGTAGCCCAACCTGCGTTAGCAATGGACCGTGTAGTGAAGGTTGGTTATGGAAGACCAACGGGTGAAAATTCAAATAAGAAACTCAATATTACTGGAGCATTATCTCCCGTTACACTTGATGCTGGTACCGTCAAAGATACAGAAGCATTATCTACTATTACACTCGAGACTGGTACCGAACAGAAACCTCAGGTGCGTGAGAACTTCAACGAAACAGCATTCTTCTATCCGGGACTTACAACCGACGCTGACGGTAATATAAACATAAAATTCACACTTCCGGAAAGCATAACAACATGGAAGTTCATGGGTATTGCGCACGACAAGGACATGAACAGTGGAATGCTTGAGAGCGAAATCGTTGCGCAGAAGACGGTGATGGTGCAGCCTAATGTGCCGCGTTTCGTACGTACAGGTGACAAGGTGAGCATTTCTGCCCGTCTGTTCAATACGTCTGAGAAGGACGTCACTGGTACTGCACGTCTCTCTTTGCTCAACCCAGAGAATGAGAAAGAGATTTTCCATCAGACAGTGAAGTATGCTGTGAAGAAAGGAGAGACCGAGGCTGTAAGCTTCAGTTTCGATATGAGCGATGTGGATAACGATGGATTGCTTATCTGCCGTGTCACAGCTTCTGGTCGTGGATACAGCGATGGAGAGCAGCATTATCTGGCCGTGATGCCCGACCGTGAACTTGTCACAAATACAAAGGCATTCACCTGGGACGGTGCGGGCGAACATACGATAGATCTCAAGCAGATGTTTGCGGTGAATGATAAGGACAATAAACTGACTGTTGAATACACCGACAATCCTTCATGGCTCATTCTACAGACACTTCCTACTATTGCAGAGACTAGTGAAAACAATGCTCTTAGTCTTGCCGCTGCTTATTATGCCGGCAGTCTGGGACGTAATATTGTAAAGAATGTGCCGGACTTCAAGCGCGTTCTGGATTTGTGGAGTCAGGAGAGCGGCGATGAGACATCTTTGATGAGCAGTCTGCAGAAGAATGAGGAACTCAAGTCTGTGGTGCTCAGTGAGACTCCGTGGCTTATGGAAGCTGAGAAAGAGGCAGACCAAAAACGTCTGCTCACAGGTTTCTTTGACGAGTCGGCGATGGAATACAGACTTAATGATGTTCTGACAAAGCTTAAGAAACTGCAGAACGGTGACGGTTCGTTCTCATGGTGGCCGGGTATGGGCGGAAACGTTTACATGACATCAGCTGTTGCAGAAATGCTTGTAAGGCTCAATGCCATGACCGGTACTGACAAGGAAACTGCCGGAATGCTTACTTCGGCAATCGATTATCTGGGCATGAAGATGTCTGTCGAGGTGGAGAATCTTAAGAAAGCAGAAAGTAAGGGTGAGAAGAATCTGCGCCCGAGCGAGATGGCTGTCACCTATCTTTATATATGTGCGCTCGACGGACGCGAACTTTCATCAAAGCGAAAGGCTGAATATGAATATCTTGTTAAGTTGCTCGAGAAGCAGAATGGTCAGCTCACAATAGCAGGAAAGGCCAATGTCGCTGTGATAATGTCTGGCAGTGGACGTAGAGAGAAAGCGGCCGAACTTTTGCGTAGTGTGAAGGAATACACTGTCTTCAATGAGGAAATGGGACGCTACTTCGATACGCCGAAGGCATATTATTCATGGTACGACTATCGCATTCCTACTCAGACTGCAGTCATCGAAGCTCTGCAGGCCATTACTCCGGAAGATGTCACTACCATAAGAGAGATGCAGCGCTGGCTGTTGCAGTCGAAACGCACGCAAGGATGGGACACACCTATGAACAATGTTGACGCTGTATATGCCTTCATGAATGGCAACAAGGACAATCTGTTCCCGACAGAAAAGCATCTGCCTGTGCTGAAGGTCAACGGCTCTAAGCTTGAATTGCCGAAGGCTACGGCCGGTCTGGGTTATGTGAAGACATCGCGTACCGGTGACAACATGAAGACATTCACTGTAGAGAAGTCGTCCGACGGTATGTCATGGGGTGCTGTTTACGCACAGTTCATGCAGGATGTGGCCGACGTGGCCGGTGCTTCTGAAGGCATGACGGTCAAGCGTGAGATAATGAAGGACGGCAAAGTGCTGTCCGATGGAGCACAGCTGGCCGTTGGTGATAAGATAAAGGTGAGAATCACCGTTACTGCCGCACGCGACTATGACTTCGTTCAGGTAGTCGATAAGAGAGCTGCCTGCATGGAGCCGGTGATGCAGATGAGTGGTTATCATGGCGGATGCTATTATGCACAGGGTGACAATCGCACCGGCTATTACTTCGACAGAATGGCCAAAGGCAGTCATGTCATCGAGACCGAATATTACGTTGACCGTGCAGGAACATACAGCACTGGCACATGTACAGTGCAGTGTGCGTACAGTCCGGAATATTCAGCCCGTACAGCTGCCATGAATATAAATGTGTCGGAAGCTAAATAATGAAAATGTATAACACCATAATATAATAAGCAAAACATAATTGATGAATAAAAATATAATCGTACTGTCTGTGCTTGCCGCGCTTTCTGCCGAACTGCGGGCGCAGGACATGGTGGCTGCCAACGATGTGGTAGACTGCGGACAAGTGGAATACAACGTGCCGGTGACGGCTGAATTTGAGTTGACTAACAATGGAAACAGGAGTATGCGCATAAGCGAAGTGCAGACGAGTTGCGGGTGTATGGTTGCTGATTTTCCACAAAAGGATATACAGGCCGGTGAGAAATTCATGGTCAGAATGACTTTCGACTCAAAGCAGATGGGACATTTCGACAAATATGCCGATGTGTGTGTCGAAGGCAGTGATGAACCTCTGATGCTCAGAATGAAGGGGGTTGTGGTTAGAGAAGTGAAAGACTATTCAGGTGATTATCCTTATAAAATAGGTACGTTGCTTGCAGACAGAAACACTCTCGAGTTTAATGATGTGAACAACGGTGAGACTCCGCAGTTGAAGATACACATCCGTAACACTGGAGGTGAAACTGCCGAACCGGTGGTTATGCACCTACCGGACTATCTGGAAGCCGACGTGTCGCCGTCGAAGATAAAAAGCGGTCGTGCAGGTGTTGTGACAATAACACTCGACTCAAGAAAGCTTGACGATCTGGGACTTACAGAGACAAAGGTGTTTCTGGGCAACAAACCTGGTGACAAGGTGGACAGTGATAAGGAAATAAGTGTTTCTGCCGTTCTGCTGCCCCAGTTTCAGGATATGACAGAGGCCGAACTGGCTCTTGCTCCCGCCATAGAGGTTTCGGAGAAAGAGTTGAATCTCGGTGCGGCTGATGGTAAGAAGAAACTCAAGGGTACTGTGATGATAAAGAACACCGGAAAATCAGAGTTGAGAATAAGCAATCTTCAGATGTTCTCTTCGGCCCTGAGTGTCTCGCTAAACAAATCGGTGCTCGATCCGGGTGAGGAGGCAAAGCTCAAAGTGACGGCCAATGTGGAACGTATGAAAAAGTCGAAAAGCGAGCCGAAGGTGCTGATGATAACCAACGACCCGAATAATCCGAAGGTGGAAATAAACGTCGTAGTAAGCGGAATTTAAAGGCAACGGCAAATGATTCATATTGAAATAGACAGCTCAAGCGGTTTTTGTTTTGGTGTCACCACTGCCATAAAGAAGGCGGAGGAAGAACTTGCCAAGGGCAATACGCTTTATTGTCTGGGCGACATTGTACACAACGGAATGGAGGTGGAGCGGCTTCATGCACGCGGACTGATAACAATTAACCATGAGCAACTGAAACAGTTGCATGATGTGAAAGTGCTGCTCAGAGCCCATGGCGAGCCTCCCGAGACCTATGAGACGGCACGACGCAACAACATCGAGATAATAGATGCCACGTGTCCTGTGGTGTTGCAGTTGCAGAGACGCATAAAAAAGCAGTACGACGCAAACCCCGAGGCACAGATTGTTATATTCGGAAAGAACGGCCATGCCGAGGTTCTCGGACTCGTGGGACAGACACACAGCAAGGCCATCGTGATAGAAAAGCTCGAAGATGTGAGGCTTCTCGATTTCAGCCGCGACATATATCTGTATTCGCAGACCACGAAGAGCCTCGACGAATTCCGTCGTATCATCGATTATATACAAAGCCACATATCGCCGGATGCCACTTTCAAGAGCTTCGATACTATATGTCGTCAGGTGGCAAACCGTATGCCTAACATTGCAGCTTTCGCCGCCCGTCACGACATCATTCTCTTTGTCTGTGGACGGAAGAGCAGCAACGGCAAGGTGCTTTTCAGCAAATGCAAGAGTGTCAATCCAAACAGCTATCTCATAGAAGGTCCCGACGAGATAGAAAGCTCATGGATAGAAGGTGTCACTACTGTGGGTATCTGCGGAGCGACGAGCACGCCTAAATGGCTTATGGAGCAGTGCCGGGATAGGATTATGAAAGGTCTTTAAACAAGGTAATAGTTTTTCTGTAAATGTTCATGCACTACGTATGCACAGTGTATGAACATTTACGTTTTTAATATATTGGATACTCTCCAGCTAATGGAGACATTATGCAGACATGATATATTGTTAATATTTTAATGATTAAATTTGAAAATACAATGGAAAATGAGTTAGTTGCAAGATTATCAAAACTGAATGAAAATTTAGATGAACAGTGTGTAGAGCAAGAGTTTCGTAATATAGCAGAATACTTACTTGGAAATTGCTGTATCAAACAGAAAAATATAGAATACCGCTTTCTCGAAGTTGAATTCTATTATTATAGTCATTTGCATCAGGATGTTAAGGAAAAGACAGGCCAACCGTTCGTCTATCCGCGCCAATGCAGCGAAACAGGAGCATTCTTTATACACTCGAGTGGACTTGACATTTGCTTTAAGAGCGAAATTTCTGGTGATGACAAGTTCCTTTATGGCGGTGGAATATTACTCCGTTCACTGCTCCGAATCGAATCGCAGGATAAGTCTATGATGGTTGTCACCGGTCCATGGGATTGTCGTGATGCGTTGTTCAATTATACATCCGAAGGGAATTTCCCTACTATAGAGAAAAAAGAAGAATGCGATGAAGTTGAACTTAAGTCAGTAAGACGTTATAATGACAAAGAGTGCAGCATGAAAAGAAATTATTGTTTCTATAATAACAATTATCATAAGGATGAATTTCATTGGACGGATACCGACGGAAATATACTGAAGCGTTATAATCCTGTAACTGGAAAGACTAAATCAGAATACGGTAATAAACCATGGAATAGCCCAAAAGATGATGGCTCCGGACAGTCTGACAAATAAAGTTTCCATATCAGAACATACGTTTGGGCAACGTCCGAGAATATCCCGACGATAGATGAATCCGCTCTACAGCTGTGGCGTATCATACGATTTGTTGAGGAAAACATCGTATGGACGGTGTCGTGATTACATGCCGATATAAGTAGGTAAGTACCATTTCTTGCAATACCGTTCTTATCCCAATTACATGCTCCTCTATTCGAGCCCTCCTATGTCTCCATCCCATTTCCCGATATGATGTCTATGGATTAGCCATACAGTCATCAGTATTATATTTTCAGAAAGCATTAAAGCCGCAGAACACCCCTTGTAGTGTCTGCGGCTTTAACGTATTATATTATCAGTGGAAAGTCCCGGCTGCTTATGCCTCGGCTTTCTCCTTATAGCGCGCCATGAGCCACGCCTTTTGTTCTTCTATCGTCATGTGACTGTTGTCCAACTCCAGCGCATCGTCAGCCATGCGCAGAGGCGATGTTTCGCGGTGAGAGTCGATGTAGTCGCGCTCCTTCACGTTTTTCAGAATGTCGTCGAAATCGGCCGGCATGCCCTTCGTCTTCAGTTCGTCGTAACGGCGCTGCGCCCTCACTTCTGCCGATGCAGTTACGAAAATCTTGAGTTCTGCATCGGGGAAAACCACCGTGCCGATGTCGCGGCCGTCCATTATTATTCCCTTCTCCTTGCCCATTGCCTGCTGCTGTGCCACGAGGGCCTCTCTAACAAAGGGCAGGGCGGCAATCTTGCTTACGTTTGCCGACACCTCCATGGTGCGTATCTCTTTCTCTACCAGTTCACCGTTGAGATAAGTGTCCGGGCGTCCAGTTTCGCTGTTCAGTCTGAACGAAATGTTTATTTCGCCCATTCTGTCTTTCAGCTCGTCGGTCTTTATGCTTCCGTCCTCATCGAACAGACTGTTGCGCATGGCGAAGAGCGTCACCGAGCGGTACATTGCGCCGGTGTCGACATATATGTATCCTATTTCGCGTGCAAGGTCTTTTGCCATCGTACTCTTTCCACATGAGGAATAACCGTCGATGGCTATCGTAATCTTTCTCATTGTTATGTGATTTATAAAGAATATGCCAGGTTTACCAGTATGGATGAACTCGAGACGTGGTATTTGCCGTAAGCCAGATTCAGCTTGAAGCGTTCGAGGTTTATTCCCGCTCCGAACGAAAGTCCGGCTCCGTGGCTGCTCGAGCCGTCGGCCTCGGTTATCTTCATTTCGTTGGCGCGTCTGAAGTTGTATCCTACGCCCACCCATATTGTAGGAGATATGATAATGTCGGCTCCCATCACCAGATGGTTTATGAATTTATAATCCAGATGGTTCAGGTCGACAAGTGTTGCCGATAAGCGGAACGGCATGTGTGCGAAGCGCTTGCTTGCTCCGAGCTGTACGTCGATAGGCATACGGTCGTACTGGTCGTCGTAGGCCTTCATCTGACCACCGAGGTTTTTCGCCACGAGCGACACCGACCATTCCTTCTCCGGGTCGTAGTAGTTCAGTCCGAGGTCAATGCCCATGGCTATCGAATTGTAGTCGCCGATGTATGAAGTCACGAATTTCGCGGTTATACCTCCGGCGATGCGCTCGGTCAGCATGTATGAGAAATAGCCTGCTATGGAAATGTCTTTAGCCGAGAACTCGCCTGTCTGCACATTGTTCTCGTCCATTTCTTTCATTTTTCCGTAGTCGATGAACTGTGCCGATGCGGCCACCGACGCGCGTTCCTTTATGATTCTGTTGAATGCCGCACTTGCGGTGTTGGCGCCGGACATGTAGTTCATGTAGTTGAGGTTTATCGTTTTGTCACTCACCGACGACAGTAGTGCAGGGTTATTGAATATCATGGACTCATCGTCTTCGATGATGCTGATGTTGTCGCCTCCCAGAGCCGCGGCATGCGCACTTACAGGCAGTCTCAGGAAGTTGTATCCCGTGCGGCTGTCTTGAGCTTTGGCAGCGATGGCCATGATTGTCAATATGATGATAAATGATGTTTTCTTCATCTGCAGAACCAATTATGATGCAAAGATAGTGCAAGCGAGTGGAAAGAAAACTTGTTTTCAATTTCCCGAGCGCCGCCTATTTTCTGTAAATATAGTGCAAGCGAGTGGAAAGAAAACTTGCTTTCAATTTCCCGAGCGCCGCCTATTTTCTGTAAATATAGTGCAAGCGAGTGGAAAGAAAACTTACTTTCAATTTCCCGAGCACAGCATATCTTCTGCAAAGATACAGCAAAGTACGAGCAGAATAAAATAAATTCATTTATTTTTTTGATAAGTGTCCGTATTACAGCTGCTATGGCTCCGCACTGGTGTCATGTGCCCGCAGGGTGTAAACCGTGTGCTTTCCATGCCTGTTTGCCATTGTTCTTTTCATACTACCGTTGTTGGTTAAACGTACGTTCCAAAGCCTTTTGCGCCCGTCCGTATGTTCTCAGTGTCGCGCCTGTAGATGCAAATTTTATTTAACATCTGTTTGCTTTTCGCTGATGGGATTTAACATTCCATTTTTTCATTTCCAGGAGATGACAGACCACAATATGGCATCCTAAAGCACCGTTTCGCTCTGACCGTAAACCGGTTGCCGGTCCGTCGGTTTGCGAAATTGCCTATATCATGGTGCGGTAAAGTCTGTTTCAGGGCATGGTTTGGTCTTTTTCGGCGTGTACTATGGCCTATTTCAGAGCCTGAAACGGGCCGTTTCGCACGGCGATTAAATTCCGTGTGTAAGTTGGTGCTGTGTAAATGATTTATTATCAATGTGTTATGGACGTTTCGTATTTTCGCGATATTTCGCGTCAACCGGCCGTCAGCCCGCTCCGATGCGATTTTTCAGAACTTCCGACGCGAAATATTTAACAATTCACGCACCGTTTTTTGTTTATTTATACATCGGCATCCTGTATACCCGTGTCCGTGCCATGTGGTGTTCATTCCCATACAGCCCGCGCCGGCACAATGCCGGCAGAATATTCATTGTCGGCACTACCGGCGTGTCACGGTTCGTGCATGCCTTGTCGCTGTGTGCCGTCTGTGGCTGTTGTGTCAGCGTGTGTCCGTAGTCATATTGTTGCGGATTGGCGGCCGGGATAAAAATGGAGCGATAGATTTTGTTCTGTATTATATTTGTGTTATCTTTGTATCGTTATATGCCATAACGACGGCTGCAGACGTATGGCTTTTGTCTCTACATGCAGTGCCGCCGCTTCTGATGCGCGACTGCAATTATATAATAAGGTCTGTTTGTAGGATAGTGGAAGTAAAGAAATCAAAAAGTGCGGATATAAACAATAACAGAGCCACGTGGTTTCTGCTCGGTCTGGTGTTTGTGCTTTCGTTGCTGTTCGTCGTTCTTGAATACACGGCGTCTGACGGGAGTGCGTCAGACGATGAGGAACTGCTCGAGGACATGTCTCTGGACATGGAGATTTATCCTTCGATGGACATAAAATCGTTCAAGGCGTTCATGGCTTCGTCGGAAGACAAACGCTCGCACGACAAACTGAAGATAGTAGAGAACGAGGAGCAGAAGAGCTCCGAGGCTGACATACCGGACGAAAATGTGGAAACATCTGAATTTTCAGAAGATGCCGCTACGTCGGGAAATGAAACCATAGAAGGTGCAGACCAAGAGTCTGACGGGACGGAAGAAGAACCCCTCAGTTTCCGTGTGGTGGAACAGATACCGGAGTTTCCCGGCGGCATGGGAGCTTTCATAAAGTGGTTGTCGGCCAATCTGAAATATCCGGAATCGGCAAAGAACCGTAAGATACAGGGCAAGGTGGTCGTGTCGTTCATTGTCAATAAGGACGGCTCCATATCCGACGAGAAGGTCATGAAAGGCATAAATCCGCTTCTCGACCGCGAGGCGTTGCGCGTGATAAAGCTCATGCCGAAGTGGAAACCCGGAGTGGAGAACGACAAACCGTGCCGCACTTTATTCGCCATACCTATAGTTTTCAAAATATAAAACACATCAATGTTATGTTGAACGCAAACGAAATATTGCAGAAGGTAAACGAGTGTCTTGACATTATTTCACGGGGCCGCGAGCCGGAAACGCTTTACGAGCCTATAAGATACGTGTTGTCCATCGGTGGAAAACGCATCCGCCCGGTGCTCATGATGCTTACTTATGAACTGTTCAGGGACGATCCGGAACAGATAATGATGCCGGCCTGCGCAATAGAGACCTATCATAACTACACGCTGTTGCACGACGACCTCATGGATAATGCCGATCTGCGCCGCGGACATCAGACTGTTCACAAGAAGTGGGATGCCAACACGGCCATCCTTTCGGGCGACTCCATGCTGGTGCTGGCATACCAGCGCATGGCGCAGTGTGCCCCCGACAAGCTGAAACCCGTGCTCGACCTGTTTTCACAGACTGCTCTCGAAATAGGCGAGGGCCAGCAGTACGACATGGACTTTGAGCACCGCAACGACGTGACCGAGGCTGAGTACATCGAGATGATACGTCTCAAGACAAGTGTTCTGCTTGCATGCTCAATGAAGATAGGCGCCATTCTGGCCGATGCTCCTGCCGGTGACGCCGAGAATCTCTACAAGTTCGGCGAACAGGTGGGCCTTGCCTTCCAGCTGCAGGACGATTATCTTGATGTGTATGGTGATCCTTCCGTATTCGGAAAGGCGATAGGCGGTGACATCGTTTCAAACAAAAAGACATACATGCTCATCAATGCCATGAATCGTGCCGACGAGAAACAGCGCGCCAGACTTTCCGGATGGATTGACGCCCGTGAGTTTGATGCCGGCGAGAAGATTGCCGCTGTCAGGGCTCTTTACGACGAGATTGGCATAGACCGTCTGGCTCAGGAGAAGATAAACTATTATTTCGAGCAGAGCAGAAAATACATCGATGCCGTCAATGTGGCCGAGGAGCGCAAGGCGGAACTGATGAGCTATGTCTCCAGAATGATGAAAAGAAATTATTGATAAGTTTCCTTTAAAATACAGCGAAAACCACTACACATGCCATACAGAAGATTGCCGAAGACAGACGCTGCAAGGCTCAAGGCTTTGAAGATATTGTTGGACAACAACGATATCTACACTGTCAGAAACAATTTTGTCGGGTGGAAATCGCTCAACCGTGCGCAGACTGTCTACGACAGACTTTATACTGCATGCAGTCAGTACAAGCTTATGCTCGGAGCGCAGAAGCGTCACACGTCAAAGATAGACAAGCTGATGCGCAATGCGTCGATGTATGTCAGCCATTTTCTTCAGGTTCTTTTCCTCGCTGTCGAGCGTAAGGAGATAAAGAAACAGAGCCTTGAACTCTATGGTCTGACTTCGGAGACCACAGCTCTGCCCAACATCAAGTCGCCGGATGGTCTGCTGGAGTGGGCGCCCAAGATAATACAGGGCGAGAAGGCACGCCTGAAGAAGGGCGGACGTCCTATTTACAATCCGACGATAGGCATGGTTGCGACTCATTATGAGATATTCCGTGAGATGTACGAGAAGCACCGTGCAAGTGTGCAGAAGACTCAGAAGGCACTTGAGGCAGTGCAGGCACAGCGCGAGGAGATAGACGCTTTGCTGCTCGACATCTGGAATCAGATAGAACATCACTACGAGAACGAACCGCCTGAACGGCGCTATGCCGAGTGCCGCAAGCTCGGGGTGGTGTATTATTACAGGCGCAACGAGAAACATTTATATTGAATCAAATTGATGACATTTATTGATACACATATTCATCTTGACGGTGAGGAGTTCGCAGCTGACTGTGACGAGGTGGTGAGCCGCGCCAGGGCGGCGGGCTGTTCGGCCATGTTTGTGCCGGCTATAGACCTTGCGCATCTGTCTGATGTGCTCGACGTATGTTCCCGCCATAAAGGTTATGCTTATCCAATGATAGGACTTCATCCGGAAGAGGTACGTTCCGACTGGCAGGAAGTGCTTGCCGCGATGAGACAGCAGCTCAGTCCGGAGTCGCCGTTCATTGCCGTGGGTGAGGTGGGATTGGACTTTTACTGGTCGCGTGAGTTTGAGAACGAACAGCTCGCGGCTTTCGAAGAGCAGGTGAAATGGTCTGTCGAAACGCGCCTGCCCCTTATGATTCACTGTCGCAAGGCGCAGAATGAAATGGTGAAAATATTGCGCAGATACCGTAAAGAACTGCCTGGCGGTGTGTTCCATTGCTTCACCGGCAATGAGCATGAGGCAGCCGAACTGCTCGAGTTCGATAATTTCATGCTCGGCATAGGTGGTGTGCTGACATTCAAAAAGAGCAATCTGCCGACAGTACTGCCGGCAACGGTACCGCTCAACCGCATCGTTCTCGAGACCGATGCGCCCTATATGGCACCTGTACCTATGCGTGGCAAGCGTAACGAAAGTTCTTTCATAACATATATTATAAGTATGCTCGCCGGATGCTATAATGTTTCTGACGATGAGGTTATGCGGCAGACAAATGATAATGTAAGGGCTGTTTTTAATCTGTAAAACATTAAAGAACTTTAAAATACAAGGAGAAACTGCTGAAATAATCAAAAAAACAATACTTTTGCAGTCGGTTTCAATGGAAAGGTGCTCGAGTGGCTGAAGAGGCACGCCTGGAAAGCGTGTGTGCGTCAAAAGCGTACCGGGGGTTCGAATCCCCCTCTTTCCGCTTCACAAAAATACGTCCGTATGAAAACAATCATTGCACGTTTTGCAATAGCTTTTTTATCCGTATTCTTTCTTAATGTCGTTTGTCTTGCATCACCGGTTGACAGTGCTTCAGCCAAATCCGTTACAGCGGTTGCTGCCGACAGTGTTTCAGGCATGTCAGACGATTTGTTGAGTGAGTCAGACAGTGCATTGCTCGCATCGGCTGTTGTGCCTGTCGAAAGTCAGGGTTTCCACAAAGTGCTTAAGACAAAGTTCATTGAGGGCGACGCAGCGTTCATGTCGCTTGTGGCACTTGTGCTTGTCATTGGTCTGGCTTTTTGCATCGAGCGCATCATATATCTCAGTCTGTCGGAGATAAATGCCAAGAAGTTCATGGCCGATCTCAGCGAGAAAGTGGAGTCGGGCGATATTGAGGGCGCCAAGAGCCAGTGCCGCGATACACGCGGTCCGGTGGCTTCCATCTGTTATCAGGGCCTTCTGCGTATCGACGAATCAATCGAGAATGTAGAGCGTTCGGTCGCTTCATACGGTTCGGTACAGTCAGCCAATCTTGAGAAAGGTTGCTCGTGGATCACGATGTTCATTGTCATGGCTCCGTCACTCGGATTCCTCGGTACGGTGATCGGCATCGTTATGGCTTTCGGTGACATACAGCAGGCGGGTGATATAAGTGCCACTGCAGTTGCCGCCGGTATGAAGGTTGCGCTCATAACAACAATCTTCGGTATAATCGTTGCCTTGATTCTGCAGCTGTTCTATACTTACGTCATTTCAAAAATCGACCATATAGTATCGCAGATGGAAGAAAGTGCCATAACACTTCTTGATGCGATTGCGAAATACAAATTGAAGAAATGAAACAAGGTATGCGGCAATATTCCACAGAGAAGCTCTCACATCGGGTTCTCTATGTTCTCACAGCTGTGATAGCGGTTGTGTTCTGTCTGTTCTATTTTGTCGGATACGACCAACCGTTTGAAGACAATCCGGAATACAATGCCCCGCAGTTTACGGGCATGCTTGTGGGTTTTGTCGTTTTTTTCGTTGTGGCTTCAGTGGTGGCCGGCCTTGCTGCGCTTGTCATAAGCATTCGTAAGCGCGGCGGTTCTGAAGGCATTGTCAACGGCATATATGTCGCACGCATCGCTTCGGTCATTACTGTGTTCACTGCGTTACTTCTCATTGTCACCTTTATATTGGGTTCCGGCGATGCTATTAATATCAATGGCGAGAAGTATCAGGACGCCTTTTGGCTCAAAATTGCCGACATGTTCGTCAGCTCCATCATTGTGATGCTAGTTCTTTCGGTTGCAGCCGTTGTGTTTGGAGCGACGCGTTATCTCAGAAAAAAAGACCATAAATGCTGATAAGAAGAAGGAGACATACGGTTCCGAAGCTCGATGCCACGTCAACAGCCGACATCTCTTTCATGTTGCTGACGTTTTTCCTTGTCACGACTTCCATGGATTCGGACAAGGGACTCATACGTCAGCTCCCTCCCGCCGACACTGAAAACCAGACCGAGGCCCCTGTTGTGGCCCGCGAGAATCTGATGATGTTTAGAATAACATCGGCCGATCAGCTTCTTCTTAACGACACTGCGGTATCTACAGACAATCTTCGTGACGACATACGCAAGTTCATTGTAAGCCACGGCGACAATCATTCCATCGGCATAGATGCAGATCCCGCGTCGTCCTACGACAC
Source organism: Prevotella sp. HCN-7019 (assembly GCF_037890215.1). Taxonomy (NCBI): domain Bacteria; kingdom Pseudomonadati; phylum Bacteroidota; class Bacteroidia; order Bacteroidales; family Prevotellaceae; genus Prevotella; species Prevotella sp. HCN-7019. The sequence goes on along the minus strand of NZ_JBBKBO010000003.1, from coordinate 69,576 downwards.
TTACTTCAGACTACAGAATGAGATTGCCGCCGCCTATGCCATGGTGCGCAACGACGTGGCAATCAAACATTTCGGCCGCGTTTACGGTCGTTGCAATCAGGACGAACGCGATTATGTGAGAAGCCGTTGCCCGCAACGCATAATCGAAATATACGATAAGGAAGGAGGAACGCAGCATGCAGATTAGGCGACACCGCAGACCTGAAGTTCCGATGCTGAATACCGCATCGCTTCCGGACCTTATATTCACCGTTCTTTTCTTCTTTATGATGGTCACACACATGCGGACTGTCACACCGAAAGTGAAATACCACGTTCCGAACGGTAGCGAACTGACGCGCCTTTCGAAGAAAAACATCATTTATTATATATATATAGGTGTGCCCGAAAAGTCTGTCTCAGATTCTGACAATGGCGGCGTGACTCGTATACAGCTCAATGACAAGTTTGTCACACCGGCTGACATAACAGATTATATGACGTATGAGATGGCATCAATGATGCCATCCGAGCGCGACCGCGTCATGGTTTCGGTCAAGGCCGACCGCTCCACACACATGCGGATAATCAGCGATGTGCGTCAGGCTTTGCGCGAGGCAGGCGTGCGCAGAGTCAGTTTCTCTGCCACAGGCGTAAATGATAAATTAACAGAAAAATGATATGAATTTGTTGTTATATTCATCATTTTATCCTATCTTTGCGCAAAATATAAATTAAAATGGCATATCACAGTTTAGATTTATTGGATAAAAAGATCCTGAAACTTATTGCCGATGATGCCCGCATACCGTTTCTTGAAGTGGCGAGGGTATGCAATGTGAGCGGTGCGGCAATACATCAGCGCATTCAGAAACTGACAAGTCTTGGCATTCTGAAGGGTTCGCAGTTCATCATCGATCCGGAAATGATAGGTTATGATACATGTGCCTACATCGGATTGTGTCTTAAGGATCCTGAACGTTTCGGCGAAGTGGTTGACGAACTGAGAAAGATACCGGAGGTGGTGGAGTGTCATTACACCACAGGCGGTTTCGACATGTTCATCAAAATCTATGCTTTCAACAACCACCATCTGCTTGATATTATTCACGACAAGCTTCAACCTCTGGGCTTGGCACGCAGCGAGACAATAATATCATTCAATGCTGCAATCAACCGTCAGGTGCCGATATCAAACATTCTTGTATCGAAGGAAGAGGAGGAAGAATAAGGCTGAACTGTATTGTTTCAGATTTTGACAAATGTCCGACCTTAGAGCAGCATGCACATCTGGCGCTGCTCATGGCCGGACAAATTTTTTATGGTCTTTCGTAATCGGCGAAAGAATATTCAAACAAGTGTTTTTCGTCTTTCTGATGGCTCTCTCTGTTTGTGAGAGTCCAGTCAGAGTAGTCGGGGAAGAAGGCATCGGCTTCCTGCGGAGTGTCGTCAATCTCGGTGAGCAGGAGTCTGTCTGCAAATTTCATTGCCTGTTCGTAAACGCTCGCTCCGCCTATGATGAACACGTCCTCGTCCTCCTTGCAGTTGTTCAGAGCCTCTTCCAGCGACGAGTATTTGTCGCATCCCGGAAATTCGCCGTCGCCGCGGCTCAGTACCACATTGCGTCTGTTGGGCAGTGCACCTTTAGGTAATGATTCGAATGTGCGGCGTCCCATGATTATGGTATGGCCTGTGGTGAGTGTCTTGAAACGCTTGAGGTCGTTGGGCAACCAGTACAGCAGTTTGTTGTTATGGCCTATGGCACGGTTGCGCGCCACGGCAGCTATGATGCTTATGCTCATTGTTCTATATGTTCTTTTGTTAATGTTATACGCTCACTTTCGCGCTTATGTGGTCCCACGGGTCGTATCCTTCCAGTTGGAAGTCTTCATATTTGAAGTCGAACAGGCTCTTCACGTCCTTGTTCAGAATCATTCTCGGCAACTGTCGCGGTGTACGTGTGAGTTGCAGACGGGCTTGGTCAAGGTGGTTAAGATACAGATGTGTGTCGCCGGTTGTATGTATGAAGTCGCCGGCTTTCAGTCCCGTCACCTGTGCCATCAGCATAAGCAGCAGCGCGTATGAGGCGATGTTGAACGGCACACCGAGGAACGTGTCGGCCGAACGCTGATAGAGTTGCAGCGAAAGGCGGCCGTCTGCCACGTAGAACTGGAACAGACAGTGGCACGGTGGCAGCGCCATCTGGTCTACCTCAGCCGGATTCCATGCACTCACCATCATGCGCCGTGAGTCAGGATGATGCTTTATCAGGTCTATGACATTGCTTATCTGGTCGATCGTTCCGCCGTTGTAGTCGGGCCACGAACGCCACTGATGGCCGTATACCGGTCCGAGGTCACCATTCTCATCGGCCCATTCGTTCCATATTCTCACACCGTGTTCCTGAAGATATTTCACGTTGGTGTCGCCTTTGAGAAACCACAACAGCTCGTATATTATCGACTTAAGATGCAGTTTTTTTGTGGTGAGCAGCGGGAAACCATCCTCCAGATTGAATCTCATCTGGTGTCCGAACACACTCAGTGTCCCCGTTCCCGTGCGGTCAGTCTTTTTTGTGCCCTCCGTCATGATGCGGTTGAGCAGGTCAAGATATTGTTTCATTTTATTTCAGTGATGATTTCGTTTTGTTCCGGAATGTGCGCACTCTTTATCTTCCATTCCTGCGGATACAGATTGTTGGCGCGGTTGCCGATGTTCTTCTCAAATCCCAACGGCAAGCCTTTGTACGTGAGCAGCACAAAGCCCTTGGGTGTGCCGTCGGGTAGAGCCACCGCCTCTTTGCGCAGATAGTTTATTGCCTGCGTGTAGTCTATGTCTACACTGGCAAACCTGTTGCGGTCGAGCCGTGTCGAAAGAGCCAGCGACTGGTCGGGCACCATGTCCTTTCCTTTGCGCGTTCCGATGGTTATTCCGGCATGAATCACGTTCAGACTTTTTGCAGCGGCGTCATACACGTCGGCCCATTTCTTCGGTATTGCCACCAGACGGTCGCCTCTCTCTCTTGTCTCGAAGTCGTCGCTGCCGGTCAGTGGAAGGCTCACAGCCTTGTCTGTTTTTCTGTTCTGCTTTTTGTTTGCAGGTACCTTGGTCGGTGAGTCATATTGTCCGTGCTTTCTCAATACTGTCATGAACAGTCCTTCGCCCTCACTCGTGCCCGGCAGAAAGCGGTATGACGGATTGTCGCCTACCAGCGATCCCGTGATGTTCCACTCCGGACTGACGGCTATCTCAACGAAATCCGCCCCCAGCTCTTCGGCTATCCATGCTGCGTTCTCCTCGTCCTCGTGGGCATTGAACGTGCATGTGGAGTATATCATCAGGCCGCCCGGCTTCAGACATGGCCATATATCGCTCACAATCTCGCGCTGCAAACGGCGGCAGTTCTCCACATTCTGCACACTCCATTCGCTTATCGCGCCTTCGTCCTTGCGGAACATTCCCTCGCCGGAACACGGCACGTCGGCCAGTATGATGTCGAACATGAGCCCCGACTTTCTGAAGTCGCGTGGATAGTTGTTGGTCACTATCACGTCCGTATGGCCGAACTTCTGCATGTTCTCACTCAGAATGTTGGCCCTCATCCTCATGGGTTCGTTGCTTATGAGCAGACTGCCCTCAGGCAGAAATGTGCGGCACGCTGTTGATTTTCCGCCCGGAGCGGCACACAAATCGAGTATTCTTACACTGTCGCTCACCGTCTGTCGCAACACGTGTGCAACAAACATCGACGATGCTTCCTGCACATAGTATGCCCCGGCATGCAACAGCGGATCGAACGTGAAGTTCGGTCTTTCGTTCAGATACACTCCCGTAGGACACCATGCCACGTCGCTCCTCTTTCCGGTTATTGCGGTGTGGGCGATGTCACACTTCAGCGGATTCAGTCTGATGCTCACCGGTGCTTCATCCTTCAGGCCGGTTGCGAGCGACTCAAACCTGTCGTCGCCCATCAGCTCCCGCGTATATTTTATGAATTCTTCGGGCAGTGTCATGTCTGTATTATTAATTTATGTGCAAATGTAGTAAATATATTTTACAATCGGTATATTCTCTCCGGCTGATTGCTGTAGTGCCATGTTTTGAGTCATTCCGCTTATACTGTATGATGTTCTGATGTTTTATCGTGTCCGATATAATAAGATATTTATGTTTTTCAGTTTTATTTATAAATAAAAATCTTATCTTTGTAGCAGGATGGAAGTATTCTGTCCGACTTATTGGAAAATTAGAGGCGTTATGTCTTCATCTTGTATGTGAAAAGCCTAGGAAACTTTACTCACTGTGAACAAGAGGCGACGTGATGGTTCCTGCGTGTATATAGGCGTGGGAGCTGTTATCTGTATCTGTTCACAAAGGTTTTCCTAGCACCTTCACATTAGGATATGGCATACGGCACCCACGCCTTTCGCATACATCAACGTCCCACAGGGTGACAGGACATAATGTATTCTAAACATGAAAAAATTTTTATCGGTTGTGCTGATGCTTACATTGTCTGTTGCAATGTATGCACAGAAAGATGTCACAAAGTTTCTCGGCATTCCTATTGACGGAACAAAGAATGCCATGATACAGAAACTGAAGGCAAAAGGTTTTACCTATAATAGTGTGACAGATATGCTGGAAGGTGAGTTCAACGGCTCGGAAGTGCGGATCTCGGTGGTCACAAACAGAAACAAGGTATATCGTATTTATGTCGCCGACAAGTACGCATGTGATGAGGGTTATATAAAAATAAGGTTTAATAATCTGTGCCGCCAGTTCGAGAACAATGACAAATATCTGGGCGATAATGATCAGACGTTATCTGATGACGAGGACATTAGTTATGAGATCACGGTAAATAATAAACGTTATGAGGCCATATTTTTCCAAAAAACAGACGAGGAACAGAAGGAAAAATACGTGAGAGACCGGCTTCTCGAGAAATATACTGCGGAACAGCTTGCCGATACGTCACAGGTGATGCAGGGAAAGGTTTCATGCGATGAACTGATTTTTAGGTTGGATTATATTAAAAACACCAAATCAAAGCCTGTATGGTTTATGATAAACCAGGAATATGGCAGATACCGCATACTTATGTATTACGATAACGAATACAACAAGTCTGACGGCGAAGATCTTTAAATACGTTTGGTGATATGAAAAAGATTTGGATTTTTCTTGCCGGTGTGGTGTGCGGTGTGGTTTTCATTTTTGCGCTTTCTTTCATCGTTGCTGTAGTCAGACAGTCGTCTCCCACAGCTGACATAACCATGCTGAAAGAGGATGGCCCGGTCATAAGTGAACGGTCGTTCACCGTGCTCAGTGTTCTCGATTCCGGCAATGCCTTGGCTTACGAAGATGGTATCTCAAGCCTGTTGGTGCTGTTTCTTTGCGAGGACGGCCAGACTTATTACGACGGTCAGGCGATTGATGTTGCTCCGGGACAATGTGTCAAACAGGTGGGCACATACAGATATGTTGCAAGAAACGATCTTACAAAGACCGTTCCCGTCGTGGTCATACGCGACAAATAGTAGTTTACGTTGGTTTTGACAGAAGTAAGGTATGTATATAATGCCAGTCTTCGTTTCTTTTAGGTGTCAATGAAAGGTACGCAACTATTTGGATACAACAGTAACGTGACATGACATGCAAATCAAAATATAACATAAATCCACGACATAACTGGTATGTCGTGGATTTACATTATATGCAATAGTGATGTCATCATCCTGTTTTTGTATGTCCGGTCACAGGTTGTTGACTGCTGTGCACAGTTCATATTCTCTGTAATATTCGCATGTTCGTGTCTCCTCTACATTTATGTATAAATATACAATTATCCGTTCCGCATAATGCATAAATATTCAGCGTAAGTGCTCAAAACTCGAATATTTTCGAGCAACAGGTCGTTCGGTCGCAAATACGCGAGTTTTGAGCACTTTGCGCATTTGTCTGACAATCAACAGCTTACGGATTATCGCATCGCGGACCGACTTATTTTGTGTTGCGAAACAGTCTTTTTCAGGGGGCAAAACAGCCCATTTCAGGGGCTGAAACAGGCGATATCGTGTGCTGATTCGGGCTATATCAGGACTCGATTCGGACTCTTTTGTTTCAGTCCGTCGCCGGAAACGCTTGCTGTGGCTGATAAAGTGGTCGGACAACATGACCGTCTTCATGTGATAAAGCCTTTTTCGTTGTCCTCCGTTTTTCTATTTTGAGAAAAATTTTTGTCAAAATTTTTTACTGTGAAAACTGCATAAATATGCAAAATAATCGTGATATGTATCATTTTATACACATGCCGTGTGGAATGCGAAAAGGACATATCTACATAGGGTTTCTGTTTCATTGTTCGTTGTAGATGATAGTATGACGGAGTATATTTATTGTTATATGATGTTTTTATTGGATACGTTGTTTTATATTCATCCAACTGAAGCAGATCGTGTTCACTTTCCATGAAATATATTGGTGGTTGGAGTCTGGAATAAGACAATCTGTCTTAAAAATATACAGTGGTTATGAAAAAAATCATTTTCTTTGCAACGAAACGGCAACGCGGTGCGTCTAACCAACAGAAACAATTAAAAAACAGATAAAACAATGAAACATTTATTATTGGGATTGGTGATGTTTTCTGCATTGAATGCAGTAGCCGTGGACACTACTCCGCGTCATCGTCACCAGCATGTAGATGATGCTGTACAGGTTCAGCAGGTGGATACGGCTTACGAAGCGGTTGAGGCTTACTCGGACACAACAACTTATGAGGCTGATAACGACGCAACGACACCGACTGTAAGTATTCCTGCAAACAGTGTCAATCCGGCGGATTACGGTGATCCGTTCACTTTCTATAATGCCTTGTGGACGGTAGGTGCCGGTGGAGTGATTATAGCCATACTGCTTACGCTTTTGTTCCTTATTTTCATCTTGGCTCCGATCGTTATCGTAGTGTTGCTGATAAGATATCTTTTCAAGCGTCATAACGACAGAGTCTTGCTCAGAGAGAAGGAGATGGAACGTAATTATGAACATAAAGAATACCGTCAGGTGGATTATGAGAAAGTACGTGACGACTACATGTGGAAGCGTGGAATACAGAACGTTGCCCTTGGTCTTGGCCTTGTACTGATGTTCGGTTGTTGGGGCGCAGAGGCTCTTGTCGGTGTAGGTCTGCTCGTGATGTGTTTTGGTATCGGACAGATGGTCATCGCACGTACTGTGCCGGGTGGACGCCGCAAGCAGGACCGTGGTTCCGGTTTGAGACAGGACAGCTATATCCCTGGACAGAATTCTGGAAGAAACGACCGCCCTTATGACGCACCGAACGGACAGAATGTGCAGGCCGGTGGTTATTATCGTGGCTCCGGACTGAAGCAGGACAGCTATATTCCCGGGCAGAATATGAAGGATGAGAAGCCTTCTGACACTCCGGTCGGACCGGACGCATCTGCCGGTAAGCAGGACGAAACAAAGGATAATCAATAAGCTGGCCGGCCGTGAACAATTTGAACGACATCTCTCTTGTCACTCAGGTGGCTGTATTTCATAACAGGCGTGCTTTCGATCGCCTTGTGGTGAAATATCAGTCACCTATAAGGCGGTTTTTCATGAACCAGACCTTGGGTGACAAACAGCTGAGTGATGATCTCGCTCAAGACACGTTCATCAGAGCCTACGTGAATATAACGAAGTACCGCGGGCTGGCAGCGTTCTCCACCTGGCTTTACAAGATCGCATACAATGTGCTGTATGATTACAGGAGAAGGTCGAAGACCGCATGCGACATTGATGGTGTGCTGGGTGTAAAGATGCGTCAGACTACAGGTGACAGCAATCTGAAGATGGATATATACGATGCGCTTTCACGCCTGAACGACAGTGAACGTTCCTGTGTAAGCCTTCAGCTGATAGACGGATATCCGATAAACCGCATTGCGGAAATCACCGGAATGGCTGAGGGAACGGTGAAATCGCACATCTTCAGGGGAAAGAAGAAATTGTCGAACTATTTAAAGCAGAACGGATATGACTGAAAACGAAGATAAGAGGATAATATCTTTTTTTGAGGAATATGGCCGGAATGAAATACCGGATGACGGTTTTTCGCAGCGTGTTATGCGCGGACTTCCGTCGTCGGACTATGTTTATAAACAGCGTCTCAACAGAATATGGACTGCCGTATGCGCCATTGCGGGCATCGCACTGTTTGTCTTGACTGACAGTGTTGCCGTGTTGAAACATCTCGCTGCCAATTTTGTGGTTGATGTATTCACCTCCGCCATATCAATAGATGTGAGTGGTGTGTCGTTTGTGATGCTGGCCATGATGTTCCTCACCTTTGTATATGTGGCCATATACAACATGATAACGTCCGACAATTAGCATTTTTGTATAATAGAAAGTATAGTTGCCGCGGATGGCTTCGACTCATTTTCATCCGATGAAAATGTCGAAGTCATCCTCTTCTTTGCCTATTGTCTTTGTGAAATTTGTCTTCAGATGTAAAACATTCCAAATAGATTGTATTTTATATCAGAGCAGAAAATCATTTTATTTGCAACGAAATGGCAGGGTGATGTGTCTAATCAATAGTGATAATTAAAAGAAAAAGATAAAACAATGAAACAGCTATTTTCGGTGGTGATGATGTTTTCAGCATTGAATGTTGTACCCATGGATATAACACAGAGCCATTATCATCAGCATTTGGACACAGATCTTGTACGACAGGAGGGCACTGGTTGTAGTGTTATTGAGAAGATAAAAGTTATTATAAGGAATTTTATCATTCATATTTTACTGTTCGGTATAGGATTATTCGCTTTATTATTTTCTTTGGTTTCATGTAACAATGCAAATCCGAAAACAGATGTTTCTGTGGAGTTAAAGGATACTTTCCATTTTTCTACCATTTATGAAATACCGGCAACTCCAATAAAACAACAGATATCCGGAACTTGTTGGGCATACTCCACTGCATCTTTCCTTGAATCAGAAATATATCGTATTAAAGGATATTTCATTGAACTTTCTCCGATGTATTTTGTATATAATGCTTATATCCGAAAATCGGAGAACTTTATTCTTCGACAGGGAACGGCACGCTTTTCTGAAGGCGGTTGTAATTATGATCCTTTGATCGATGTCGATTTTGTCGGGATTATGCCGTCTGGAATATATCATGGTGATACAGTTCCGTCACATCAGAAACTTATGGCTGAAATGTTGCCGCTTGTAAATGCTTTTGCAAACAGAAAAATTGAAGGTAACTGGCGTGGAAAGATAAAGCATGTTTTGGATGCGTATTTGGGCTGTCCTCCCACAAAATTCATTTATAAGGGCACGGAATTTACTCCAAAACAATTTTGGGAATTTACAGAATTAAATAAAGAACATTATGTTAATCTCACGTCCTTTATTCATGAACCTTTAAACGAATATGTCATATTGCAGATTCCGGCAAACTGGACAAGTATGAGGTATTTTAATATCAGTTTGGACGAATATATGGAAAATATAGATAATGCGCTGTCTAAGGGATTTTCGCTTGCTGTCGCAATGGATCTTACTGGTCCTGAATTATCGGAAATACAAGGATTTGCACGTATGACTTCAGATAGTGTTGTTTCTCCTGAAACGCGTCAACGCGATTTTGAAAATTTTATTACGACGGACGATCACAATATGCATATTATTGGTAAAGTGAGAGATAAGGATGGTAATTTATATTATAAGTGCAAAAATTCCTGGGGTGTTGATTTCGGATTAGACGGTTGCTATTATCTTAGTCCGTCGTATTTGAGGGCAAAGTCAATTTATGTTATGATGAATCAGAAAGGACTGCTTGATACAACATATAAGAAAATGGAAAAATGCAGATGCTGTATGAAGGAATACTAATCTGTCTGATATGATTTCATAGAAGACATTAGTATAATTATATACGATACTCGAAGATTGTGCATAATATTTTTACATAATAGAAATGTATATTTGCCGCGGATGGCTTCGACTCATTTTCATTCGATGAAAATGTCGAAGTCATCCTCTTCTTTGTCTTCTGTCGTGGTTGACTGAGTCTTAGGCTGTGTCTTCAGGTTGCCTTTCTCGTCGAACATACCGTAGGTGGTGCGCAGCACAATGAACTCTGTACGGCGGTTGAGCTGATTACATATCTCCTGCTTTTCCTCGTCGAGTTTCTTTATGAATTCCTCAGTCAGCACGTCGCCTTCCTTCAGCCAGTCATATTTCTCAGTGAGTTTCTTGCGTATGGTCTTCGGTTTCTCTTTGCCATATCCCACCGGACTGAGTCGGTCGGCGGCGATGCCTTTGCTTGTAAGATAGTTCACTACTGATTCGGCACGGCGCTGTGCCAGTCCCTTGTTGTATTCAGACGAGCCCTTGTAGTCGCAGTGTGCGCTCAGCTCTATGGTGACGTTGGGGTTCTCGTTCAGCAATTTTACCAGTTCGTCGAGTGCCTTTGTGGATTCCGGTCGGAGCGTAGCTTTGTCGAAATCGTAGAATATATTGTCGATAAGTACGGGTGCCGTGATTGATGCCAGCGGGAACTGGAGTACGTATTCTTTTGATTCCTCAGTCTTTTCAGCCTTCAGTTCTTCTTTATGATTGAGGAAGCCCTTGCACGTGGCGAGGAATATGTATTGCACGTCAGGTTTTATCACCTGTTCGAATGAGCCGTCGCCTTTTACGCTCAGTTTCAGGTTGGTGCCGTCGTCGCCTATCATGTAAACCTGTGCCGACGGCAGTTCGTAACCGTCCTGTTCGTAAACCCAGCCCTTGACATTCTGTACTATCTCAGGATTTTCGAAGCTGTATATGTGGTCCCAGCCTCGTCCGTCGTTGCGGTTTGAGGAAAAATAGCCACGGTTGTGCACTCCTTCAAATGTCATTCCGAAGTCGTCGGCCTGTGAGTTGAGCGGATAACCCGGATGCTCCAATACGTAACGGCCGCTCTTGTCAGGTTTGGCAATGTAGATATCGAGGCCACCCATGCCCGGATGTCCGTTGCTCGAGAAGTACAGATCGCCGTTAGGTCTGAACGTAGGAAACATCTCATCGCCCGGCGTGTTTATCGGTTCACCGAGATTTTCCACTCCGCCCAGTCCGGCAGACGTAAGCCTCACCCTCCATATATCGAGTCCGCCGACTCCTCCCGGCATGTCCGATGTAAAATAGAGCCATTGTCCGTCGGGCGACACTGCGGGGTGAGCGTAGCTTGATAGAGTGTCGCGAGTGATTTCAAGCAGCGAAGCCTTTCCCCACGATGCGTCCGCTCTTGACGATGTGACTATCTGTGCATAGCGTGGATATGACGGATCTGTCAGGCATTGTGTGAGATACATCTCCCGCTGGTCGGGCGACAGTGCGCAGGCACCTTCGTCAAACTCAGTGTTGAGTCCGCCTTCCACTGCCTCCGGCTTGCCCCATTTGCCCTTGTCGTCCTTTTCAGATACGAATATGTCTCCGGGCTTAGTGCCTGTGATACCGCTCAGTTCGTTGCCCTGTGCTTCGTTGCGTGTAGATGTGAAATATAGTTTTTCGTACTGGTCGCCTGCAAGAACCGGTGAGAATTCTGCGCGACGCGAATTGAACACATCCATGCGCTTCACGGTGTATCTCGAACCGTCCTTCTTCAATTGCGGAGCTTTCTGTGCGGAGATGAGACCGTTTTTGGCCAGCAGATTGTCGGGCATGGAGTCGAGTACAGCTTTGAATTCTGTTGCTGCCTGCTTGTAGTCGGCCACCTTGAGTAGCTGACGTGCGTATGACAGACGGTTGTTGATGTCGGCCTGGTTGTAGCGTATGGCGTTTCGGTATGCAGCTACTGCCTTTTGCACAGAGTTTGTTTTCTCATAGCAGAAAGCCATTTTCAGCGCATACTGTCCTCTTTTCTCGCGCTCCTTCGGCGACGTCTTGGTGTATGCCTGCTTGAATTGTGTGGCAGCATCATAGTATTCGCCGAGTGCGAGATACTTCTCTGCTTTTTTCAGGTTTTTCTCAGCTCCGCACGAACAAATCATGACACACGCCATGACGATTGCGGCTATATATGCGTATTTTTTCATTTCCGGTCAGTCTTTCTTCTTTCATTAAGAAACGAAAAAACCGCCGCTTTATTGCGAAGCAACGGTTTTTAGGTATATCAAATGTTCATTCATTTGTCTTTTGTGTCGAAAGCCACTCTGTAGTTGCATCCGTTTTTCCAGTTGCTGCATCCGTAGGCGGTTTTTCCTTTTATTATTGTGCCGGTGCCGCATAACGGACATTTTTTTCCGATGATGTTGTCCTCGGCTGTTGGTTGGGCCTTGGTTGGTTTAGCGACAGTTTGTGTCTTTCCGCTTGTGGAGGATGAGGCTTTCTTTTTCGGTGCACTGCGTGTGGTCCGTTTTTTCTTCAGATCCTCATCGGTTGTAGTGGTGATGCGCCGGTTGCTGTTGTCGCGCAATACGTCGTTCACAATCTCTGTGATCTGGGCTTTCAGCTCGTTGATGAACAGTGCGGCGTCATATTTTTTGTGTTCTATGTCGCGCAGCTTCTTCTCCCAAATGCCGGTGAGCTCACAGCTCTTGAGCAGCTCCTCGTGGATGGTGTCTATCAGTTCAATGCCTGTCTGTGTTGCTACGAGGTTTTTACGCTCACGCTTGATGTAGCGGCGCTTGAACAGAGTTTCTATTATGTTGGCACGTGAGGACGGACGTCCTATACCGTTTTCCTTGAGTGCTGCGCGCAGCGTCTCATCTTCCACAAATTTACCGGCCGTTTCCATGGCACGCAGCAGTGTGGCTTCGGTATAGTATTTGGGCGGTGTCGTGCTTTTCTCGCTCAGAGTGGGTTCGTGCGGCCCGCTCTCTCCCTTGACAAAGGTAGGCAGTGTCCGCTCGTCGTCACCCTTTTTAGCATCATCATCCTGTGCAAGGGTTTCTTCCTTGGCATATACTGTGCGCCATCCCGGTGAAAGTATTTCCTTTCCACTCACCTTGAATTCCACGTCTTCCACTTTGCCCAGTACGGTAGTTGTGGAAAATTTGCAGTCGGGCCAGAATGCGGCAATGAAGCGTCGGGCTATCAGATCGTAGACGTTGCGCTCCATGTCGGTGAGGTTGACGGCCGGCACACCGGTGGGTATTATGGCATGGTGGTCGGTCACCTTGGATGTGTCAAATATGCGTTTGGGTTTTATCAGGGCCTTGGCCAGCAGCGGCTGTGTGAGTTCCTGATAGCCGCGCAGACCGTTGAGGATGGACGGACACTTGGGATAGATGTCGTCGCTGAGAAACTGTGTGTCAACACGAGGATATGTCGTGAGCTTGCGTTCATACAGTCCTTGTATGAGGTTGAGTGTAGTTTCGGCGCTGTAGCTGAACTTTTTGTTGCATTCCACCTGCAGAGATGTAAGGTCGAACAGGCGTTGCGGCGCCTCGGTGCCGTTCTTCTTCTGTACATCAGTGACGCTGAACGGTTTGCCTGCAATGGTCTCGAAAGCCTTTTCTCCCTCTTCCTTAGAGGCGAAACGGCCTTTTGTTGCAGTAAAAAGTGTGTCGCGGTAGATGGTGGACAGCACCCAGTAAGGCTCCGGTTTGAAATTGTCTATCTCCTTCTGACGGTTAACTATCAGTGCAAGTGTAGGCGTCTGCACACGGCCTATGCTCAACACCTGATGGTTCTGGCCATACTTCAACGTGTAGAGTCGCGTGGCGTTCATTCCCAGAATCCAGTCGCCTATGGCACGGCTCAGTCCTGCTATGTATAGCGGATTGTACTCTGACTGGTCTTTCAGAGAGTTGAAGCCCTCGCGTATGGCCTCGTCGGTCATTGACGAGATCCACAGACGCTTCACCGGACACTTGGCTTTTGCCTTCTGCATGACCCACCGCTGTATCAGCTCTCCCTCTTGGCCGGCGTCACCGCAGTTGATAATACCATCGGCGGCCTGCATGAGTTTCTCTATTACGGCGAACTGTTTCCTGATGCCTGCGTCGTCGATGAGCTTTATGCCGAACTTTGCCGGGATCATCGGCAGGGCGCTGAGGCTCCAGTGCTTCCAGTTCTCGGTATAATCGTTCGGTTCCTTCAGGGTGCACAGATGTCCGAATGTCCATGTCACCTGATATCCGTTGCCTTCCATATAGCCGTCCTTTGAGCTGTTGGCTCCGATGATGCGCGCTATGTCTTTGGCAACGCTTGGTTTCTCGGCGATGCAAACTATCATTTATATATGTTGTATGTCTGGATGTTGTTATGCGTGAATGAAATTGCAGACAAAATTACAAGAAAAATCTCATACGTCGCCGTTTTGCATGCGAAAAAATAGTGTGACAGAAACAACAATGGCAGAGCAATGTCTTCATGTCATGCGCTGGACATTGCATAATTTCCTCCGGCCATGTTGTTCCTGTGCACTGTCGGTAACCATAATCATACGGTTGTCTGCAAGGACCGGGTTCTTCTTGATTTTATGAAATACATTACTATAATACTTACTGTAGTCATTGATTCTGAAAGACAAAGAGCAAGCCATATGCCTTTGGTTCCGACAATCGCGGGCAGAAGCAGAAATGCAGGAATCAAAAAGATGAATCCGCGGAGCGCGGCAAGTATGGTTGCCGGCCTTACCTGTTCCACACTTTGATAATAGCCTATGACAGTGAGATTGAATATGAAGAAAACAAACGCAGTGGAGAAATATGGATAACCGTCGATGGCAATGCGTGCGGCTTCGTTGTCAGGACTGATGAACAGCGCTACGAGTATATGTGGGAAGAAGAAAAATATTGCCATGATTATGCTGCCGCATACAACAGATGTAAGTATCGCAATGCGTTCGGTTGCAGAAACACGGTCTTTATAGCCAAGGCCGAAGTTATAGCTGATGATGGGTTGGGCGGATTGTGCGATGGCGTTGCCGACCATGAATACAAAAGGAATGTAATAGCATGCAATGCCAAACGCTCCCACACCGTTGTCACCAAGATATTTCATGAATACGTTGTTGCCAACAAACATGAGAGTGGCAAGTGTGGCTTCTGTAAGAAGGGCTGAAGAACCAATTCGGCACTGATAACCGATGTTGCGAAGAGACAGACGCAGACTCTTGATGCTCCATTTTATAGGATAAAAACGAAGTTTCTCAGCAAAGCGGAACAAATATATCAAACCGATAAGGCCACCGATGAAAAGTCCGATGGTTGCCGCAAAGGCTGCGCCCATCAGACCCAAGTCAAGGGGAAATATGAACAGCCAGCCCAGCACTACGCTGATAAGGGCTGCAGCGACGTTGCACATCATTGCGAGACGTGGCGAACCGTCCAGACGTATCACGAACAGACAAACAGAGCACCACATCTGGAACATGAGTGAAGGTACGAACCAAAGCAGATATTCTCTGACCAGGGGAGTAAGATGATCGGACGCACCCAGCAAGCGGGCTGTGGCAGATGGCCAGATCATCATGAGAATAGAGGGAATTGATGCCACAATGGTGACAAATATTATTGATTGTGTCACATTGATGCGTGCCGCTTTTGATTTTCCACGTGAGAGTTGTATGGACGCGACAACGGAGGCACCTGCTCCTGTCATAAGGCCGATACCGGTGAAAAGCATCAGCAGAGGAATGCATATATTGATGGCGGCTATGCCGTCACTTCCGATACCATGACCTACGAATATGCCGTCGGCGGCTGTGACAGCCGACATACTCAGCATGCCTAATAGAGTGGGGACAAAATACTTTCTGAACAGTGTGGATATTTTTACTGTTCCTAAATCAATAGCATCTCTTTTCATTGTACTCTGTTTTTACATTATATTGTTGTTGCAAATAAAAATGCCGGACAAGGTGATTGGTTTTACCCAGTCATCTTGTCCGGCACTCACTGTTGCCCTCCGATGAGGATTACAAAACGCTTTTTCTCGTTATGTTGGTGCAAAGGTAGGCTAAAACTCCTGAGTATGCAAATTTTATGATAAATTTATTACACCGGAAAACATAATTGCTGTGTCCATGATATGTAATAGAATGAGTGCCTTGTGATGTATTAAATTTATGTAACTAATAGGTATGTTTAGTTTGATAATCGAATGTTATTTCGTATATTTGTCCTTGATAGAAATGTTGTGAGAAAAAGGGAAGTATTAATCTTGACAATTATCTGAATAAATACCGAATTCTATTATAAACCTAAATTCTGATTGTATATGTATTTTAGATGGAGAACACTTTCAAGACAGATGTCTGTTCTGTTGGCAGCTGCATTGCTGGCAGGTGTGGAATGTATGGCACAGAAGCACAATGTGCTTACTGCCAAGGAGAAGGCCGACGGCTGGGAACTGCTGTTTGACGGCAAGACTCTGAACGGATGGAGAGACTACAACGGCAATACGCTCACCGAACCGTGGCACGTCGTGGACGGATGCATACAGGCAAAGGGCGACGGCAGCGACGCAAGCGGATATATGGTGACCGACCGCGAGTTTGAGAATTTCATATTGTCGTGGGACTGGAAACTGTCGAAGGGCGGCAACAGCGGTATGCTGTATCATGTGGTGGAGCGTCCGCAGTATGCAGTGCCTTATGTCACCGGTCCGGAATATCAGCTCATAGACGAGCCGAACTTCCCCGAAAAGCTCGAAGAATGGCAGAAGACGGGCGCCGACTATGCCATGCATGTGCCCGACAAGTCGAAGATGAAGGTAAGACCTTACGGCGAGTGGAACAACTCGAAGATAGTGTTCGACAACGGCCATGTGGAGCATTGGCTCAACGGAAAGAAGATACTCGAGTTTGAGGCATGGACAGACGATTGGCACAAACTGAAGAACAGCGGCAAGTGGGCAGATGCTCCTGAGTACGGATTGGCGCACAAGGGTGTGATATGTCTGCAGGATCATGGCTATCCGGCATCGTTCCGCAACATCAAGATAAAGGAGCTTCCGCGCAAGAGTGGCAAGAAGGTGACACTGTTCAACGGCAAGAACCTCGACGGATGGGACGCTTACGGAACAGAGCGTTGGTATGTTGAGGACGGACTGCTCGTGTGTGAGAGCGGCCCCGACAAGCAGTACGGATATCTGGCTACACGCAATTATTACGACGACTTCGACCTCACGCTGGAATTCAAACAGGAGGCTGACGGCAATTCGGGAGTATTCATCCGTTCGTTTGTAGAGGAAGGAGCAAAGGTGAACGGCTGGCAGGTGGAAGTTGCTCCGAAGGGATACGACACCGGAGGCATATACGAATCGTACGGCAGAGGATGGCTTATACAGATACCTGATGAGCGGGAGAACATTCTGAAAGAAGGCGAATGGAACACGATGCGTATCAGAGTGAAGGGCGACAACGTGCAGACATGGCTCAACGGCGAGCAGATGGTTAACATAAACGACGCCAAGATAGGTGCAGGAAAAGGACGTATAGCGCTTCAGATACACGATGGCGGTGGAATAAAAGTAGTGTGGCGCAATCTTAAATTGACTACGCTTTAATGCAGAATATACAGGTAATTAAAATCTCTTTGCATCAGGCAGAGAGATTTTTTTATTCTGTAGAAATACAGTGGGGATTGGTTGCAATGAAAAAACAGTGACATCAATCGTGTATCTGTATTGTTGCTTTAAGCTGAAAGGGAAGCGATCTGGGCAACTTACAGATTTTCTGTATCCTGCGGTTTTTCCATTTGAGTTTTCAGTTCTACCCCGAAAAATAAGCGAGTATTTGCGAGCTGACTTTCCTTCGGACGTAAATTCGCGAAAAATAAGAGTTTTATTCAAAATGTTGAATATCAAATACTTACAATGACAAGAGACTTCTCCGTCATGCAAAAAGCACCGTTTCAGCATGTGATATGGCCCATTTCAGGGGCTGAAACGCACAATATCACACCCTGATACAGGCGAAACCAGACCCTAAAACGGGCATAACCGGAACTCAAAATAAATTATCCGGGCATCCTAAGCAGGGTATACTGTAAGTCAGTAAAGTCCGAACGGGGCTTTTCAATGCTGTGTTTAACATTTCTTTACATCTCTTTTGCGATTTTATTTTGTCAAAAAAAAGTCAAGAAAAACTGTAAGTCCGTCGCTCGGGTTTTCTTGAAAAACGCCGATATGAGGCGTGACGATACGCGAGGGAAGCATGCATCTTTTTTGTGGTGGGGATTTATCGGTTGTGGCAATGTGAATTTATTATTACGTCGGAGAAGTACTGCTACAGTTCATAACGCACGGTGTTGTCCGGAATTTTTCCTTCGTTCCATGGTTCTTCTTGAATAAAACCAATCTCCATGGAATTTTTACAGAGTATTTTTATATTTATATGTATATGTGATGCAAGATTTTTGAAGTTTTGCAGTTTACATAGTAGAACTGTGATATTATACATACAACATCAGACATATACAAAACTGAGATATGAGATTCTTGAGATATATACTGCCGGTGATGGCCGCTTTCGTTCTGTTTTCGTGTACGGAGAACGACAGATCCCTCTATATGGAGAATGACTTCATAGATAACGGAGGATTGAAAGGTTCTTATCAGGGCGTGTGGAGCATAGACGGACAGGAGAATATACCGTCGGAGGTTACAGTGTATGACACCGGATTCAGTTTCAAGGTGCTTCCTGTTGAGGCTGTGCTCAAGGCAATGCTGCCAGGACATGATATCAAACCTTCAGAAGAAGTGGGCTACATGGTGCCTTATGACGAGACGGGCTATACCGAACAGGCAATGTACTATTCGGTGCATCCGGAGCAGTGGACAGTGAAGGCACGCATAGATGGGGTGGAGCGCACCGTAGTAATACATTTTGTAAGCCATGACGATGATTATGCGTTTAATTCGATTGCCACTTATTCCAAACTGTCAGGCGTATACAAGATAGTGCTTCACATGCGTGGAATTGAGATATATGGCGACAGCGTGGAAGAAGGAACGTATGAGCAGGACAGAAATATGAAACTGACGTTCGTAACGAAGAAAAAAATATAACGGACGTCACGACGTGCCGGATAGTGTGTCTGAAAACAAAAACAGTAATGAGTTGAAATCGGAGAAGCGTCTTCTTAACGACATAAAGAACGGCAGCAGATCAGCTATGCGTGAACTGTATGACCGCTATTCGGGATATGCCACAGCTGTCTGTCTGCGGTATATCCCGAACAGGGATGAAGTGCAGGACGTGATGCAGGACAGCTTCGTGAAGATATTCACCTCGTTGGATAGTTTCGAGTTTCGCGGAGAAGGGTCGCTCAAGTCGTGGATTGCGAAAATAGTAGTGAACGAGTCGCTCGACTTTATCCGCAAGAACGGCAAGTTCTCTTTCACCGACAACATACCGGACGGTGTGGAGGAAGAGGAACCGGAGATTGACTCTATACCGGACGATGTGCTGATGGAGATGATAGGACGTCTGCCTGATGGCTACAGGGTTGTACTGAACATGTATGTATTCGGCCAGATGAGTCATAAAGAGATTGCAGAAAAGCTAGGCATCAAGGTGGGGACATCCGCATCGCAGTTTTTCCATGCCAAAAAGATGCTTGCGAAAATGATAAACGATTATAACAAACGACAATAATATGAAACATAACGACTGGACAGACAAATTGCATGACCGGCTTTCAGACTATAAAGCCGAACCTCCCGTCGGTTTGTGGGACAAAATAGAAACTTCTCTTGACAGCAGAGAGAAGAAAGCAAAGATTGTGCGCATGCGTGTGTGGACGGCTGCCGCTGCGGCTGTGCTTCTGCTTATAACAGGAGTGGGCTATCTGCTCAACAAAAAGACCATTTCGCAGCTTGACAGTATGGAGAAGAGCTACGCAAGCGTAAGAGATAATGCCGCAGGACGTACGGCAGGTATGCTGAAAACTACAGCAGATATGCCTTCTGAGGCGATAAGGACAGACCGGATGTCGGAAATGTTGTCGGCCAATAGTGCAAAAAGTACGCTCACGGGGACGGCATCGGATATCTCAAAACCGGAGGCAGTAGTGCCGGAAGCACAGCAACCTGAGGATAACGAAACCAAGATTGCGGAAAATACTGCTGGAAGTGAGGAGGAAATAAGGATAGAAAAAAACGACAAGGAAAATCCTGACAGACATGATGTAAGTGTGGATGAGTTGTTCCCGCAGACAGATTCGTATGGCAGTTATAATAGAAGAAAACGCGGAGGCGGGTGGGCTGTCAGTGCCTATTCATCAAATATGTTTGGCAATGTCAATTCTGTAAATGGTGTAAATGTGATAAGCCGTGTGACGGCGAAGTATGCAATGACAGAGAACATGCTGAAGGCCAGCTCGACGACTTTCTCAAATTATAAGGAAGACAAGAAGCATTATCTGCCTGTGTCGTTCGGTCTGACAGCGGCTTATGCTATTACAGATCGCATCTCTTTGACTTCGGGTGTGGTATATTCAAAGTTATCGTCTGATTTCATACGTTCTTCAAACGGTGAGGAGTCCAAAGACTGCCAGACGCTTCATTATGTAGGTGTTCCCCTCAATGTGAATTATAATGTATGGAGCACGGGCCGTTTCAAGGCTTATGTCACAGCCGGCGGCCAGGCTGATTTCAATGTCTCGGCGCGGGTGGAGACCGAAGGTGTGAAGAGGAAGATGGACAGAGACGACGTGCAGTGGTCTGTAAATGCTGCTGCCGGTGCGCAGTATGACGTCATACCGCAGCTTGGTGTGTATGTGGAACCCGGTGTGAAATATTATATTGATAATGGCAGTGCAATTGAAAATTATTTCAAGGATAAGCCTGTGAGTTTCAGTCTGCAGGTCGGATTGAGACTAAATATAAAATAGTCAGTGTTTGGTATGATTTATATGTGTGCGGACGGCGGGCGCTTTCAGAGCGAACCTGCCGTCTGTCCATATTGTACGGTATGGTTTTATTTGTGAAAGACATTCTTCTACAAATCTGTCTTTCTCGTTCCTGTTTTCTTTATCCGTAAGCAGATAAGGCAGTTGTCCGCTGTACCGGTAGGCCACATCAATGTAGCGTCTGTTCATCATGTCGCTGGTGAAAACCGTTGAATATACGGCAAAAGGTTTACAATCGAGCAGTGATATGACCGGAATAGAGAAGTCGCAGATCATATAGCTGTTGTCTGGAACAAGAGGTTTCACCTTTTGTATGATATAGTTATTGATGTCGGCGTTTTCTTTTGATGTATAAATATGTTTGGTCAAAGGGCTGTTTATCGTGTAATGGCATTCCGTACGTGCGCTTTCTTCCATCATCGGACGGTGAATGTTTGTGTATATCATCGCTATGCATATGAAAGCATATCCTATTCGCATTGCCGGATATGTTGCTTTTCTATACTCTGGTTTCAACTTTCCAATACCTTCGTATATAATACCGAGCGCCGCAGGCAGAGTCATGAAGCACATGTCTTTCCCATAGAAATCGGCTCCGGCGTTGCTTCCTACTGGGAAAACAACAGGAATGAACAGTGACAGTAGATATAATGAAGCAGTCTTGCTTTCGCTTTCCGGTTTGATAAAAAGAAATGCTGATGCGGAAAGACAGATACCTACTGTGATGTTGGATGGCGCTTCCCACAGATATATGTTGGGTATGATGAGTAGCGCCATGACTGCTGTCATGATGTTTCTCTTTATGCCGTGTAAATTAAAATAGCTGACAGCGATGAGGAATATCAGAAGTGCGATGACGGAGAAACCTTGTATCTGGCCTTTGTACAAACCGTAAAGGCATATTATTATTGTCTTTACTCCATGCGGGTCTTGCGGATCGTGGCCGCGTGTGAAGATGTCCTGCAGGTTCATGGTGAACACTTCGAGCATGCCGGTTGCGTATAATATTATGGTGACAACTGCGCATGCTATGGCTGTTCCGGCGAAGAACGCGGCAAACTGATGTGATGTCTTCAGTCTGCTTGTGTATTTATATGAAACAAGCCAGGCAAGAAAAGGTATGCCGATAAATGTAATATTGACGATTCTGAAAAAGAAGGCTGTTCCGACAAAAAGACCGCTTAGGAGAATTGCTTTCGCACTGTTGTTGGCAAAACCGTGGTGATATGCCATGACAGCAAGTGTAAGCAGGCCGACGGAATAATCGTTGTAGTTTATCTCCGTATAGCTTCCGAAGTGGGCGAAAGTGGCGAGCAACAGTCCGAAGATTATAATGCGGCGGTTTATGTATTGTTTCAGATAGAGATATATGACGGTCTGTGACAATATGACAAACACCAGATGGAGCACTCTCAGTCCAAGATATGAGTTGATGGAAAAGAGGTCGCAAAGGAATGATGTCAGCTGAAAGCTGAGAAGCCACTGCCCGAGAAAATATGAAACATAAGGTTCTTCGTTGAAGTGTTGATAACTGGACATGTAGAAACCGATGTCAAGGTGGGAAAAACCTTGGAACATCTGGATGCCTAAATATATGATGACAAAGAATATATACAGTATGAACGGATATTCGGTTCTTATGTTTGACGGGTTGTTTCTGGACATATACCTTTTATTATAATTCAAAAGTGAATCTGGATGAAACAGAACATCCTATGCTTTCCTTGAAATTACACAAACCGTAGTTTGGAATGCCGTGCTCGGTTGAAGGACCTATGTCCAATATTCTGATACCTTCTTTGTAATAGTATTCGAATATTCTGTACGCAAGATAGTTCATTGGACGGATGCTGTTATACTGTCGGAGATCACCCCAGTATATCACCTGACAGATACCGTCGGCCACATGAAATATCTGTGCAGCGGCAACATCACATCCTGAATGTGTGAGAATGAAGAAATCGGCAGGTATTATTTTTATTGTACTGAGAACATTCTCCACACTCATTCTGAGCGGATATCCATGCTCTTTCCGATTGGCTTTTATTACGTTATAGGCACGTATTATGTCTTCCGTGTTGTCATTGCATACATGAGTGAACGTGAATTCTTCTTTCAAAGCCTTATGCAGGTTCTTTTTTGCGTTACGTTCAATTATGCTTTCGTAATTATGGAAGTATGGTATATTGAAGTGATAGTTTATTTCATTATAACTTATTTTTCCAGCTCTTGAAAGGGAATTGATGCATTGTACTGTCTGACATTGCTCGTATATCGTTGGCGGAAGTGTTATAATCGTCTTTTTATGATGTTCTTCTCCAAACGATTTCAACTGCAGTACAGCTTCGTCTATGAGCTCAATGTTTTGTGGCTTGTTGAAACATAAGCCGCCGAAAGGTGCAGAGAAAGGTGACAACAGATTGTCTGCGTTTTCTCCCAGAACTATTCCGAATCTGATTTTTGTATCTTCAAAAAAAAGATAATGAAGTTTTTTCACTTTATACTTGTTGAGTTCGGAAAACTCCACACTGTTGTAAATATGTTGGGTTCTTTTGAAGACTTCCTTATATTCGGCGGCAGTTGTTTCTGTTATTTTCATTTCACTCGAATTGGTTGAGAAGGTGTGCGATGGTTTCTCGTTCCTCCGTTTCAAGAACCTGGCTTACAGGAATGCTCAGTTCTTCCTTGTGTATTTTTTCTGTAA
This sequence comes from Prevotella sp. HCN-7019, assembly GCF_037890215.1. Taxonomy (NCBI): domain Bacteria; kingdom Pseudomonadati; phylum Bacteroidota; class Bacteroidia; order Bacteroidales; family Prevotellaceae; genus Prevotella; species Prevotella sp. HCN-7019. The sequence continues at coordinate 46,017 of NZ_JBBKBO010000003.1, read as the reverse complement.
TGGGGAATGACAGACCGGCCATTTCTTTGTAGCAATTCTGCTTATAAGGTGGAAGAGGATAGTGTACGTCAGTCTGAACACCGTTATGTGAAAGATATTCTTTTAATTCATCACGTCTTTCGCACAAGACAGGAAAGATGTGGAATACGCTGCTTTCCCAATATTCTTGCGATGGAAGTTTTATTCTATTGTTCCTGACATTGTCTATATAGAATTTTGCGTTTTCGCGGCGGCGTTCGTTTTCCTTATCAATATATTTCAGTTTTACAGACAATACGGCAGCATGCAACTCATCCATTCGGCTGTTTATTCCTATATGGTCGAATATATATTTCTTTGCGGAACCGTAGTTTGCCAGTCCTCTTATCATGTCTGCCAGTTCTGTGTCGTCTGTTGTCACGGCTCCAGCATCGCCAAGTGTGCCTATGTTCTTTGTCGGATAGAAGCTGTGAGCGGCTGCGTCGCCGAGCGATCCTGTGCGTTTGCCATCATATTTGCAACCGTGTGCCTGTGCGTTGTCCTCTATCAGTTTCAGTCCGTATTGCTTGCAGAGCCGTCCGATAGTGTCGGTGTATGCACATTTACCGTAAAGGTGCACGATCATAATGGCTTTAGTACGCGGTGTTATGGCTTCTTCAATCTTGCTGTCGTCCATCTGAAGAGTGTTGATGTCGGCTTCCACCAACACCGGCTTGAGTTCGTTTCTGCTTATGGCAAGGATAGATGCAATGTAAGTATTTGCAGGAACGATTACTTCGTCGCCTTTTTTCATTATTCCCAACTCAATGTATGCACGCAGAATAAGCGTGAGTGCGTCAAGTCCGTTGCCGCATCCGATGCAGTGGCCGGTACCTGTGAATTCTGCATATGCACTCTCGAATTTCCTTGTTTCTTCACCTTTCAGATACCATCCGCTTTTTAGTGTCCGCTCAAGCGCTTCGTGCAGTTCTTCGTAATGTAAGGCTGTGATCTTCTTTAAGTCGAGAAATTGAATCATTTTATGTATTCCAGATATTCTTCGTAATTGCGTATGTAGTCGCTTTCCTCAAAAAAGTCTGAGGCAAGTACAAGACATACAGAGCCTGAGGAAAAATCATTGAGTGTGCGCCATGTGCCTGTCTCCACAAGTAATCCCTGATAAGGATGATTAAGGAGAAAAGTCTTTTTCTCGTGTCCGTTATCTAGTGTTACTGTGAATGAGCCGCTTACGGCTATTATGAATTCCCGGCATTTCTTGTGAGCATGTCCTCCGCGATTCTCTCCCGACGGCACATCATAAACCCAATACACCCTTTTCACTTCAAAAGGTATATGTTTTGTGCTCTCGGCAAAAGTAAGATTGCCGCGTGGATCCGTTATTTTGGGCAGCTCAATGATTCTTCCTTCAGGACAGTTCATTATATTTTATTATTTTATTATTGTCGATGCAAGGCGCTTGGCTTTGTCGCGTAAGATTGTTGTATCCTCGTTTGTGTCACCGTAGCAGAGTACTACACCCATGCGTCGGTTGACGTGCTGCTGCTGTTTACCGAATATTCTCAGTCGTGTCTTGTCTTCTTTCAGTGCCTCAACCATGTTGTATTCCGGTTCATGATCAGCTTCTTCTTTTGCCAGAACGACTGCGCTTGCACCTGCGTGCTCAAGATGGATGGCCGGTATAGGCAGGCCCATTACAGCACGGAAGTGAAGCTCGAATTCATTCAGATTGAGTGTATGGCCGAGTGTCACCATGCCTGTGTCGTGTGGACGTGGAGACAGTTCGGAGAAGATGACGCCCTTGTCGTGTGTCAGGAAAAACTCAACACCCCATATTCCGGCTCCTGTCAGGGCTTTTGTTACGGCGTCAGCCATGTGCTGTGCTTCCTTCAGGTCTTTGTCGCTGATGGCAAACGGCTGCCAGCTTTCGCGGTAGTCGCCGCCTTTCTGAACGTGTCCTATCGGCGGACAGAACAGTGTCGGGCCGTCCTTCTGTGTCACTGTGAGAAGGGTGAATTCGCTATCGAAGTGGATGAACTCTTCAATAATTATTTCCTTCACGTCTCCTCTGCTGCCGGCCATTGCCTCGTTGAATGAGTTTTCCAGGTCGTCAGCAGTTTTTGCTACGGTCTGTCCGTGTCCTGATGAAGACATCAACGGTTTGATGACACACGGGAAACCTATTTCCTTCGCGTATTCTTTCAGTTCGTCGAGAGTCTTTGCATAGAAGTATTTTGCTGTTTTCAGACCGAGGTCTTTTGCTGCAAGATCTCGTATGGCTTTGCGATTCATTGTGAAGTTCACGGCTTTTGCGCTTGGCACAACCTGTATTCCACGCTTCTCAATGTCAAACAGACGTTCTGTACGGATGGCCTCTATTTCCGGAACGATTATGTCCGGGTTGTGCTTGTTTACGATATTGTCAAGCATGTCACCGTCCAACATGTTGAATACTTCGCATTCGTCTGCCACTTGCATTGCCGGTGCGTTGGCATATCTGTCGCATGCTATTACATATTGTCCTGCGCGTTTTGCTGCGATGACAAACTCTTTTCCGAGTTCTCCTGAACCCAATAACAGTATCTTCTTCATTGTTTACGTTTATTTTATTATCTGCTTTATCATCTGCCATTCCGGCGTTACTGCGATTTTGCGCAGGTTGTTTTCCATTATTTTCAGCATTATATCCTCCGACACCTTGCGTTCGTGTGCGACGTCGCAAAGTGGTTTTACCGGACTGCCAAACAGTCCGTAATAATCTTTCATTGCTTTCTCGTCGTTGACGGGAAGCAGACGTATGAGATGCTTGATGTAATGTTCAACCTTCTTGCTGACACAGTTGGGCTCTTTGCCAAGTCGTATAAGGAAATTTTGAAGCTCTTCAGAAAGAGTATCCATATTCAATGCCGGTATGCTGGTGGATAGTTTTATTAAATATTTCTAGTTATAACAGTTGTATTATAAATGCCTTCAACGTGGAGACAGACATATTATCGAAATTTCATCATGCGATTCGTTCTACCTGTGTCGCATGATGAAATTCCATGGATGTGGCTGGGATATTATCTGTTGCCGTACATTTGTTCGTAATATTTCTGATAGTCGCCGCTTGTCACGTCCTTTATCCAGTCCTGGTGTTCCAGATTCCAGCGTATTGTCTTCACAATGCCGTCGGCGAATTTTGTCTCCGGATACCATCCCAATTCGTTCTTTATCTTTGTCGGATCGATAGCATAGCGCTGGTCGTGTCCCAGTCGGTCGGCCACAAATGTGATGAGATCGTCGTTTATCCAGTCTATTCTTATGTTGCCGTTCCTGTCGATTTCTTGTTTTTTGAGTACTTTCCTAAGTTCCGGCTCATTTTCCATCATGTCGTGGATGGTCTTTATTGTGAGTTTCACGATGTCGATGTTTTTCATCTCATTGTGTCCACCTACGTTGTAAACCTGTCCGTCACGTCCTTCACGCACCACGAGGTCGATGGCTTTGCAGTGGTCTTCCACGTATAGCCAGTCGCGTACATTCTCTCCTTTTCCGTAAACAGGGAGCTTCTTTCCTTCCAATATGTTGTTGATGATAAGCGGAATGAGCTTCTCCGGGAAGTGGTAAGGACCATAGTTGTTTGAGCAACGTGTTATGGTGACAGGCATGTGGTAAGTGTCATGATAGGCCATTACGAAAAGATCGGCGCTTGTTTTTGATGCACTGTACGGGCTGTGCGGGCATAGCGGAGTCTCCTCTGTGAAGTAGCCTTCCGCACCGAGTGAACCGTAAACCTCATCGGTTGCGACCTGATGGAATCGTTTTCCTTCCTTCCATGTAGGATATCCGGTCTCATCCTTTCCTGTAACCCACGCTTTGCGTGCCGCGTCCAGAAGATTCTGTGTCCCAAGGATATTCACCGATAGGAACAGCTGTGGGTCCTCGATGCTCCGGTCAACATGGCTTTCGGCTGCAAAGTTTACAACATAGTCGATGTCGTTTTCGGCAAAGAGTTTGTCTGCGAGCTCCCTGTCTCTTATGTCACCACGTACAAAGAAACAACGCTCGTTGTCGATGTCGTCCTTTATAGTTCCGAGGTTTCCTGCGTAAGTCAGAAGATCTAGTACAATAATCTTGATGTCCTCGTTTTTGTACTTTCTGTGAAGCAGGTACTTGATGAAGTTTGCACCAATGAATCCTGCGGCTCCTGTTACAAGATAAGTCTTCATGTTATATATGTTTTTAATGATTTTGCTTTTTACGTTCGTGTCTCCAGAACAATAACAACTGGAAAATTATATAGTAAACGATTATTTCTGTCCATGTGTCGGCGTCAGTCTGCCATCCGCATATATGTCCGATTGCGGCAAGTATTGAAATAAGTACTCCTGTGGACAATAATAAGAGCAAAGCGTATTTTAATATCTTATTCATCATAACCGTTTTGTATCTTTTTACGCGGATCTGCCAGTGTGATGACTTCGCAATCTTTAAACTTACTGCCGTCTATGGTCAGCTTTATGAGTGTTCTGTCCACGTGCCATCCCTGCAGTCCTGCAGCTCCGGGATTGATGTGTAGCAGCCCGAGAGTATTGTCGTATTTTATTTTCAGTATATGTGAATGGCCGCTTATGAACAGCTGTGGCGGAGAAGCATATATTTTACTTCTTATGCTCGGATCATACCGTCCGGGATATCCGCCGATGTGCTTCATCAGAACATCGACACTTTCGCATCTGAATCTGAGAATTTCCGGAAACATACGTCTAAGATCGCCTCCGTCACAGTTGCCGCATACGGCACGTAGCGGGCGGAAGGCGGCTAACTTTTCTGCAAGCTCGGTAGAGCAGATGTCTCCAGCATGCCATATCTCATCGCACGACTCGAAGTATTCCAGATATTTGTCGTCCCAATATGAGTGGGTGTCGCTGATTATTCCTATCCTTTTCATTGCAATCGGACTGTTTGGAAAACAGTCATGACACGGTTCTGTATCTTACAATGCAAAGATAGTGATATTATTTAAATGTAGCAAACATGTATTTTGTTTTTATCCCCGTTGTCATGGCTATCCGATGGAAACGCATCTTGGATCATGTTCCTTGCAATGCTTTCTCGGCCTTCTGGCAAAGGAAAACGAGAAGCAGAGTCATCGCAATGGCCGTGAGTGAGTAGGTGTAGAAGCTGAAACCGGCGAATTGGCTTAGATAGTTTATCGCCGGCTCCTCAAGAAAATAGAACAGTATGCTGTTTGTTCCGATGTATCTGAGCAGATGGTTGTCGATGTTCACATATCGTATGATGCTTATTGCGATGACAGTGAACAGCAGGCTTGATATTGTCGGATTGGGATGGAAATACTGCAGCAATGCGAACAATATGGCGCATGGCAATATGAGATATATCGGCCGGATATTCTTTAGTTTGTCGTAAGAGATGGCGACGAGCATCCCGAACGGAAAGTTGAGTACTGTGATAAACCACCAGAGGTCGGCATTTAATATGAAGTTCGCCACGCAATAATATGCTACACACACTGCCGTGACTACAGCTACGCATGTGCGTGGACTTCTGAATGTATTGAATATGAGCATAGAAACGGTGTAAAGTCCTATTATGACTTTATAGAACCATGCCTCATTGTCGGGTGGTATGTCAAGTGAAAGAAACGAAGTGAAAAGCTGTGGTGTCAGTTGTTTTGCGTCAAACAGTATGTATACAGCAAGGCTTATTGCCCATAACCACAGAAATGGTATGAACAGCTTTACTACCTTGTTCCTTATGTATGTTTTGCTGATAGGTCGGTTGCGTAACAATGAGAAAAACATTCCGAAGCCGGAAAGAAACAGAAAGACACCGGTGCCGTCATATCCCCACGACCATCCTATGTCGAGAAATCTGAGCCAACTGTCTGTGTGACATTGCGGCATGTCTATGGCGCTGAGATATGTGTGGTGCACGATTATCATTATCATGCACACACCTCTCAATGCATAGGTATCATTTTTCTCCAGCAAATTGTGCTCGTTGCTGCAGATAGGTGTTTTGTGTCGTTCTGGCATAAGCGGGAGCGGATGACAAAAAACATTCTTTTCTTTCCGTAAGGAAAAGGCAGAATCTTACAGTCCGAGTTTCTGTTTGATGAAGTCCTTTATCAGTTCCTCGGTCTTCTCCATTCCGAGTATGCTTGAGTTTATGCACAGATCGTACGACGCGCAGTAACCCCACTTCTTGCCAGTGTAATAATTGTAGTATGTGGAGCGTTCGCTTTCTCTGTCATTTATTATTTTCATGGCAGTTTCAGCCCCACATCCATGTCTTTTTGCCACGCGCTCTATTCTTTCGTCAAGATCGGCTGTTATGAATATGTTCACGGTGTTTTCAAATTCACGCAGCACATAATCTGCGCAACGTCCTACAAAGACACACGAACTTTCCTGCGCCGCCTTGCGTATTGCATCGCTCTGAAACTGGAACAGACTCTCCTGAGACAGCCGGTTGTTGTAGAAACTTGAGCCTGAGAGGAAGGGCATGTGTGCGTAGAAGAATGATTTGAGAAAACCCTTCTGTTCGTCGTTCTGTTCGAAAAATTTTTCGCAGAAGCCACTCTCTTTGGCTGCAAGGTTCAGCAGTTCTTTGTCATAGAACTTGCATCCGAAGTCTTTGGCAAGCATCGAAGCGATGATGCGTCCGCCGCTTCCGAGCTGACGGCCAACATTTATTATTATCTTTTTGTCATCCATTTGTGAGCTCTCTATGTTGTTTCATGAATTTTTTCATATATACGGCCATTATCCATGCAGCTACTACTGCGGCCAGTGCGTCAGACGCCGGCATGGCGTACCATACTCCGTCTATTCCGAATATAGGAGGCAGAATAATTAGTAGCGGCAGCAGGAATAATAATTGTCTTGACAGTGAAAGGAATATACTTATCTTGGCTTTTCCGATACTCTGGAAGAAGTTGGTCACCACCATCTGATAACCTACTATCGGGAACATCATCATGATGGTACGTATGCCTCGTGCCGACATGCCGATGAGTGTGGCGTCTGTGGTGAAAAGCCTTGCGCACAATTCTGGTATTATCATTGCAATGGCAAATCCGGTGGTCATGATGATGGTCGCCGCTATCACTGCATATTTGAGAACACGCAACATTCGGTCGAGCTGCTGCGAACCGTAGTTGTAACCGGCGATAGGTTGCATGCCCTGGTTCAAGCCCATGTTGATCATCACAAAGATGAAGGCCACGCGGTTGGCAATGCCGTAGGCTCCTACTGCAAGGTCACCCCCGTATTTCACCAGACTGTTGTTTATGAATATCACGATGATGCATGCGCATACGTTCATGGAGAATGGCGACAGACCTATGGCTATGATATTCCTTGCAATGTCGTGGTCGGGACGGTATATGCCTCTGTGCAGATGGAGCGGTTCTTTCTTATCGCTCAGTATACGCATCTGCCATACTAACGCTACTATCTGTGAAAGGATTGTGGCGTAGGCTGCTCCGCGTATTCCGAGTTCGAACACCCAAATGAAAATCGGGTCGAGAATCGCGTTCAGTACCACGGTAATAATTGTCATGTACATGGCTTGTTTGGGCTTGCCTATGGCGCGCAGAATGGCGTTCATGCCGTAGAACATCTGGCTGAAGACATTTGCTGCAAGAATGACAGTCATGTAGTCGCGAGCATAAGGAAGTGTCTGAGCGCTTGCGCCAAAGAAGCGAAGAATAGGGTCGAGGAACAGAAGACTCACCAGTCCTACGGCAATACCGATGACCGTGTTGAGTGTCACGTTGTTGCCGAGAATGCGCTCTGCCGTCTTGTAGTCCTTCTGGCCGAGTTTTACAGACAGATAAGTTGATGCACCGATACCTATGGCAGCGCCGAAGGCTGCTGTGAGGTTCATGAAAGGAAATGTAATAGCCAGTCCTGATATGGCCATGGCTCCCACGCCCTGCCCGATGAATATGCTGTCAACCATATTGTAGAGCGAGGCTGCCGTCATTGCTATGATGGCAGGGAGGGCATACTGCATGAGCAGTTTGCCGACTGGTTTGGTGCCTAATTCTAAAGTTGCTTGTTTATTATCCATAATTAAAAATCCGATGCAAAGTTACTTCAAATTGGAGAGATACAAAACAAAAAAGCGTTGTTTTTTCGGCCTGTTCCGCTCATTTCGTGATACATTCCGGGGGTATCTGCGTATAGTGTATGTGTGTTTTGTGGTTGTGTGAAGCCGGAAAGTGACAACGGTAGTGCGTTGCATAAATATATTGAAAATTGTGTTGACTATTGCGTACATATGCAATACGAATTTCAAATTGAAGCTGTGTTTGCGTACGGAGGTCCATTCGGATGCAAATACTCGAATTTTAAGATGTTATATGCTTGGTTGAAAGTCTGAGATTTGAGTGCGTTAAAAGAGCGTCTGACATCGTGTGGCTTTGTGGAAAAGGCTGTTTTGCATCGTGCAAAAGCCTTTTTCGCATGCTGATATGGGCTGTATGGAGTGATGGAGAAGGCCGTATGGCATATCGGAATAGCCTTTATTATGCCAGACCGCCGGACCATTGTCTGTATGGAGCAGAAAAACGTGCGGCCGGATATCTTTTTCCTGTTTTATTATCCGTTTTTTTTCGTTGCTTATCGTTTTTTATCTTGCAAAAACTATATGTCCGTATTTTTTACTTTCGGAATGAATAAATATTCATTGTATGGGAGTCTTCTCCTGTGGCGTTCTGTCTTGAGTCAGAAATGTGAACGGGCGTGTAGCGGTGCGGAACAAGGCATTGTTTTATGAGAAAAAACAAGTGTGGAAACTATAAAATGTGACGGAAAAGTCCGATAGTTGAGAATATTTTATACTTTTGCATAATATGAGCCGTCTTCTGCAGAGACAGATGAAAGCACGGCCTGCATATAAAACAGACAAACAGAAAAGTACGTTTTGCCAGATGATAAGTGCTCTTACCTTATATGAGTTGAACAATATTGTGTCGGAAGTCATCAGTTCGGTGATGTCCGAGGAATATTGGGTGGAGGCCGAGATTTCGGAGCTGCGCGTGGTTCACGGCCACTGCTACATGGAACTTGTGCAGAAGGCGGAGGACACGAAGACGCCTGTTGCCCGCTCGTCGGCAAAATGCTGGCGCACTTATTGGACACTTGTACGTACGGCTTTCGAACGTGTCACAGGACGCGAACTTTGTGCCGGAATGAAGGTTATGATGCGTGTGCATGCCGACTTTCACGAGGCTTACGGCTTTTCGTGGATTGTCACCGACATAAACCCCGAATATACGCTTGGTGACATAGCGCGCCGTCGCCGCGAGATAATAGCACAATTGAAAGAGGAAGGTGTGCTGGAGTTGCAGAAAGAACTCGTGTTGCCACTCTTTACGCAGCGTGTTGCCGTCATCTCGAGCGACAATGCGGCAGGATATGACGATTTCTGTAACCAGTTGCATGGCAACGACAAGGGACTTGCTTTCTCCGTAAAGCTTTTCCGCGCAGTGATGCAGGGAGAGGCAACGGAAAGCAGTGTCATTGGAGCTTTGGACGCTATATACTCACAGGTCGACAAGTTCGACGTGGTGGTTATAATAAGAGGTGGCGGTGCCACAAGCGATCTGTCGGGTTTCGATACGCTCAGTCTTGCGGAGAACGTAGCCAACTTCCCCCTGCCGATAATAGTAGGCATCGGTCACAACAGAGATGAGAGTGTGCTGGACATTGTGGCCAACCAGAGCGTGAAGACTCCCACGGCGGCTGCTACTTTCCTTGTGGACCGTCTTTCTGCGGTGGCTGCGCGTGTGGACAGCGTGGCGTCGTATGTCTCAAAATATGCGCTGGACAGGATAGAACGTGAGAACAGTCGCATGAAGTATCTTTCCACGGTGCTGCCCTCGCTTTATGCGGCGGTGAAAAGCCGGGAAATGTCGCGGATCACGCAGTTGCGCGACAGTCTTTATGTGGCCGTGAGACAGACTACGGCTGACGCAAAAGCCGCTCTTGATGCCATGCCCATGCGTCTGGCCGGTGCCGTACGTCAGAATCTGACGGCAGAGCGTCATCGTCTGGAAATGCTCGGACAACGTACGGCGGCGGTCGATCCGCAGCGCATGTTGTCGCGTGGTTACAGTATCACTCTGCACGATGGCCGGGCTGTGACAGCTGCATCGGCGCTGCGTGAGGGCGATACGCTTGAGACGCTTTTGGCCGACGGGCGTGTGATATCCAAGGTTGACAGAATTTCAAAAAACAAAAGATAGAATTTTATGGCAAAGGAAACACTGAAATACGAGGAGGCGATGGCACGCCTTGAGAATATTGTCTCGGACATGGAGAACGGCAATCTCGACATGGATTCGCTCTGCGAGAAGGTGAAGACCGCGCAGAAACTCATAAAGATGTGTCGCGACAAGCTCACCCGTACGGACGAGGAGATAAAGAAAATACTGACAGACAATCAGTGAATACAGACCGGATCGGCTCTATTTTATAGCATCCGGCCATTTTGTGTGACATTTTGTTGCAGAAGAATATTTTTATTGCTAATTTTGTCTTTTTGTTATTTCATTATATGAGATATATAAATAATTCATTGTTATGAAAGATATAGATTGGTCATCTTTGTCGTTCGGATATGTTCCGACCGACTATAACGTGCGTTGTTGCTATAACAACGGCAAGTGGGGAGAGATTGAAGTTTGTTCAGACGAATATCTGAAACTGCATATGGCAGCCACCTGCCTCCACTACGGACAGGAGGCTTTCGAAGGTCTGAAGGCTTTCCGCTGCCCGGACGGAAAAGTGAGAGTGTTCCGTATGGAAGAGAATGCTGCCCGTCTGCAGAGCACATGCCGTGGAATCATGATGCCGGAAGTGCCGACAGAACTGTTCTGCGAGATGGTGAAGAAGGTGGTGCGTCTCAATCAGGAATACATCCCGACATACGAGAGCGGTGCGTCGCTCTACATTCGTCCGCTGCTCATCGGTACCACAGCCCAGGTGGGCGTGCATCCTGCAACGGAATACATGTTCCTGATATTCGTGACTCCGGTAGGTCCGTACTTCAAAGGCGGATTCTCGACCAATCCTTATGTCATCATACGCGATTACGATCGCTCAGCTCCGCTCGGCACTGGTATATATAAGGTTGGCGGCAACTATGCGGCATCGCTGAAGGCAAACGCCATCGCACATGAGAAGGGATATGCCTGCGAATTCTATCTCGACGCTAAGGAGAAGAAATACATGGACGAGTGTGGCGCGGCCAACTTCTTCGGTATAAAGAACAATACGTATGTCACACCTAAGTCGACATCCATACTTCCGAGCATAACAAACAAGAGTCTTATGCAGTTGGCACGCGACTACGGCATGACCGTTGAACAGCGTCAGATACCGGAAGAGGAGCTCGAGACATTCGAGGAGGCAGGAGCATGCGGAACAGCTGCTGTCATCAGTCCTATATCCTACATTGACGATCTGGACACAGGCAAGCGCTACGTATTCAGCAAGGACGGCCAGCCGGGACCTGTTTCAAAGAAGCTGTACGACCATCTGCGCGGCATACAGTACGGCACTGAAGAGGACAAGCACGACTGGACAACTGTCGTGATAGGCTGATGCAGAAAACGGAAAGAAATAAAGTCTAATTTTAAAAATATAAAAGAATTATGTTGAATCAGAAAATAGAAGAAGCAATCAACGCACAGATCAATGCGGAGATGTGGTCGGCTTATCTTTATCTGTCAATGGCTGCTTATTGCCATTCGCAGGGAAATCCCGGCATGGGCAAGTGGTTTGAGGTTCAGTTCCAGGAGGAGCAGGACCATGCCAAGATTCTTTTCAACTACGTTATCTCACGTGGCGGCAATGTGACTCTTTCGCCCATCGAGGCGGTTCCTACAACGTGGAACTCCATTCTGGATGTATTCGAGAGCACACTCGCTCACGAACAGAAGGTGACATCGCTCATCAACAATCTTTTCGCACTGACAACGGCTGAGAACGACTATGCCACACAGAGCATGCTGAAGTGGTTCATCGATGAGCAGGTGGAGGAAGAGGAGACCGCACAGACCATTATCGACAATCTGAAGATGATAAAGGACAATGGTTACGGACTCTATATGCTTGACAAAGAACTCGGCGCACGTGTTTACACACAGGCATCGCCGCTGGCAGGCAAATAATGTATCGGTATGCTGATGACACCGCGTTATGAAGGACGCGTGATGTCGTGATATACAAAAACAGACCGGCAGGTAAGTCATTCTATACTGTGACTTTTTCCTGCCGGTCAGTCTTTGTTTATTGTCTGTTATTTCCGCAGAAGTCTATTTTTTCTTTTTGAACGTGATGGGGAGGTTGTATTTCATGTTTACGGGTTTGCCATCCTTTGTTGCCGGTGTGAATTTCGGAAGAATATCTATCACACGTTCTGCTTCATGGTCGAGACATTGATTAACGCTTTTGGTCACGCTACTGTTGCATACGGTCCCGTCTTTTTTTACTACGAAACTCACAAGAACCCGTCCTTCGATGTTGTTTTTCCACGCATATTTGGGATATCTGGTGTTTTGTCTGATGAAATCCATTAATGCACTGATGCCACCGGGAAACTCCGGCAGAACATCAGCGTGCATGACAACGTCTTGCTCTTTGACACTGTAGTCGTATGTCGGTTTGATGTAGCTGATGTATGTCTTGCCGTTCACAGTTGTGGTTTCAAGAGGGATGGACGTCGTTGTTTCATATTCCAGACCAGGATTGAACGTGTAAGTCACAATATAACTGTTGTCGCCCATATGTTTCACCTCAAGACTTTTTAGTGCATCCTCGCCGCTGTCCTGCGCCCGGATTATTTCGTCGGCCATGGATTGCTTTGAAACATTGTCAATCTGTTTTATACATTCAGGGGTGAGATATTCTTTTTTTATTTCTTCCGGAGATTCGCCGGAATCCATGAATGTGGCGATATAACGTCTGTAGAACTCGTATATCCGTTCTTTGGCTTCGGCATCATCCGTTTTGTTCGGACCGACGACGGTGTTTGTTATGAGGAATGGTTCCTGTTTTGTGGTAAAAGTCGTATTTGATTCTGCACTTAATGAAGAAACAAGTGCGAATACAATGATGGTGTTTCTCATATTTCTTAGTGTTTAATGTTAATAGATATAATAGTGGTAGTCTGTTGTTTTATATGAAATCCCTTTTGTTTCTGTACCGGTTTGAATCAGTATATACAGGGCATTGTGCGAAAATAAATAATAATCTGATTTTTGACAAGATATTTGTCGTGAATGTTTGTGCGAAGTCCTGTTTTTTAACTATTATTTCTGTTCTGTAGAAATTCAGTGGAGGTTAATCGGAATACTGCGGTTTCAATCCTGTATCCGCATTTCTGACTTCTGTTGAAAGAGAAGCAAAAGAGGGCAGTTACAGATTTTCAGTATCCTGCGGTTTTTCTGTCTGAGTTTTCTGTTCTACCCCGAAAAATAAACGAATATTTGCGCGCGGACTCTTCCTCGGACGCAAATATGCGAAAAATAAGAGTTTCGTGTAAAGCACTGAATATTAGTAGTTTATATGTGAAATAGATTTTCCGGCCACGCAATAGGCACCATATTGACACGTGATACAGCCCGTTTCAGAGCATAAAACGCACCATATCACACCCTGATCTGGGCGTAAACAGAGGCTGATATGGGCATTATCGGAACGCAGGACGGATTGTTCTGCATTCTACGATAGGATATACCGCATGGTTGTAAGGCCTTAACAAGCCTTTCTTATGCGGTATTTAACATTCCTTTACACCTCTTTCCCGAATTCAGTTTGTCAAAAAAAAGTCAAGAAAAATCGTAAGTTCATAGCCTGAGTTTTCTTTAAGAAAGCCGATATCAGGCATGAGAAAAAGTACGGGGTGCATGCTTCCCGGTTGCGGTGACGATTTATCGGTTGTATCAACGTGAATGGATTGTAGTCGCAACGTGGATTCATCCTCACGTTAACCCCGAACGGTCATTGTTCATATCACCCCGTGCTGTCTGTAAGTTTTCCGACACTCTGTGTTAATTCATGAATAAAACCTGTTTCATACAGAATTTATACAGAGTCGCATAAAGCCTGTCAAGGACTCCGGCATTGGATTTTCCGTGCAAAGACAGGCTTTTATGTTTTCTCTTATTTTTTATGTATGAATATTCTGTTCAGAGCGATATGCCTTTCTCCAAGTCAAGTCGGTTGCCCTGATTTGTCGAGTTGTCTTGTGTAATATTGACTGGAATGTCAACTGTGTAAAAGGTCGCATCAGGTGAAATTTGCTGCTGTGGCAGGGCATTCACCTGTTTGTAAAGTATTTCTGCAGCTTCCGCGTCTTCGTCTTCATGGTAAACACAGATGAAGCATGAGCCGATTCGTTGGAACAGACTTTTCGGTGTGCAGATTGCCAGTTCGCCATCTTCGGTCAATGCAATGCGCAGTATCATATTGCATTTTTTATTTATTGATATTTGTGAGGCGACGCGTTGCAGTATTTCTTTTGTGTTTGCCGGCATCTGTGCGAGCGTAATCTGTTCGGACAAGTCGTCGTGATTTTTGAAGAATCTTATGGAATTGCCGACGTGAGGATAATCTTTCATTGTATTGAAGTGTATTTCGTCGCGTCCCATAAACAAACCTCTTGATCCGGCAGATTTCTTCTCTACTTTCTCGTAATCCATGAAAACAACCTGGTTGTATCCGCGCGGGACGAATGAAATGCCGTGGAAATTCGGCCTGAATGTGTTTATTTTGAGATAAACGTCCACGTTTCCGTCGTAGGCAGGATCGATGGAGTAGTCGTTGTGTTCGACAATGCTGTCGGGTGATACCACCTCCCATGTGCCGCCGGCAAATATCCCGGGCTTTTCCATATTTGTACGGAAGCTGTACCATTCGTGGTTTTCGTTATATACCTTGAACTCCGGTATGTAAATGGTATGACCTATGTATTTGCCTACACGTTGCCACATGCCGACGGCGTCTTTTTCTATCTGTGCCATCTTTGACTTGCGTTGTGCGGTCTTGTCTGTTTCCTGTGCAATAGTGCATCCGGTAGTCAGTAACAATGTTATTACTGCTACAGCTAATCTTTTTGTGTTCATAGTTTTAGTGTTTTATGATAATTGTCTGTTTAATGCTTGTTTGTTGTTTGTTATTTTATGAGGAACGCGTTTGTGTTTGTCGCAATCATTGACATGCGGTAGTTTGTTTTCATGCCGTATGCCGTGCCTGCTTCCCATTTTATGTTTCTCAGTTTTTCTTTCATACGTTGCTTAACTTCGTTTTCTATTGGCTCGCTGTTTCTGTCGGCGATATCGATTATGTTGATTTTATCTATGTTGCCGTCGGCATATACCATGAATGTTATCATTGCCATCCGGTCGCCCAGACCTTTTATGTTGCGCATGACAGTGTTCTCTGTACCGTCGGCCATGGTTTTGAAGGATGGCAGTTCGTATTGTTTCATGTCGTCGGAGTTGAATATGAGTCCACTCATGTATTTTCTGATGTTCGGATCATCTGACGGTGATGTGTTTATATTGTCAACCACATAACGGCCGCCGCTTATTGACAGATGGACGGCTATATGCTTGTATTCGGCTTCGGGAGTAAACAGTGCCTTTGCATATTCCACTATGTACCAGTTCATTTCGAGTGGTTGTATTTTCAGCGTTCGTTCTGCCCAATGGTCTATTTCGCTGTCGCCGAGTAGCGCTTTCTCAATATTGTCTCCCATACGTGACATCATGTTGTCAGTGAAATATTTGTTTATGCTGCTGTTTTCAATCTTTATGCCATGCGGTGTGAGGCCCGATATGCATGAGGAATACAGATTGTATAGCATGCGTTCCGGAGTGGTGATTGCTTTTTTGTTGTTCATCCAGTTCAATGGCATTGTCATTATCATGCTTACGGCTTTGCCGTTAATCTGTGCGGGCTGCCATTTGGACATTGTGTAGAACATGTCTTCCACGCGCTTGTTTTGTTCGGCTGTAAGCGTGCCGATGCTGTGTACATCGGTCACGGTGCCATCGCTTCTCACTATAAAGCGCACTATAGTCCGGTTGTCTGCACGTAGTATGTTGCCGATGCGTTCCTGAAGCTCGCGTTCTGAGCCATTATAGACAGGCAGTTTGTCAGCATGTGTGTAAACCTTCTCGTTTCTCAGTTCTTGTGATAGCAGATTAGCTATACCGCGTTTTTCATCGGTAACAATGCTGTAACGCTTATCTCCGGCCATGCTTTTATATATACTTGCCATTGACCTGAACCGGGCAGGCCATGCGCTTTGCTTTTTCTCATTTGCAGTGTAATTATTCACGCTAATTGATGTCATGTATGATTTCCCTGTATGTATTTTCCCGTTTTTATCTATATGACATTCCTTCGCTTCTATCAGCCATGAATTGCTCCACGCATTATTGTGCTTGTTGAATTCCCAGTTATCCACATCGCGTGCTTCTGAAATGTCGAACGTAAGCAGTGTATCGGCTTCGTCGCATAATCTGCTTTCTATGCCGAATACGGTTTTGCTATCGTCTATACCGAGCTTTTTCCTGTCTGTCAGTTTTCCTTTTTTATCGATGACGGTCAGATAATAGTCTGTTGATGCTTCATTTTGTTTACTGGTGAATGTCACGATGTAACCGCCGCGCAGTGTCATTTTCTGTGCTTCTTCGGCCGGACGTCCTTTGCCTGTGTCTATGGTTCTTATGGTTTTTACGCTTTTCAGCTTGTCGAGATCTATGTCTTCTGTATTTTTGTTTGCCGTACTGTCGGTTCTGAATACGGGAATATCTATATTGTCTTTTATTTTTTCGATTATCTCCTTTCTGCTTTCGTCCATTTTGTTTGCCACCTCTTCTATTTTCGGACTGGCGAATGCTATCAGTGCAAATGCACTTGCCGGTATGATATAAAAGTATTTACAGATAGTCCATCTTTTGGATTTATCTCTCAACATCATTATTATTCGTGATTTGAGCGATGTGTGTGAGAAGCCGTTTGCTACATTAAGGAAATGTGGCTTTGCAAGACGCGATACAAGCAGGAGCTGATATGTTTTCATATCTGTGCCTTGGCGTAGAACATATTCATCTGCCTCGTATTCGTGTATAGCACATAGGTCGTGGCGTAACATCCAAAGTACGGGGTTGAACCATTGCAGAATCTCGGCGAATGTAATGATTATAATATCCACCGAATGGCGGCAAGCCACATGTGCACGCTCATGAGCTATCACAGCATTGTAAGAAGGTCGGGCTGCGTCAGTCTCACCGATTACAATGCTTTTCATCCAGCTGAAAGGGGGAATGTCGCCCTTGTGACAATATATTGTCGTGTTGTTGAGTTTGCGCTTCCAGACACAGTTTCGGTGTATGTAAAGATACAGCGATATTATTTGTACAGTGCGTAGGATAAAAATAGAGAATGTGCCGGTTGCATACATTATAAGCAGGATTGTCGGCCATAGACTTTTATTATCATGACGTTCTGATGATGCAGCGATATGAGTGTTTGTATTCTGAATGTTTGTTGTTATTGTGTTTTCGTATTCAATGTGTGTTTGGGTGTTGGAGATTTCATTCTCCTGTGACATTATAGGCTCGCGTAATAAAGCCTGGTCAAGATAACCGGATGTGATTACTTCTAATCTTGCGCTGTTTGCACTGATGTTCATCGCAGACGGATTTCCCCATGCTATGCGGATTGAGGGTATGATGAACGATGCTGCAAGTATTGAAAGCAATACAATTCGATTCATACGATGTCTTGTTTCATTCCGTAGGAATAGAGAAAACGGAAGGTATAGCAGGGTTAGACAAAATGCCGATTTTATCGAATAAATAATAAGAGACACCATAGGCAAAATGATAATGATTGTTCTTATTTTTAATTACAGGTTCGCGTGGATTTTTTTATTTACTGTTTATCAGTTCGATAATCTCTTGTAATTCGTCATTACTAAGATTTTCGTTTTCCACAAAAAATGAAACAAGCGATTTGAATGATCCTCCGAAAAAGGTGTTCTTCATTTCATTGGTTTCAAACTTCAGATATTCTCTTTTACTTATGGATGGATAGAAAACAAAGTTTTTCATTCCTTTGTGTTTTTCGTATTTGACAAATCCTTTTTGTGTCATGATTCTCAAAAATGTGGCTAATGTTGTATATGCCGGTTTTGGCTCGGGAAACATTTCGAGAAGTTCACTGATAGTGGCTTTTTGTTTCTCCGAATTCCATAACATCCCCATTATCTGCTTTTCATGTTGGGTCATCTTTCTGTTTTTGTCCATAAGTAAGATTGTTTGTGTGAAACTTTTTTACAAATATAGATATTAAGGAAACACAGGACAAATAACCATCTATTAAATTTTTAGTAAACGATGGAATTTAACTTTTATTTTTAGTAAATGGGTGCGATGTGTTATATTCCTTGCCATTGATACCAACTATTGATATTAATAATGTATATGAATGTGAAAACGGATTGTTTTTGTTTTGTTTTGTGTTCGATTTACAGTAACTTTGCCAACAAAATTATATACGAAAATATGGGCAGGGGAAAATTAGCAAAGTTTGCTGATATGGAACGATATGAGAACGTGTTCGAATATCCGTATTCCGTTGTGGAGCAGAAACCTTTTGATATGAAAGGACATTGGCGTGAGCAGTATTTTAAGAATGATGGTCCTATAGTGCTTGAACTTGGTTGTGGACGCGGTGAATATACGGTTGAACTGGCAAAGCGTTTTCCTGAGATAAACTTTATTGGTGTTGATATAAAGGGTGCAAGAATGTGGAGCGGAGCAACGCAGGCGCTTGAAGAGAAGCTGCCGAATGTGGCATTTTTGCGTACCAATATTGAGATAATAGACCGTTTCTTTGATGTTGATGAGGTGCAGGAGATTTGGTTGACATTCAGTGACCCTCAGATGAAGAGCGTCAGAAAACGTCTTACGAGTACGTATTTCATGGAACGTTATCGCAAGTTTCTCACGGATGGAGGGCTGATACATTTGAAGACGGATTCAAATTTCCTTTTTACGTATACATCATATATGGTTCAGAGAAATAGTCTTCAATTGCTTTTCTCCACTGAAGACCTGTACCATACAGATGGACTTGACGAACAGACACAGAGTATTCTGGGAATAAAAACATATTATGAGAGCCAGTGGATTGAGCGTGGCCTTAATATTCGATATATGAAATTCAGACTCCCGCATGAAGGTGAGTTGCATGAACCGGATGTGGAAATCCCACTTGACGAGTACCGCAGCTATAAACGTACCAAACGCAGTAGTCTCACTGTTGCGAAATGACAGCATTAAGTTGGAATAATTCTTTATATTTTATATTCAGGAATTTATTTTTAATATAATATTACAGTGTCACTGTATTTCTGCATAATAAACTTGCAAGCGTGATATACAGTGACATTTGGTTTGATTATCAAGAATATTGAATTGTTATTAATAAAGTAAAAGCTAAATTCTTACACGGCATGAACAGGAAATTTTTATTTATTGCATCTCTATTGCTATTGACCGGATTGTCCGGTTCTTGGGCAGACACGAAAAAGGAACCTGTGTCGTATGTCAATCCTATGATTGGAACAAGTGGCATGGGACATACTTTTCCTGGAGCGTGTGCTCCATTCGGAATTGTGCAGCTCAGTCCGGAGACAGACACTATCCCCCAAAATATCAACGGCCGATATGTCGGAAAAGTCTATGCTTATTGCGCTGGTTATCAGCATGAGGATCCGACAATTGTCGGTTTCAGTCATACACACTTGAGCGGAACCGGACACTCTGATCTCGGAGACATCATGATAATGCCTCAGACGGGTGCGTTGAAACTTAATCCTGGTATGGCTGATAAACCTGAAAACGGTTATCGTTCGCGTTTCTCGCATGATACGGAGGTTGCAGAACCGGGATATTATGGTGTTACTCTCAGTGATTATAATATTAAAGCCGAGATGACAGCCACACAGAGAGTCGGTGTGCATCGTTACACATTCCCTAAAGGCGACGATTGTCGCATTATTCTTGACTTGCTGCACGGTATTTACAATTATGACGGTAAAGTGCTTTGGAGCAGTTTGAGAGTTGAGAATGATACGTTGATAACTGGTTATCGCATCACTAACGGCTGGGCACGCTGCAACTATACTTACTTTGCCATATCGCTCAGCAAACCGATAAAGGATTATGGCTATAAGGACATGAAGACTCCGAAGTATCAGGGATTCTGGCGGAAGTTTAATGTCAATCGTAATTTCCCGGAGATTGCAGGACGAGATATCGTTGCCTATTTCAATTTCGACAATAGCGACTCTCAGCAGCTTACTATAAAGGTAGCCTTGTCTGCCGTAGGAACAGACGGTGCTTTGAAGAATCTCCGTGCAGAAGTAGGAGGAAAATCGTTTGATCAGATACGTACGGAGACAGAAGGATTGTGGAATCATGAGTTAAGTCTGATAGAGTGTGAAGGTACAGATGATCAGAAAGCAATGTTGTATACATCACTTTATCACACAATGATAAATCCGTCCATATACATGGATGTGGACAGAAAATATCGCGGACTTGATGGTAATATACATGTAGCCGAAGATTTTGACAATTATACAATATTCTCAGTTTGGGACACATACCGTGCGTTACATCCGTTGCTCGGACTTATAAAGCCGGACCGTAATACAAACATGGTGAAATCAATGATTGCCCATCAGCAGCAAAGTGTTCATCATATGTTGCCTATATGGAGTCTTATGGCAAATGAGGGATGGTGTATGACCGGTTATCATGCTGTTACAGTTCTTGCCGATGCGCTTGTGAAAGGTGCTAACATTGATCGTGATGCTGCGATGAAGGCAATGGTGGAAACGGCAACATGTCCTTATTATGAGAGTCTGGGAGATTATATGAAGCTCGGTTATGCTCCGTTTGACAAAAATGGTACGGCGGCTTCAAATACATTGGAATATTCTTTTGACGACTGGACCATATACAATGCAGCAAAGCAACTGGGTATGAGTGATGTTGCCGGACAGTTTGAGAAACGCGCACTTTATTATCGCAATACATTTGATAAGAACGTAGGATTTGCAAGTCCTCGTTATTCTGACGGTTCTTTCAAAAAAGACTTGGATCCTTATCAGACATCTGGTGAGGGATTCATTGAAGGCAACTCATGGAATTTCTCTTTCCAGGCACCTCAGGATGTGTTCGGACTTATAAATCTTTTCGGTGGCGAGAAGGCATTTGTCGGAAAATTGGATAAGCTCTTTGAAATGGATCTTCCTGCGAAATATTATGAACACAACGAAGATGTTACCATCGATTGTCTTGTCGGCGGATATGTTCATGGCAATGAACCTAGCCACCACATCCCTTATCTCTATGCGTGGACATCACAGCCATGGAAGACACAGACATGGATGCGAACAATCATGAACAAGATGTACCGTAACCATATACGTGGTCTTGGAGGAAATGATGACTGCGGTCAGATGTCAGCATGGTACATATTCTCTGCAATGGGATTCTATCCGGTATGTCCCGGCAGTGACCAGTATGTGCTTGGCGCACCTTATCTTCCTTATATGAACGTTACTCTTTCAAACGGAAAGCACATAACTATAAAGGCCCCGAAGGTAAGCGACAAGAACAGATATGTGCAAAGTGTGAAGATAAACGGCAAACCATATTCGAAGTTGTACGTAACTCATAAGATGTTTACTGATGGTTGTGATATAGAGTTTGTCATGAGTAGCAAGCCGAATAAAAAGCGCGGATTGGCTGCAACAGACAAGCCTTATTCTATGACAAAGGGTGAATAATGGTTTATCAATCTTAAGAAGAGATATTCAAAGGATAAATAAAGAACATTAATAACAGAAAACTATGAAAATCAGAAAAACAGTTACAGTGGCTGCTCTTGCTTGTGGCCTTATGATGTTCACTGCGTGCGGAACATCCAAAAAGGCTGCTTCAGCCGATCAGTGGGAAAGTTTTAAGATAAAGGACATCTATTTTGATGATCAGACTCCGGACAGCAAGGGTTCTAAGATTTATCATGCCATAATACCTGATCCCGAAGCATACATAAACAAAGTATCGCGTGAGGTTCTCAATACACTGTATTTCTCTCCGAAAGACAGTATTCCCGCTCTGGACAGACTGCATTACAAACTTGAGGATACAGACGGTATTTCAGCTAAAGGTGGTGGCAACGGTTTCGTGGACATCTTCTACAGCACCCGCCATGTAGAACATTCGTTCGCCAACAATGATACTGCGCGTGTTGATTTCGAGACAAGAGGTGTGCTGCTTCATGAACTAACACATGCCTTCCAGCTTGAACCGCAGGGTATAGGTAATTACGGAAACAGCAAGACCGTATGGGCATTCATCGAGGGAATGGCCGACGCTGTGCGTGTTGCCAATGGCGGTTTCCATGGTGAACAGGATCGTCCGAAAGGCGGCAATTATATGGACGGATATCGTCATGCTGGATATTTCTTCGTATGGATAAGAGATCATAAGGATCCTGATTTCCTGCGCAAGTTCAACCGTTCTACTCTTGAGATCGTTCCATGGTCATGGGATGGAGCCATAAAACACATTCTTGGCGATAAATATACTATCGACGGACTGTGGCACGAATATCAGGTTGCTGTTGGCGACATAAAGGAATAAAAAACTAATCAGAATGAGAAAATACTTTTTAATGGCAGTCATGGCTTTGTCCATGACTGTTTATGCAAAACAGGATAAGGCCGAACGGCTGATAGATTATGTCAATCCGTTTGTCGGAACAGACGGATACGGCAATGTATATCCGGGCGCGCAGATTCCTTTCGGCGGAATACAGATAAGTCCGGACACAGATGAGCATTTCTACGACTGCGCTTCCGGATACAAGTGGAACCGTCAGTCTATACAAGGTTTCTCGCTGACCCATCTTAGTGGAACAGGTATTCCTGATCTTGGTGACTTCCTTTTCATGCCCGGTACCGGGGACATAAAACTCGATCCAGGCACAGACGAGAATCCTGATGAAGGTTATCGCTCCCGTTTCTCTCACGAAGAGGAGAAAGCCACTCCGGGTTATTACAGTGTGATGCTCAAGGATTATGGCGTGAAGGCAGAGATGACCTCGGCAGTGAGAAGCGGCATTTTCCGTTTCACCTATCCGAAATCAGACAAATCATTCATCCTTATTGATTTCAACCATACGTTGTGGCAGAAATGTATCTGGTCGAACATTCGCGTAGAGAATGATAGTGTTGTGACAGGATATAAGCTCGTAAAGGGATGGGGACCGGAGCGTCACATATATTTCAGAGCAGTATTCTCAAAGCCTCTGAAGAACTTTATGATATATCAGGACAAGAAACCGGTGATATACAACACATCACGTTTCCGCAGCAACCGTGAGGCCTGGGGACCTAACATTATGTTTACTGCGTCGTTTGCAACTGACGATAATGAGGTGGTTACGGTGAAGACATCCATCTCGGCCATCAGTACCGACGGTGCGGCTCTCAACATGCGTGAGCTCGACGGCATGACTTTCGACAGTGTTAAGGCACTTGCCGAACAGAAATGGGAGAAGGAACTCTCCACATATACCATAAAGGGAATACAGGAACAGAAGGAAACTTTCTACACATCGGCATATCATGCCGCATTGTGTCCGTTTGTATATAATGACGCTGACGGTTCTTATCTCGGACTTGACAAGAACGTTGAGAAGGAGAGCGGCTTTACAAACCGCACCGAGTTTTCGTTCTGGGACACATACAGAGCATTCCATCCGCTGATGAATCTTGTGCATCAGGACATACAGGCCGACGTGGCCAACTCTATGCTTGCACACTACGACAAGAGTGTTGAGAAGATGCTGCCTTACTGGTCGTTTGCCAGCAACGAGACGTGGTGTATGATAGGTTATCACGCAGCAGCCATACTGGCCGACATGATATGCAAGGACGTTAAAGGTTTTGATTACGAACGTGCTTTCGAAGCAATGGTCACGACTGCAATGAACAATAACTACGACTGTCTGCCGGAATACCGCTCTCTCGGTTATGTGCCGTTCGACAAGGAGGCGGAATCTGTATCAAAGACATTGGAATACGCTTACGACGATTACGCCATCGCTCAGGCAGCAAAGAAACTCGGCAAGAACAAGGAGTACGAATATTTCATGAACCGTGCCATGAGCTATCAGAATCTCTACGACAGCCAGACCGGATATATGCGTGGTAAGGACATAAACGGCAAGTGGCGCACACCGTTTGCTCCTGTGGCTTATCAGGGACCTGGTTCAGTAAATGGCTGGGGTGACATCACAGAAGGTTTTACTGTTCAGTATCACTGGACTGTTCCGCAGGACGTTCAGGGACTTATCAACCTGATGGGACGCGACCTATTCCGTTCACGTCTTGACTCATTGTTCCTTTATGAGCTGCCGGAGAACATCCCGGGAGCTCACGACATTCACGGACGTATAGGTGCTTATTGGCACGGAAACGAGCCTTGCCACCACGTGGCCTATCTCTACAATTACATCGGAGAAGGCTGGAAATGCCAGAAGTGGGTGCGTGAGGTTGTCGACAGATTCTATGGCAACAAGCCGGGCTCGCTTTGCGGAAACGACGACTGTGGTCAGATGTCGGCATGGTATATATTCAACTGTCTCGGTTTCTATCCTGTATGTCCGGGCAGTGGATACTATAACTTCGGTTCACCGGCACTGCCTGCTGTTGACGTTAGGATGAGCAACGGACGCCATATCAGAATGACAACCAAGAACTGGAGCAAGGATGCCGTATATATTAATAAAGTATATGTTAACGGAAATCTCTACACCAAGTCGTATCTGACATGGGACGATGTGAAGAACGGCATCGACATAGAGTTTGTCATGAGCAAGAAGCCTAACAAGAAGTGGGCCGTCGCCAAGGAAGATATTGCTCCTTCGGTTTCGACTGACGGCAAGACCGTAGCATACAAGCACGGCATGCAACTTTAAGATTGATTCATTCATTATTTTTATACTCTAAGGAGGACGGCCCGCTGATGGCTGTTCTCCTTTTTTGTAGGCAGATATATGCCGTGTAAGATTAAAATATCGGTATTGTATCATAAATGATTCTGACATAATGTTGCGGGAATCATAACCTGCCCTTGTTTATTGTTCTAACTGTAATGTTTGGCAGCGCCGGTTCTGATTTGGTGCTTTTTGAGCTATGAAACGTACTGTTTCAGGCTGTGATATGGGCTGTTTCAGACTGCAAAACGGCCTATTTCATGGGACGATATGGGCTTTATTACAACCCAATATAGGCTTTAATATTACATGAATTGGTGAGAACCACGTTTTTGTTATGTTTTATCCTCCTTCCCGCTTTTTGTTTCATGCGGTTTGTGGCATTATAATATTTGTTGTAACTTTGCCGTTGCAATCGGCTCTTTATAAGCCGTGTGTTTAGGTTCAGACCGAAGTATTGGTTTAATGCTGCCGAGTAATGCGGAAGAAATAGCGTTTTAGGGCACGGTTTTTGCAGTTGATAAGAATAATTATAAGCAACGAATATTAATCAAAAAAACAAGATATTTATGGTATTATATCCTGAAATGATAAAGAAGGCGCTGGCAACCGTCATCTATCCAGGTACGAAAAAGAACATCGTGGAGAGTGAGATGCTTGCCGACAACCTGAGAATAGACGGCATGAAGGTGTCGTTCTCGCTCATTTTTCCGCGCGAGACAGATCCTTTTCTCAAATCAGTTGTCAAGGCAGCCGAGCATGCAATCCATTACTATGTGTCAGAAGAAGTGGAAGTGACGATAGACACTGAATTCACATCGAAGGCACGTCCGAAGCCCGGTAAGATGCTGCCGCAGGTCAAGAATGTGGTTGCTGTGAGCTCCGGTAAGGGCGGAGTGGGCAAGAGTACCGTAGCAGTCAATCTTGCCATAGCGCTGGCAAAACTCGGCTACAAGGTCGGAATACTCGATACAGATATCTTCGGTCCGTCACTGCCTAAGATGTTTGATGTGGAGAAAGAACGTATATACAGCGTCGAGAAAGACGGTCGTACACTTATTGAGCCTCTGCAGAAATACGGAGTAAAGCTGCTCAGCATCGGATTTTTCGTCAATCCGGATACTGCAACGCTCTGGCGTGGCGGTATGGCCTCAAACGCTTTGAAGCAGCTCATAGCTGATGCCGACTGGGACGAACTCGACTATTTCATTCTCGACACACCGCCGGGAACAAGCGACATCCATCTCACACTGTTGCAGACACTCGCCATTACCGGCGCTGTAATAGTCAGCACACCACAGGATGTTGCCTTGGCCGACGCCCGCAAAGGTATTGACATGTACACGAATGATAAGGTGAATGTGCCTATTCTCGGTCTTGTGGAGAACATGGCATGGTTTACCCCTGCCGAACTTCCCGAAAACAAATACTTCATCTTCGGTAAGGAAGGATGCAAGAAACTGGCCAAGGAGATGAACATTCCGCTGCTCGCTCAGATTCCTATAGTACAGGGATTGTGTGAAAGTGGCGATGACGGCAAACCTGCCGCTCTCAACAGTGACTCTATTCTCGGACAGGTATTCCTTAATCTGGCCCAGGCTGTGGTGACAGTTGTCAATCGCAGGAACAAGGAAATGGGGCCGACTAAGATAGTGGAAGTTAAGAACTGAAATACAAACGTGTAATACCCGATATGAAAAACTCCGTGGTGACCGATCTGTGAAATGATCACCACGGAGTTTTCTTTTATTATTAATTAACGTCTCTTCATCGGACTGATGTACGGCGTAATAATATTGCTGCAATCACGCAGTGGTCGGTCCGTCTGTTTTATCATTTATTCCAGATAGATATTTATTCGTTTGCCATCGGCATCTCTTACATACACAAGCCGGTTGCTTTTCAGAACTTTACCGTTGACAGTGGTCTGCATGTATGCTCCGGTTGTTTTAAGTTGGTGTGAGATAAGGCCGGTGTCGTCTATATCTTCTTCGTCGTCGTATGTGGTATCAATGGCGAAGGATGAGAAATATTCAAAAGAGCCTTTGCTGTATTCCATCATACCGAGTACATTATCGTCGAACCAAAACGCGCCTTCGTATATTCTCTTATATTTCACCTTTGTTCCGTCAGAGCTGAAATCAGTATAGCGTATGGAGGGCTTTTTGTCATAAACTATGGTAAAGGGTACTTTTCCTATGCACACCCATCCGGCATATACGGCAAGTTCCCATTCTCCACGGGCTACGAAGTTCTCCGTGTCCAGTTCCTTGAAGTCACGTCTATCTACATAAATATGTTTATTAAAGTTTCCCGGATCCACCATGCCGATTTCAGTGTATGATTTCTCTCCCAAAGGTTTTGTCTTCAGATAGAGTGCCTCGTGAAATTCTCCGGAAAGTTCTCCCGGTAATGACAACTCGCCTGTAAGATTTACTGTCAATACTCTGTTTATGACAGACTCGATAGTGACGTTGATATTGTCTATCTGCATTTCGCTGTTGTAGAACTTTTCCATACTGTCAGGACAACCTTGCTCATAATATACAAGGTGAGGATGGATGTATTCGCCCTGTTCCACTTTCTTCTTTTCCTGTTCAGACACCATGAATGCACGCACATAATATGTTTTGTGCTCCATATTTTCCGGCACATCCACCCATACATAATCGTCCACCGGATCCAGCGGAACCAACTTAGATACATATTCACAATTATTGAGTGTCACTTCAGGTGATGTTCCGAAAACCAATCCGCAATACACTTTATTCTCAATCTCATCGCCATAATTTCCTACATTATAATCGCGGATGAATGTTGTGTTATGTATAGGCGATGCCATTATTCCGATCTGATTGTAGTCTCCTGTGCGTTCATGTGCATAGTGTACGAACATGTATGTGTAGAAAAGGTCTTTACGCAGAGTGGGAGTTGCATCTTCATAATAGTAAGCGGTTTCACAGAACTGCTGCATGGCTTCATCGTTGTCCGATGCGGAAGAAGTGTTGTATTTACCACGACTCACGCCTGCGAATATATCGTTGAGATTGCTTGTAGCGGGTTTCGGCAGGAAAGACACAGTCTTATACACAGCCTTGAGGTATGCTGCCATTTTCTCAAAAGCGTTTGTGCCTGTAGGGTTTGTGTATTGAAAGTCAAAAGAACTGTGGGTCCATGTGTCGTTGCAGTATGACACATACATTTTGCTGCCTTGAGTGAAGAAGTAGTACCACACTCTGTTGATACATGCCTGGCTCAAACGGCATTTGTCGTCGAACATGAATATGGCGTCATAGCTGTCCATGTCGTCTATCTGTGCGAAATACCCTCCATTGCGTATGTCGGGCGAGGCCTGCATCCTCAGATAGTTGTCAAACCTGATGGCCCATTTCCATCCATAGTTCACCAAATCCTCGTCATCAATTTTCTCAACTTTAGGAGCTTTGTCCTCTTCGCTTTCAGTACATCCCGACAACGTGCTCATTGCCAGCAGTATGAGGGGAAGAAAGTAAAAAAATTTTCTTACCATATTCTTTCTTTGATAATCGAATCCTGTTTGCTGTATCGACAGAGTGGGATTCTTTGTGTAAAGATTATTTATTTTTGTTTGTTATAGAATTCTTGTGTGTAATGCCATTGTTGAAAATATCACGTACTTTTCTTATGCCATTGCTTTCGTCTTTCAATATGTTTACAGTGTGTACTGTCCGTTATTTTGTTACATCACTTAGTTTTAAGATGAGTTGTCCGACTTCTATTCATTTGTTCAGACCGTATCTGTGGTTTGGATAAATGTCAGTATTATTGGGCTGTTTGTTTCTGTATTAGTATTATATTCCAATGTTTTGGTATATGTATTGCAAAGTTACGGCTTTATTTTGAATATATGTATATTTTCTTAAAGCAATATAAATAAATATTAAATACGCGGTCTTTGTGCGTATTAACGGGTATGGAAGGCATTGTGGTCCTTTTTCCGGGAGATAGAAAGATAGGTGACGCATCTGGTTTACAGGAAATATTGCCCGATGCAGTGATAGATGTTGCTGTTGTGTCCGTTCTTTTGATTTACTATTTTATACTTATGTCGTCAGTAGAGTGGATTATTACAGCTTTGTCGCATCCCTCTATATGGTTGCCTGCAAGCTCCACGTGTCTGGCGTTGCGTATGGCTATGCCGCATCCGTTTGATCCGTTTCCAATGATGGTATTGCCATATATGCGTATGTTCTCATGCAGGAATGTATTGTCAGTCTCCGGTGCGTCTATCACAACAGCAATGCCTGATGCACCGAACTGTGTGCCTGCACCGAGGCCGCAGTTCACTATCACGTTGTCAGATATGGTTACGTCCTTTGCGTGGCTGCCTTCTTTCCATCCTGATTCTGCACCCACATGTATGGCTGTGCCAGTACAACCGCGGAATGTGTTGCCTTTTATTTCCACGCCACGGGTTTTCACAAGCACTCCGCGTGCCAGCTGTCCCCACACCGTGGAGCGGCAGAAACTGAGTTGTGGAAGCTTTGATGCGTTCAGAAGATAATACTCGCCGTAGTTTTCCGGCAGCTCACCGTCGAGTCTTATCCTCACGTCTTTCTCCTTCTCTTTGTGTTCCACGGCCGTTACCACAAATGTTTTTTCAGGCACAAGTGTAGCTATGCGCACAAGTTCCATACTGTCGCCTATGCACGGAACGTCTGCCATCTGTGCATGGGTGAATGTAGGCGATTGCAGTTGCAGTGTGGCAGTGCCGTCTGTTACTGAGGCAATGTTGTGATAGTATCCGTGCACATTTGTGGCGTCATCGCCCTGTCCGCGGAAACAGCATTGGTCGAAACTTATCTTTCCTCGGCATGATGCGAAGTGCGTGGCATCAGTATTGGTGGAGAACAGAAATCCTGGAGCCGGACTGACAGACAGTCGGCATATGGTGATGTCGGTGCTGTCGAATCCTACTATGCCCATGCCCGGTTGCGAGTGTATGGTTACTCCGTCGAGTTTTGTAGAAATGCTGTTGCCTATGAATATGGCCGGACGGAAATGGAATGAATGGAGGGCGGCCATGTATGTGCCCTGCAGACGTTTCGGGATACGGCCTTCAAACTCCACGCGGTTGCCGCCAAGTAGTCTGCGTTTGGGAAAATAGAGCGGTTCTGCGTAGAATCCGCTTATGGCGTCATCCCATAGCGTGATGCGTGTTATGGGTATCTCGTTGGTTATTATGCGTCTGTCGTCAAATTGTACTACGAAGGAGTTTTCGTTCACTTCCAGCACCGTGCCTTGCGAAAAAGGTTTGCGCTTGTAGTCGATAGTCAGTCCACGGACGGTGACGTTGCGGCAGTTGGTTATGGACAGAGGTTCCATCCATCCCTCACACATCAGTGTAGCACCTGAAGCCTCTATTGTCACGGAGTCAGAGCCGTCGAAATCGAGACCGCGTACGTATGGATAATACGGAGTGAAGATCACTTTCTCCGGGTCGCCGCCCATTTTTCCTTGCAATACTTCATGTTTCAGTTGTTCGGCCTTGGAGTCGCGCAGGCGGTATGTGCCCGGCGGTATGGTCAGGGTGGTGCCTGGATGTTTGCGGCAGTATTCGGCTGCTCGGCGCAGGGCTCGGGTGTCGTCCTTGCCGTCGTCGGGCACAGCTCCGAATTTCAATACCGAAATAGACTGGGCCGGGAGTGACAGAGGGTGGAGTGTCCATAGCGTGAACACAAAAAGTAAGAACATTTTATTTGTGTAGGCTCTCATAGATTTCAGGTTTGCTTTATGGCAAAGTTATATATTTCTTTTCATTTATCAAATGCGTTATCCGTTTTATTTCCGGTACATGACTGATATTTGGCTCAAACCCGTGTAATCAGTATTATGCATGTCTGCATTGTTTACAATTTATATTTATGCAGAGTCTGTGGGTCTTGGAAGAATTCTATGTGAATCAGTTTTATTAATGGTGTGAAATATAATAACGTAAAACTTACGTACAATATATGAGAGGATAAACTGTGAGAGGCATTGCTTCATATTTGACAGATCCGTGTTGCCATAATCGGTGGGTCGTCACCGCAGGAATGATGCATTTCTTCTGTATTCTTCCTTATGCCTCAAATCTGTGTTTTGAAAGAAAACTCGGGCGGAGAACTTACAGATTTTCTTGACTTTTTTTTGACAAAAGAAAATCGCAAAAGAGATGTGAAGGAATGTTAAATCAGACGTATCGGAGGTCTTTCCCGGCCCGATCGTCTTGTCATATACCCTGCGGTAGAGTGACGACTGGTTGATAATGCACTCCGATTATGCCCGTTTCAGCCTGTGTTCTCGTCCATTTTAGGGTGTGATATGGTGCGTTTCAGCCCCTGAAACGGGCCATATCACATGCTGAAATGGTGCTTATTGCATGACAAAGAAAATCTTCTTTGTTGTAAGTCTTTGATATTCAGTATTTTGAATATGACTCTTATCCCTTGCGTATTTGCGTCAGAAGGAGTGTCTATGCGCAAATACTTGCTTATTGTTTGGGGTAGAACAGAAAACTCAGATGAAAAATCACAGAATTCAGAAAAACTGAAAGTGGCCCATATCGGTTAGCTTTCAGCATAAGACAGCAACGTAGATAAGGAATTGAAGACGCAGGCTTTTTTTTGAAATCAACCGTCGCTGAATTTTTACAGAACATTGTTAGCGGTAAAAAGTCTGACATAGGGAAAATGCAAAACAGACAAGCTGCAGGTTGTGGACCGGCTTTCGGAAATATAAGGACATGTTGATTGTGCTTGCCACGTATGATGTCGGAAAGCTTTTCTGCGTTTCAGACTTGTATGAAAGAGTATTGTCTCGTATGCGTTCTGTGTGCTTTGGTCTTCCGGAGCGATGCTTATTGCTTGGCGGCATGCCTCTTTCCAACGGATGAAAAAGGCTTTATGGCATGACGGGAATGGCTGTTCTGTGTGATGGAGGAGACAGCTGTGACGTAGCGTATTGTTTAGTGTGCTGAATGGTGGCGTCTTTGCAAAACAGTCCGAGAATTGTGGGGCTGGTGGTATAAGGTCTGCTGTATGGATGTGTTGCGGTATATTGACGTTATGGGTGTATAAATATGCGGCGGCATAATGTGTGATTGCATATTTATGCACGTGTGTTTGTGTTCTGTCGGGTTGTTTTGGGCGTTTGTCAGTCGGCAGTTTCCGGTG
This sequence comes from Prevotella sp. HCN-7019, assembly GCF_037890215.1. Classification (NCBI taxonomy): domain Bacteria; kingdom Pseudomonadati; phylum Bacteroidota; class Bacteroidia; order Bacteroidales; family Prevotellaceae; genus Prevotella; species Prevotella sp. HCN-7019. The sequence goes on along the minus strand of NZ_JBBKBO010000003.1, from coordinate 13,730 downwards.
TTGCCTTTTTATGGCCTTGGCTGTCTTTCGGAGCTGCTGCCATTCTTCTGTATACCAGGCATGCCGTGATGAGATATACGGCAGCTTGTATCCATAGGCAGACATATTCTGACGTTATGTCGGAGAATGTCGCTCCCATGCTGTTCATCTTGATAAACGCCTGTATGCCGAATGTGGAAGGGAATATGTAGGACACGTATTTCCAGAATTCGGGTATGTTGCTTGTTGGCCATGATATGCCGGAGATGAAAAGCAGCGGCACTGATGTGAACACAACCAGCAGCATGACGTTCTCACGTTCTTTGATGAATACGGAGACTGTCATTGCAAAGAATATGCATGCCAGAAGATAGGGCAGGAGGAACATGACGAAATCGCCGGCATGAAGTATGTGTACAAAGTTGAAGATACGTGGGATGGCCAGCAGCACGTATGTGGCAAGAATGGTGAACAGTGCAAGATAGCACATTGTCTTACCTGCCACTACCGGAACAAGCCCTGTGGGTTTGGGAGTGAAGTCGCGACGCTGCTTTGACGGGCGTCTTTCGTTTATTGTGCCGTTGCGCATGCCTATGCTAAGAAGCAACACCTGCTGTATGATGAGTATGAGCACACCGGGGAGAATAAAGCTTCCGTAGCCGCCGGTTGAGTTGAACATTGCCACTTCTTCAATGTCGATGGGACTTGTAGTTATCTCGTCTTCGCGGTCGGTATAGTTGCCTGTCAGGCTTTTCTGTATGTCGGAGTTCATTCCTGCGATGACAGCTGTTGACGTCTGATATATGGCTTTGTATGTGAGCATCAGTGCCATGTTGCAGTAAAGACTTATGGTCGACTGTTCCATGCGGTTGATGCGTGTGTCGAAGTTTTCTGGTATATATACAATTCCGTAAACTTCCTGCAGACCGACAAGGCGTTGTGCTTCCTCAAGACTTCCGCAGCGGTAGGCCGTCTCTACGTCGGGCGATGCATCAAGCCTGCTTATCAGTTTGCGGCTCAACTCGCTGTTTGACTTGTCCACTATGGCAAACGGAACGTCACGCACTACTTCGTTGTTGTATATCCATGAATAGAGCAGCGGATAAAGCAGAGGCAGCAATATTGTGAATATGAGCAAACCTTCGTCTCTGAAGATTTTCTTTGTCTCGTCTATCCATATTGTGCATATGTCGTTTATGGTGCCGCTTATCTTGTTCATGTGTCCTTTCATAGAAGTTATGAAATATATACGTATTCCGAAATGGCCTTATTGAGGCGTGGAAGTACAAAAATGGGCAGTGCCGCGAATATGATGAGAGCAACGATATTTGGCCATACATCGGCCATAGGCATACCGTTGAAGATGCTTATCTGATATATCATGAAGAAATGGCGCAGCGGGAATATGGCTGCGAGCATTTCAAGTTGTGGGTCCATGGCAAATGTCGGGAATGCCGTACCTGCGAGCGAGAAACCGATGACTGCAAGGAGTGAGCACACGCTCATTGACATACGCATGGATGGGAATATGCCGAAGAGGAACAGGCCCAGTCCTTGTGCCGATAGTACACTTAGCAGACCGAGTATGGCCATGGGCAGAATGCCTCCGGGATGTGGAAAATCAAGTATTCCGAATACATAGAACATGTAGGCATATATCATGACAAGATGGATGATGAATTGTGGAAGCATCTTTCCAAATATGGCTGTCATTATGTTTCCTCCGGCTGCGGCAAGCCATTTGCGGGCTGTGCCCTGTTTCAGCTCATAGCCGACGGAGTAGGCCGTTATGAGAAAAATGAACAGAAAGAAACTTCCTGGGATAAGTGTCGTACTGAGATATATGTTGTAGTTCACCCAAGGATTGTTCACTGCATGAAAGTCGAGTGTTATAGGTTGCAGGAAAGTGCTTATCTGCTCACCTGTATATCCTTTTGCCGACATTGTGGCCGAACCGACCGATGCCGAACCGAGCATCGATATGGTTTTCATGTCCTTGAACACAAGCGAACCGGCCGTGAGAGAGGTGTTGCTGTAGTAGAATGAAATCTCCGGACGGCGTGCCGACAGTAGTTTGTCGGTAGTGCCTTCTGGGAAAAGCATGAAACCGTATATCTCGTTATGTTGCATCGCCCGGCGTGCTTCGTTGAAGTCTTTGTAGTGTTTCGCTACTCTTGTGCCGGAAAATGCATCGAGTGTTCTTGCAAGTTTGCGCGTTGTGGAGGTGTTGTCAAGGTCGACAATGCCTACAGGAAGATCCTGCGGCTGTCCTTCGTTCATAAGCGAGGTGAAGAATATGGTCACGAACAAAGGGAATACGACCATGCACAAGAGATAAACCGGATTTGATTTCAGTCTGGAACATTCTCTTGCTGCAAGGCGGTAAACACGGTCTATGAATCTGTCACTCTGCACTTACTTTTTCTTTATTATCAGGGACATGCCCGGACGCAGACCGTCTATCTTGTCCAAAGGACGTGCTTTCACTTCAAATGTTTTCAGGTCGTACTCACCGTTTGATTTCGTAGCTTTCCATGTTGCGTACGAACCCTGGTCCTTAATGTAGTACACTTTCATTCTGATTTCCTTGTTGAATGCAGGCAGGAATGCTTTGAACACACTTCCTACTTTCATGCCTTCAAGCTGGTCTTCGCGTATGTTGAATGTGCCCCACATGTCGTTTAGGAGAGATATTGACATAATCGGTGAGCCGGCACCAATCAGTTCGCCGGTCTTGGGATATATGTCGCTCACTTCGCCTTCCATCTGGGCGATCTGCATCGTTTCGTTTATGTATGAGTTTACTTCCTCTACAGCACCTTTGGCTCTGTTCACTTGTGCTGCGGCTGCCTTCTTCTCTTCGAGTCGTGCACCGTTCACAGCCATGTCATACTGGCTTTGTGCAGCCTTTGTCTGTGCTTCGAGGGCTTTGTAGTTTGCGAAGGCTTCGTCGCGTTTCTGAGCTGTCATCACGCCTTCGTCGAACAGACGTTGTACGCGTTCGTATGATTTTTTCGCTATGTCAAGTCCTGCCTTTGCTTGCTGGAGCAGTGCGTATGCAGCACGTATCTGTTCCTTGCGTGCACCTTTATTGGCCATCTCGCTCATGGCTGCGGCAGCGTTCTCGGCCGATTCTGCCTGCATCATCTTGGCTTTTACGTCTGGCGCATCAATAATGGCCAGTGTGTCTCCGGCTTTTACATAGTCGCCTTCTTTCACGCGTAGCTCAAGTACACGTCCTGGCACTTTGCTCGAAACCCTGTATTCAGACACTTCGACCTGTCCCTGAATTATTTCCGGCTCTCTTGCCATGGCAATGGTGCCAATTATTACAGCTATCACAATTGCAACAACGCTTATTGCAATTGCTATGATTATATTTTTTCTCTGTGTTTTTTCTGACATAACGATTTTATTCTAATATACCAAGTGCCTTCTTGAGATTGATTTGGCTTAGTTTGACATCTATTTCTGCATCTATCTTTTGCGACTGAGCCTGAAGCCATGCCGTCTGTGCTTCCATCACGTCTGTGGTCTGCATCACACCTTCCTTAAAGCCGAGGTTTGCACTGCGGAGGTTTTCTTCAGCACTCTTTATGTTTTTGTTTGCCATGCTTAGACGGCGGTTGGCTTCTTTTATCTTGAATTTGCTCTGGCTTACCTGAAGCTCTACTTTTTCCTGAGCTTCGCTTAATTCTATTCGGGCAATGCTTGTTGCAATCTTGCTCGATTTGACTTTATATTCGCTTTCAAACCAGTTCCATACGGGTATTCTTACAATTACGCCCACATTCCATACGCCGGAGAATTTGTTTTCAAATCCGTTGTATATGTTGGGATTGGTTGTGGTGTATCCTGCTGTCAGGGCTACCTGCGGCAGATATGCGGCTCTTGTGATCTTGGTTGACTGCTCGCTGATGCCTACAGCATTCTCAAGCATTTTCAGTTCCGGGCGGTTACTTATGGCAGTCTGCGTGTCGGCGTCTTCCTGTATGTTTTCTGTTATGATGTTTTCTCTGCTTTCATCTTCAAGAGTGATGTCGCTGTCGAGAGGCAGACCGCACAACTGGCAAAGATACATTTTTGCAAGCGACAGACCGTTTTCCACTTGTGTTACGATCATTTCCGCTTCATTCACTTTGACGTTGACCCTCAGTCCATCTGCACGTGTGGCCACACCTTCACGTATCATTTTTGCCACATCATCGTCCAATCTGCGCACAAGATCAAGATAACTGTGCGACAGTTTCTGTTTGTGTTTGAGCGAAACGACGGTCCAATAGGCCTGATCGATGTCATAGAGGGTTTTCTGTCTTGTCGTTTCTGTGCTGTTACGGGTGAGCTCTTCATTTATTCTGGCCATCTTGTTTGCCGCAATTATGCCACCGCCCATGTAAATGGGCTGTTTCAGCATGACGGAAGCCATGAACATGTTTCTTGTATCTGTCTCAAAGGCATCCACTATTTTCTGGCCGGCATGATTCAAAACCTCACCCATGGAAGAACCGAAGTGTGAAATGAAATTGCCCAGGTGAGTGGCCTGTTCGGGTGTAATGATGCCTTGTTGTGTGAGGCTTGATATAATAGGTGTCACCTCGTTGCCTATTATACCGTTCGCCTTATTGCCGATATTGCTTATTTCTGATTTCTGCTTATCGCTCAACAGGGATATTTCCTTGCTTGTATATTCATAGCCGCCGAGCACGTCAATCTTTGGCAGATACTTTGTCTTGGTGGCTTTTCTGGTGTTTTTGGCAACCTCTTGTTTCAGTCTCGATATGCTGAGTTGTTTGTTGTTACGGATTGCCATAGCCCGACAGCTGTCAAGACTAAGTACCTGTTGTGCTGATGCAGATGATGCAATGCATAGGAAGAATATTATGTTGGATAATCTTACCATTTATTTAAATGTAAAACTTCTTGAACCAATCATGTTTCCATCGGCAAATATGCTGACTTGATATGTGCCGGCAACGAGTGTCTGCGTTACGTCCCAGTAGGTCGTGAGCGCAAGTTCCTGACCGCCGTATTCAACGGTCTTCTTCATTGTACAGTTAAGATTGCGGTTCTCGTAAGCAAAAGAGCCTGCGTTACCGAGCAGTGCGCCGGTAGGGGATGTTATTCTTACGTAGAATGTCTTCATGCCGCTTTGTGCAGTGACATTCTTGCTTACGGTGAAGTTCACCTGTACAGTCTTACATTTCTTTATGCTCTTTGTGGATTTTCCACGTTTGTTGTTCAATGTCATGCTTATGCCTGTGGCATCGAGCTGTGCCGCTATTGCCACTTTCTCAGAGAGCGATGCTTTTTCCGAGCTCAGGCCTTCGATCTGTCTGGTAGCTTCAGAATACTGACTCTTAACTCTTGAGTTTTCTTCCATCAGATTCTGGTTCAGTCTGTTCAGGGAGTCTATTTCCAGAACATAGCTGCGCAGGACGGCTCTTACAGTGGCAAGTTCTTTTTTCAGACGTGCTATCTCTCTTGCGTCGCTGCTTTTCACTTGCCTGAGTTCTTCCAGCAGTTTCTGTGTCTTTTCCTGTTCTGCCGTAAGTTGTGCGACGATGGAGTCATTACTTATTTGAGTCTTCATCTCGCTGTACTGATTGGCAAACTGCATATATTCGTTTTCCATTTCCTTCTTGTCGAGTTCGGCAAGTTCGAGCATGGCTTTGTTTTCCTGCTTCTGTTTCTGCAGTGATATTACGAGATATGCGATGCTTCCGATGAGTACGATTCCGGCTATTGTTAATATTATCCAGGTTTTCTTATTCATGTATGTATATTTTTTATTTTACAGTTGAAAAATATTCTGCAAATTTATGCCTTTTATCTTAAATAAGCAACAAAATTCATCTTGCATTTCTTAATATATCTAAAAAGATGCTATTTGCCGAAAAACAGGAGAGTTGGACGGCATTTTAAATGATTGACAATCACCGTTTATGACTCTTTGTCTGTTTTTATGACATCGAGTTTTCATACCGTCAGAAGTGTTCTGTAATGGCGTAAGTTTGTAGAAAAAGTCTTTTAGCAGGATTTTTACATAAAAAACAATAAGATAAATAAAAATCGATGATATATATATTGTATATTTGCATTTGTCTGGAATTATGTTTATGAAGGGCGTGCAATATTGTTTTTGTTGTAGCAACTACTTATGAGGAAATTTTTATATAAGGTGTTCGATCTTTATTACGACGGCTTCAGAAACATGAGGCTCGGCCGTACTTTATGGCTTGTCATACTGATAAAGCTGTTCATTATATTCGTTATACTCAAACTGTTTTTCTTTCCGGACTTTATAGGAGAACATTCGTCTCCGGGTGAGGAGGCCGAATTTGTGTCAGGACAACTCACGGGACGGTAAGGGGAATACATCATAAATGAATTAAAAACAAATAAAAAATAAAGCTTATGTACAATCTTTTAATGTCTGTTGATCCTGCTGCGATCGATTGGTCGAGGGCTCAGTTTGCACTTACTGCCATTTATCATTGGCTTTTCGTGCCGCTGACTCTGGGGCTTGCCGTCGTGATGGGAATCATGGAAACGTGCTATTATCGCACGAAGAATGTTTTCTGGAAGGATGTGGCCAAATTCTGGCAGCGCCTTTTCGGTATTAACTTTGCTATGGGTGTGGCTACCGGAATTATTCTTGAATTCGAATTTGGTACCAACTGGAGCAATTATTCGTGGTTTGTAGGCGACATATTCGGTGCGCCTCTTGCCATAGAGGGCATCGTGGCTTTTTTCCTTGAAAGCACATTTGTGGCTGTGATGTTCTTCGGATGGAAAAAAGTGTCGCCCGGATTTCATCTTGCCTCTACATGGCTCACGGGTATCGGTGCCACGATATCGGCCTGGTGGATACTTGTGGCAAACGCATGGATGCAGTATCCGGTAGGCTGTGAGTTCAACCCTGACACTGTGCGTAACGAGATGATAAGCTTTGCCGACGTGGCATTGTCGCCGTTCGCCATTGACAAGTTCTTCCATACGGTCATATCCTCATGGATAGTGGGAGCCGTGTTTGTAGTAGCCGTAAGTTGCTGGTATCTGATAAAGAAACGTGACCAGGAACTCGCGCGTGCGAGTATGAAAATAGGTGCGGTGTTCGGACTTGTTGCTTCATTGTTAGCTGCGTTCACCGGCGACCTCTCTGCTGTGAAGGTTGCCAAGGTACAGCCGATGAAGCTGGCAGCCATGGAGGCGCTCTACGACGGAGGTACCGGTGTGAGCCTCACTGCCATAGCGGCTGTAAATCCATTTGAGCAACCCGATTATGCCAAGGGTGGTGAACCGCCATTGCGTATAGGCATACCATACGGGCTTTCCGTTCTTGCCACACACGATCCGCAGGGCTATGTTCCTGGAGTTAACGACATACTTAACGGGTATGTCCGCCCCGACGGAACCAAAGAACTGTCGGCTGAAGAGAAGATGGAGAAGGGCAGAATTGCGATAAACACGCTTGCGCTCTATCGGGAACGTAAGGCTGCATCGGCTGACAGCAGTGAGCTAGCCGGACTGAATGCCCGACTGCAGGCCAACATGCCGTATTTCGGTTATGGTTATATCAAAGACAAATCGGAGCTTGTGCCTTATATCCCTCTGTGCTTCTATGCATTCCGTGTCATGGTGGGACTGGGCGCATATTTCATACTTCTTTTTGCTGTAATTATATTCCTGCTCTATCGTCGTGACATACAGAAATACGGCTACATGCTGTGGATAGGGGTGTGCTCTCTGCCACTGGCCTATATCGCTAGCGAAGCAGGATGGATTGTTGCTGAAATGGGACGCCAACCGTGGGCAATACAGGATCTGATGCCTACGTGCGCGGCAGTATCCGACATAAGTTCGGGTTCGGTTGCCCTCACGTTCTTCATATTCCTTGCTCTCTTCACCACATTGCTTGCTGTCGAGGTGAACATTCTCTGCAAACAGATAAAGAAAGGTCCGGAATACACGTCGCGTTGATACATACACGTATTCCGGATGTGTCGCCTGAAACCACAGAACGGAAGAAAAGTGTCTGTGGCGGGGGAGTCACAAAATATTAAACATTAAACAAACGAAAATTATGTCATACGAATTTTTGCAACATTATTGGTGGTTCGTGGTGTCGCTCCTAGGAGCATTGCTTGTCTTTCTCATGTTTGTGCAGGGAGCCAACTCCATGATATTCAGTCTCGGACGTACGGAGGAGGAACGACGCATGGTGGTGAACAGTACAGGTCGTAAGTGGGAACTGACTTTCACTACACTCGTAACATTTGGTGGTGCTTTCTTTGCCTCGTTCCCGTTGTTCTACAGTACAAGCTTCGGCGGTGCCTACTGGCTGTGGATGCTTATCTTATTCTCGTTCGTGCTTCAGGCAGTGAGTTATGAGTTCCAGAACAAACTGGGCAACATGCTGGGTACGCGTACATTCCGATGGTTTCTTGTACTGAATGGCATTATCGGTCCGCTGCTTCTCGGAGGAGCTGTAGCCACATTCTTCAATGGCTCGAACTTCATTGTGGACAAGAACAACATAGCCGACGGCATGCAGCCTGTTATAAGTCGTTGGGCCAACGGAAGCGGTGGACTGGACGCTCTGCTCGATGTATGGAACCTCGTACTGGGTTTCGCCGTATTCTTTCTTGCCCGTGTGCTTGGAGCTCTCTATGTGATGAATAATGTGAACGACGAGAACATACGCTGCCGTTGCAGCGTCAGACTTCTGGGTGCGGCGGTGCCGTTCCTGCTGTTTTTCGTGGCGTTTGTAATACATGTTCTCATTAAGGATGGCTATGCCTATGATGCCGCGACTGGTGTGATAAGTGTTGTGCCGGGTAAGTATTTCGACAACATCATCACCATGTGGTATGTCTTCGCACTGTTCTTTATAGGTGTAGTGCTTGTGCTTTATGCTATTGTCAGAACCATTGTAAGTAAGACTTACATAAAAGGAATATGGCCTGCCGGTATCGGTACGGTGATGACGGTTCTTGCCCTATTGTTATGTGCCGGCTGGAACGGAACAGCATACTATCCGTCGAACGCTGATTTGCAGAGTTCGCTGACCATAGCCAACAGCTGCAGCAGTGAATTCACTCTGTCTGTCATGGCTGTGGTGTCGCTGCTTGTGCCTTTTGTTGTGGCCTATATTGCCTATGTGTGGCATGCCATGGACAGAAAAAAGATAGACAAGGCAGAGCTTGGAACCGACGAGATGTATTGACGATTATGTACACGGCTGATGTGAAATACAGTCGTGTACGATATAACATTTGAAGAAAACAAATGATGAGACATATATTATTATGTATTGTGGCATTGCTTGTTGGCATGCCGGCCGTGGCGCAGGATACTCTGCGCCACGAGGTTCTGTTTGAGACAAACAAGGGAAACATACGCATTGCACTTTACAATGAGACGCCGCTCCACCGCGACAATTTTCTCAAAAACGTGCGTGAGGGATGGTATGACGGACAGTTGTTTCATAGAGTCATAAGCAAGTTTATGATTCAGACAGGCGACACTGCAAGCCGCCATGCTCAGCCTGGGCAACTCCTCGGTGAGACATCCGAGACTTATACAGTGCCGGCTGAGTTCCGTTGTCCGCAGATATATCACAAGCGTGGAGCGGTGGCTGCTGCGCGCGAGGGCGATGCTGACAATCCGGAACGCAACTCGTCGATGAGTCAGTTCTACATAGTTTACGGCATACGCTACAGTGATGCCATGTTGGACAGAACTCAGCAGAAACTCGACGTAGCCACGGGAGGCAAGGTGAAACTGACGCCGGAGATGCGTGAGACGTACAAGACTCTCGGTGGTACGCCACATCTGGACGGACAATACACTGTGTTCGGCGAGGTGACTGAGGGGATGGATGTGGTGGAAGCCATACAGAGTGTGCAGACCGACGCCAATGCCCGACCTCTGGAGGATATAAGAATAGAAAAGGCTACGGTCGTGAAATGACGGCTATGAGGATCTGAATGAACTGAAAAAAGGTTTATATATAGGGCCTGTTTTATTACATAAAGCCTTCCGGTGACACATTTTATTCTGTCGTCGGAAGGCTTTTGGTTTATAAGAAAGTATACATGCATCGTAATGGCTGATGCATGTACACTTTTGTTTTTATTTGCCTGTTTGATTCTTTGTGGAGCTTTCGTGCGGTGCGTAACGTGTCTTCAGGCATCGGTGTATTTCTAAAATGATGCAAAAATATTTTCCTCTTTCGTCAGTGTCATTTAATTTTGCATATATGAAACTTTGGTTTTTTATATTTTTCCTTCTTCCACTGCTGGGCTTTGTCTATGTCGTGTGGCATGTCTGGCAGATATTGCCGCTGTCGCCGGTATGGAAGAGTGCTGCGGTAGCATTGATGTCGTTGCCCGTTGTGTGTCTTTTCTCTCATTTCCTTATAGGTCCGGACTCACTGCCGCTGGTGGCCGGACGTATTGTTTATGAGGTCGGCACTTCTTCGCTCTTTGTGCTGCTCTATCTTGTCATGATTTTCCTGTTTCTTGATTTAGGACGTCTGGTGAGACTTGTGCCGTCGTCGTTTCTGCATCATAGTGTGACGGGTAGTGTGGGTATTATGTTGTTTGTCTGTGTGCTTTTCATTTATGCTAACGCCAACTATCGTGACAAACAGATGCGCACTATGGAGCTGCGCGCCGCCCGTCCGTTGGCTTCGCCGTTGAGGATTGTGATGTTGAGCGACATGCATATCGGCTATCACAACACGGCGAAAGAAATTGAGAGGTGGGTGGACATGATAAATGCGGCGTCGCCGAACGTGGTGCTCATTGTGGGCGACATAATAGACGGCAGTATGAAACCGCTGCGCGAGGAGAATATGGCTGCCTGTTTCAGACGCATCAAAGCGCCGGTGTATGCCTGTCCTGGCAATCATGAGTATTATGCCGGCATTGCCGATGCTAAGAAGTTCTTCCGTGAGGCGGGCATCACTTTGCTGTGCGACAGCAGTGTGACTATCGGAGGAGAACTCACGATAATAGGTCGCGACGACCGATCGCGTGCAGGACGGAAGAGTGTGGCACAGCTTGTGAAAGAGGCACCGAAGACCAAGTATACCATATTGCTCGACCATCAGCCTTATCATCTCGACCGCAGTGCGCGGGCTGGAGTCGATTTTCAGTTTAGCGGACATACTCATTATGGACAGGTGTGGCCCGTCAGTTGGATAGAGGATGCTCTCTATGAGAACGCGTACGGTTCGATGCGCAAGGGCAATACCGATTTTTATGTCAGCAGCGGCATTGGCATTTGGGGCGGAAAGTTTCGCATCGGCACGAGTTCGGAGTATGTCGTTGCTGTGTTGAGATAGACGTTCTACGCTGTTTTCGTTGTTTTTTATTTAACGGTTTTAAGTTAAATCTGCCGCATGTTTTTCTGCGTCAGTAATTCTGTTTCTGGAAAGTCGCAGCAGGCATTAAAGCCTTTTCTGGTTTAGGGAAAAGGAGACTGTCGGGTGTTTTGCTTGCCGTTGTTGTGTGAAATAGGCCTTATTGGCTCCTATTATAGTCTGTTTTGGGTGCCGGTTTGGTCTGTTTCATGGTGTGAAATAGCGTGTTTCGCATGGTAAAAAGCACTCTTTTGTAATTGGTGAAATGATATATGAAAATATACTGACGATGTAACGTGTTGTCTATCAGTGTGCTTGCGTTGTTTTGTGATTTTCGAGGAATTTGCGTTGCGGTAGCGTCGTTGCTGTAAAATCTATTTTCAGAGCACTTTGTTTTAACAAATCCGGATTTTTACATGTCGTATTTTGCACAACTCCGGTTGTGCTGTTGGGAACATATACGCCTCCGGTTATTATGCCGGTAGGCGTATATGTTGTTTTGTTTCAGAGTTTATAGTCTTTTGCCAGACCTCCTTCGCTTGTTTCTTTGTATAGTGAAGGTATGTCGTGACCTGTCTGTTTCATCACTTCTACAACGCGGTCGAACGAGACGCTGTGTTTGCCGTCGGAGTACGCAGCGTACAAGTTTGCGTCGAGAGCTCGTGTGGCGGCGAAGGCGTTGCGCTCTATGCATGGAATCTGTACGAGGCCGCATACCGGATCGCATGTCATTCCCAGATGGTGTTCCAATCCCATTTCGGCGGCATATTCTATCTGAGACGGACTGCCTCCGAACAACTGGCAGGCAGCGGCAGAGGCCATCGCACATGCTACGCCCACCTCTCCCTGGCATCCTACGTCGGCACCGGAGATGGAGGCATTGGTCTTCACAACGTTACCGAATATTCCTGCTGTGGCAAGGGCGTGGAGTATGCGGGTGTCGCTGAAGTTGTGGCCGTTCGACAGATGATATAGTACGGCTGGCATCACTCCGCACGATCCGCATGTGGGAGCGGTGACTATGGTGCCTCCCGATGCGTTTTCCTCACTCACTGCCAGTGCGTATGCATATACGAGTCCGCGGGTCTGAAGCGACTGTTTGTATCCTCTTGCCTTTACGTAGTATGTCGGTGCCTTGCGCGGCAACTTGAGCGGACCTGGCAGAGCACCCTCGTGGTCAATTCCTCGTTCCACAGATTCTTTCATCATTTTCCATACTTCCATCAGGTAGTCCCATATGTCGCTGTTCTCGCTTTCTTTTACATATTCCCAATAGTTGCGTCCGTTATTGTTGCACCAGTCCATTATCTCACTTAGGGAGTTTTTTTCGTAAACTTCTTCATGCGAGTCCTGCAACCATTTCGGATTGTTACCTTCCGACAGTGCACCGCCTCCCACGCTGTATACGGTCCATTCTCCGCAGGTATTGCCTGCTTCGTCGTATGCAGTGAATTTCATTCCGTTGGGATGATAGGGCAGAAATATGGATGGTTGCCATACGATGTTGAGTCGACCATCGTCGCCGAATACCTCTTTTATGGCGACGTCAGTCATGTGCCCGCGTCCGGTTGCGGCAAGACTGCCATACAGTACGACTTCTATTTTTTTTGCATCAGGATAGTGCTCGTTGAATATTTTTGCTGCTTTCTGCGGGCCCATTGTGTGACTGCTTGATGGACCTTTTCCGATTCTGTACAGCTCTTTTAATGATTCCATATATAATATAATAATGTATAAGCTATAATGTGATGTTTTGTAGGCATTGCTTTGTCCATATATTCATGTGGCCTTGATTTTTAGTGTCGGTTTTTTATCAATCTGTAAGACCGCCATTCATGAAAATCCATTACAAATATACACAGTTATAGCGATATGTACAAATAATGCAGTTCCTTTTTATATTGTGATCGATTTGTGGCGTTATAAAATTTTGTTCATAGTTTTCTCTTGTTTATGTCTTTATTTGTTGTTTAGTCTTCATTTTTATCTTAAATGACGATTTTGCTAAAATCGTGTTTTTTCATGGCAAATAGTGCCCTAAAACTTGATTATAATCAATTATTCAATAAAAATTCATGATTATTGCAAAATTCTTTCGAAAATATTTGGAATAAGTGAAAAAAGTGTATACCTTTGCATCCGCTTTCAGGAAGTAAGTCCTGAGACAACAAGAAAAGAGTTCTTTGAAGAAGATTACATAAAAGACAGAGAAGTAGTACAATGAGCACGGTTCTCTTCTTCTTTTCAGGAGTTGAGGATCAGAGGTAAACGAACCGTCTATTTGAATAGATGTCAGGTGCTTTTTGAACCGAGAGATACGGCGGTCCTGGACAGAGACAGATTCTTCTTCCGTGTAGTCATCAAGATGAAGCGGTAAGAGTTG